>JAEVZY010000158.1 GCA_023392035.1 Pseudomonadota bacterium | reverse complement strand
CGCAGCATCTTCAGGCGCTCGCCCAGCGCAACCAGAAAGGGATCGCGACCTGGCTCGTCTGCGGTCAAGGACATGGAGGGGAAGCCGGTGAAAATGATTGAAGGCCATTATCCGCCAGCTTCTTGACGCACGCAAGATATTGCACTTACACTCCAGACAAATGCATTCCAGTTCTTGACAACAGGAAGCTGCGCGCCAGGAGCCTCCCCGGCAAGCAGCACCATCCAGGCAGGAGACAGCCGTGGAAGCCCCCCAAGCATTGCCCGAGCGCTTCAATTTCGCGCGCCATATTCTCGAGCTCAATCGCGGCCGCGCCGCCAAGCCGGCCTATATCGACGACGCCACCAGCCTGAGTTATGGCGAACTGGACGAACGGGTACGGCGCTGCGCCGCCGGCCTGCTGCGCCTGGGCCTGCATCCGGAAGAGCGGGTGCTGCTGGTGATGCATGACACGGTGGATATGCCGGTGGCTTTCCTCGGCGCCCTGTTTGCCGGGGTGGTGCCGGTACCGGTCAATACCCTGCTGCCGGCCGCCGACTATGCCTACATGCTGGGCCACAGCGAGGCGCGCGCGGTGCTGGTGTCGGCGGCGCTGCTGCCGGTGGTGACGCAAGCGCTGGCCGGCTGCAAGCACAAGCCCAAGCTCATCGTCTGCGGCGCCGCGGCCGAACTGCCGCAAGGCGCCCTGCCTTTCTCGCATCTGCTGCAAGCCGAAGCGCTTTCGCATGCCGCTTGCGCCGACACCCACGCCGACCAGTTCGCCTTCTGGCTGTATTCCTCCGGCTCCACCGGCAAGCCCAAGGGCACGGTGCACAGCCATGCCAACCTGTACTGGACGGCGGCCCTGTACGGCCAGCCGGTGCTCGGCGTGCGCGAGGACGATGTGGTGTTCTCCGCCGCCAAGCTCTTTTTCGCCTATGGCCTGGGCAATGCGCTCACCTTTCCCTTGTCTGTCGGCGCGACGGTGATCCTGATGGCCGAACGCCCGACCCCGGGCGCGGTCTTCAAGCGCCTGGTGGAACAGCGGCCGACCGTGTTCTGCGGCGTGCCCACGCTGTACGTGGCCATGCTGGCCTCCGAATCCCAGCCCGCGCAAAACGAACTGGCCTTGCGCATCTGCGCCTCGGCCGGTGAAGCGCTGCCGCGCGAGGTCGGCGAAAAATTCCATGCCCGCTATGGCGCCCACATCCTGGATGGCCTGGGCTCGACCGAGATGCTGCACATCTTCCTCTCCAACCGCGCCGACGATGTGCGCTATGGCAGCAGCGGCCGCCCGGTTCAAGGCTATGAACTGCAGGTGCGGCACGAGGACGGCAGCCCCTGTGCCGTCGGCGACGTCGGCGACCTCTACATCAAGGGACCGAGCGCCGCCCTGCTCTACTGGAACAACCGCGAGAAAAGCCGCGTCACCTTCCAGGGCGAATGGGTCAAGAGCGGCGACAAGTATGTGCTGGATGAACAGGGCTACTACAGCTATTCCGGCCGCAGCGACGACATGCTGAAAGTCAGCGGCCAGTATGTCTCGCCGATCGAAGTCGAAGCCGCATTGATCGCCCACGTCGCCGTGCTGGAATCGGCCGTGATCGGCCGCGTCGACGAACAGGGCCTGACCAAGACCGTGGCCTATGTGGTGTTGAAGCCCGGCCAGGCCGCCGGCGATGCGCTCAAGGAAGACTTGCGCGCCTTCTGCAAGTCGCGCCTGGCGCCGCACAAGACGCCGCGCGAAATCCACTTCGCCGAGGAATTGCCCAAGACCGCCACCGGCAAGATCCAGCGCTTCAAGCTGCGCGCGCTGCAAGGCTGATGTCGGTGTCCGGCAAACACGCAAGCGGCACGCAATTGCTGCAGATCGACTGGCAAGGCCGGCCGATTGCGCTGGAATACGCATGGGTCGGCCCCCAGGACGGCCCGCAAGACAGCGCGCAACCGGTGCTGGTCTTCCTGCACGAGGGACTGGGTTCAGTCGCCATCTGGAAGGGCTATCCCGAGCGCCTGTGCCAGGCCCTGGGCATGCGCGGGCTGGTGTATTCGCGCCCCGGCTATGGGCGCTCCACCCCGCGCGCCGCGGATGAACACTGGGGCCCGGACTTCATGCACCGCCAGGCCAGCGAAGTCCTGCCGGCCCTGTTGAGCGCACTGGACATCCGGCAGCCCTGGCTGTTCGGCCACAGCGATGGCGCCAGCATCGCGCTGCTGCATGCCGCCTTGTTGCCCGGCCAGGCGGCGGGGGTGGTGGTGGAAGCGCCGCATGTATTCGTTGAAGAGATCACCCTTGCCGCCATCCGCCAGGCGCGCCAGGCCTATGAAGAACAAGGACTGCGGGCGCGCCTGGCGCGCTATCACGCCGATGTCGATTCCGCTTTCTACGGCTGGAACGATGCCTGGCTGGCGCCGGAATTCCGCGCATGGAGCATGGAAGAGCTGCTGCCGGCGATCCGATGCCCGGTGCTGGCCATGCAGGGCGAGCAGGACGAATATGGAACGCTCGAACAAATCCATCGCATCGGCCGCCTGGTCCCCGGTGCGAAAACACTGGCTATCGCCCACTGCGGGCATTCCGTGCATTTCGACCAGCCGCAAGCATTGACCCGGGAAGCAGGACAATTCATCATCACCCACTTGCCGGAAAGACATAAAACCCTGGAGACTCCATGAACATCCGCCCCCGCATCCTGACTGCCTCCGTACTTGCCTCCTTTGTTGCCGCGCTCACTCTTGCCAGTGCCGCCCAAGCCCAGAACGCGCCCGTGAAAGTCGGCTTCATGCTGCCTTACACCGGCACCTATGCGGCGCTGGGCAACATGATAGAAAACGGCTTCAAGCTCTACGTGCAGGAACAGGGCGGCAAGCTGGCCGGGCGCGAGATTCAATACTTCAAGGTGGACGACGAATCGGAACCGGCCAAGGCCACCGACAACGTCAACAAGCTCATCAAGCGCGACCAGGTGGATGTGCTGGTGGGTACCGTGCACTCCGGCGTGGCGCTGGCCATGGCGCGCGCGGCCAAGGAAAACCACACCCTGCTGATCATCCCCAATGCCGGCGCCGACGCCATCACCGGGCCGATGTGCAGCAAGACCGTGTTCCGCTCGTCCTTCTCCAACTGGCAGCCGGCCTATGCCATGGGTGAAGTGGCGGCCAAGCAGGGCCACAAGAAAGCCATTACCGTCACCTGGAATTACGCCGCCGGCAATGAATCGGTGAAGGGCTTTGCCGAAGGATTTGAGAAAGGCGGCGGCAAGGTCGCGCAAAACCTGACCCTGCCTTTCCCCAACGTGGAATTCCAGGCGCTGCTCACGCAAATCGCCTCGCAAAAGCCGGATGCGGTGTATGCCTTCTTCGCCGGCGGCGGCGCGGTCAAGTTCGTGAAGGATTACTACGCTTCCGGGCTTTCGAAAACCATTCCGCTCTACGGCCCGGGTTTCCTGACCGATGGCACGCTGGAAGCGCAGGGCGAAGCGGCCCAGGGCATGGTCACCACCCTGCACTACGCCGACAATCTTTCCAATGCGCGCGACAAGGCCTTCCGCCTGAATTTCGCCAAGACCTACAAGGCCAATGCCGACGTCTACGCGGTGCAGGGCTATGACGCCGCGCAGATGCTGCAGGCCGGCCTGAAAGCCGCCAATGGCGACATCAAGAAAACCGATGCGGTGGTCGGCGGCATCGAGAAAGCCGAGATCGACAGCCCGCGCGGCAAGTTCAAGCTGTCCGCGGCCCACAATCCGGTGCAGGACATCTACCTGCGCAAGGTGAAGGGCCGCCTGAACGAGGTTCAGGGCGTGGCGATCAAGCAGCTGGCCGATCCGGCGCGCGGCTGCAAGATGTAATTTTCGCGATGTAGTTTTTGATTGGGACATCATCGCGCCCTGGCTTGCCGTGTCACCCGGCGACCAGCCCGGATATTTCATCGGACCGCGCCAGCACCCCGCGGTCTGGTGAAATGTCCGGCCTGAGCCGCTGTGTTTTTTGTTTTCTGAATGGATCTCGCGACTTTCCTCGTCCAATGCCTGAACGCCATCCAGTACGGCTTGCTGCTGTTCCTGGTGGCCAGCGGCCTGACTCTCATCTTTGGCATCATGGGCGTGATCAATCTCGCCCATGGCAGCTTCTACATGATCGGCGCCTACATGGCCTTCGCCCTGGCGCCCCTGTTCGGCGATCAGTTCCTGCTGCAGTTGCTGGTGGGCGTGCTGCTGGCGGCGGCTTTCGGCTATGTGCTGGAATGGCTGTTCTTCAGCTACCTGTATCAGCGCGACCATTTGCAGCAAGTGCTGATGACTTATTCGCTGATCCTGGTGTTCGAGGAATTGCGCAGCATCCTGGTCGGCAATGATGTGCACGGAGTGCAGGCGCCGCCCTGGCTGCGCGGCGGCCTGGCGCTGGGCGACTTGATGACCTACCCGATCTACAACCTGTTCGCCTCCGGCGCCTGCCTGCTGGTGGCGCTGGCCCTGTAC
>JAEVZY010000237.1 GCA_023392035.1 Pseudomonadota bacterium | reverse complement strand
GCCGAGCTGCCCTGCGTCATCAACTACGACCTGCCCTACAACGCCGAAGACTACGTGCACCGCATCGGTCGTACCGGCCGTGCCGGGGCCTCGGGCGATGCGATCTCGCTGTACACCGACCGCGATTCGAAGTCGCTGGCCGACATCGAAAAACTGACGCGCCAGAAGTTCAAGCTCGATCCCTTGCCGGGATTCGTCGCCGGCCGTGCAGCTGGCTGGTCGCGCCGCGAGGAGCCGCGCGGTGCTGCATCGGCTGCCGGCGCCGCCCGCCCGGCGCGCGGACCGCGGCCGCAAAAAGTGGACCCCTGGTTCCTCAAGCCTTACGAGCCGGCACCGCAAGCTCCGGAACAAGCTGAAGCACGCACGGAGAAGGCCGGGCCGCCAAGCAAGGCCCAGCCCAAGCGCGCCGCGCTACTGGGCGGATTGACCCGACGCTAAGCGCGTCAATCGCTTCTCCCACTCCAAGGCAGCCCGGCGCAGGAAATCGCCGGGCTGTTTTGCTTCCGGCGCCTGCATTCCAAGAAAGCGTGCGGCCTGCTGCAAGGCCAGCACCGGTTGCTGCAGATCCAGCGCTTGGGCGCCGGTCTGCTTGGACAGTTTCTCGCCCCGTGCATTGTTCACCAGCGGCACGTGCAGATAAGAAGGCGTGGCATAGCCGAGCAGGCATTGCAGATAGATCTGGCGCGCCGTGGAGTCCAGCAGATCGGCGCCGCGCACCACGTGCGTCACGCCTTGTTCCGCATCGTCGACCACGACTGCCAATTGATAGGCCCAATAGCCGTCGGCCCGGTGCAGCACAAAGTCGCCGACTTCGCTTGCCAGGTCCTGGCATTGCTGGCCCATCCAGCGATCATGGAAGCAGATGCGCGCCGCTGGATCGTCCGCGGCCGGCACCCGCAGGCGCAAGGCGCGCGCGGAGCGCCCGGGAGGCAGGCCGGCGCGACAGGTTCCAGGATACACCGGCGCGCCATCGCTGCCGATGCGCGTGGCCGCCGCCGCAATCTCGCGCCGGGTGCAGGCGCAAGGAAAGACCCGGTTACCCAGGCGCGCACAGGCGGCTTCATAGACCGCGCCGCGCCGGCTCTGCCACCAGACTTCGCCATCCCATTGCATGCCAAGCGTCTGGAGCGCCTGCATGATGGATTCGGCCGAACCGGGCACGGTGCGCGCCTCGTCGACATCTTCAATGCGCAACAGCCATTGCCCGCCATGCACGCGGGCGTCGAGCCAAGAAGCCAGGGCCGCCACCAGCGAGCCGGCATGCAGGGCGCCGGTGGGCGAGGGTGCGAAGCGGCCGATATAGCCCATGGGAAAAGAAGAACTCAGGCGGTGGCGCAATGCGGGCAGGATTCGCCCACCACGTAATGCGGCGACAATTGCTCGCGCGGCGTGACCACGGCGCGGCAGGCGAAGCACTGCGCGGCTTCAGTCGCTTGCAATTGCGGATTGAGCGCGGTGCGATGGTCGAAGACGAAGCAATCGCCTTCGTAGTGCGCGCCGCCGACTTCCTCGAAGTATTTCAGGATGCCGCCTTCCAGCTGGTACACGCTGTCGTAGCCCACGCCTTGCATGTAGATCGCCGCTTTCTCGCAACGGATGCCGCCGGTGCAGAAGGTCACCACCGTCTTGCCCGCGAGTTGATCGCGATGGGCTTGGATCACATCCGGGAATTCGCTGAATTTCTCGATGCGGTAATCGATGGTGTTGCTGAAGGTGCCGACATCCACTTCGAAAGCATTGCGCGTATCGACCATCACCACCGGCTGGCCGTCGTCATCGTGGCCCTGGTCCAGCCAGCGCTTGAGGGTGGGCGCATCCACCACGGGGGCCCGCCCCAGCTCGGGCTTGATCAGCGGGTGCTTCATGGTGATGATTTCGCGCTTCAACTTCACCAGCATGCGATTGAAGGGCTGGCTGTCGGAAAAACTTTCCTTGGGCTGCAAGTCGGCCAGGCGCGGGTCCTGGCGCACCCAGTCGAGCATGGCATCGATGGCTGCGCGACTGCCGGCCAGGAACATGTTGATGCCCTCGGGCGAGAGCAGGATGGTGCCCTTCAACCCAAGCCGATCGCATTGCGCCTTGTATTCGGGACGGCGCTCGAGGTTGTCGTCCAGGGTGACAAATTTATAAGCGGAGATGTTGACGATGGGAAGAGCGGCGTTCATGCGCGAAAAATCCGGTAAGTCTTTGATTCGCCGTGATTATACCTGCGCCACCGGAGCCGGCGGGCGCAGCGCGCGCGCGAGTTGCGCCACTTGCGCCAGCACCGGACAGTTGGCATCCAGCGGCGCGTCCAGCGCTTTCACTGCCCGCCGCAGCAAGGCGCCATCCGGATGGCGCTGCAGCGCAAAGCCCAGTTGCTGCAGCAAGCGGCGCATGGCTTCGTTTTCCACCAGCGTGTCGCCCTGCATGGATTGCAGGCCGGCTGCCGTGGCTACGCCGATCAGATCGCGCAACAGGCGGCGCGCAATGCCGCGCCGCTGCCAGGCATCGGCCACCACCACCGCGAACTCGCAGCTGTCGGGCCAGCGGGTGACTGCGTACTGGGCCGCTCCCAGCAGCGCTTCGCTGCCGTCTTCATGGATCGCCATGGCCAGCAGGGACATTTCCACCTTGGGGTTGGAGCGGGTGAACTGGCGCTGCATGGGCGGCGTCAGTTCGCGCGCGGCATACAGGAAGCGGTGGTAGCGGCTTTGCAAGGAGAGCTGGCCCATGAAGGCTTGCACCGCAGGGATGTCGGCGCGGGTGGCGCCGCGCACCACCACCAGTTGGCCATCGGCCAGCCGCCAGGGATCGCAAAGCGGTGCCTGCATCACCAGCTCCCGCCCCGGCCGGAGGGCAGCAGCTTCAGCGCGGCATCGGCGTCAGCCTGCGCCGACAGCAGGCGCAAGCGGGCCGTGCCCAGCGGTGCAATCAGGGTTGCACCGGCGCGCTCGATGCGAAAGACTTCGCCGCTGGCGACGAAACTGTCCTTGATATCGCCATCCTGGGTAATCCAGGCGGTGCCGCACACCATTTGCACCACGGTGCCGGCAGCGTCATGCAACTTCAAATGCTGATTGCCTTCCAGTCTGAGCGTGCGGCCGGCGGCGTGGAATTCCATGCCCCGGATGGACAGGGCGCGCGCCAGCCAGGCTTTCCAGTTGAATTGCATCGGCATTGCGGGGATGTTCAGCATCTTGCGCTCCAGCGAACAGGCGGTGACTTGCAGTGGCTTCATTATCGGCAGTCACGCTGGATTTACAATCCGCGGAATTGGAATAAGATTGTTCACCCAAACGAACAATATGCCCGATCATATGGAACGACTGGCCGAGATGATGACTTTCGTAAAGGTGGTGGAGACGCGCAGTTTTTCCGCCGCCGCCCGCCAGCTGGGCAGTTCCAAATCGCTGGTCAGCAAGCGCGTGTCCAACCTCGAGCACAGCCTGGGCGTGCGGCTGCTCACGCGCAGCACACGCAGCATGAGCCTGACCGAAAGCGGCACCGCCTACTACGAGCAATGCGCCCGCATCGCGCAAGCCATCGAAGCGGCAGAGCAGACCGTGACCCGGCTGCAGGCGCAGCCGCGCGGCATTTTGAAAGTGACCACACCGGTGGTCTTCGGCGGCCTGTACATGGCGCGCGTGATGAAGAGTTTCCGCGAGCGTTTTCCGGACGTGGAAATCGAACTCAACGCCAGCGACCGCGTGGCCGACCTGGTGGAAGAGGGCTATGACCTGGCGATCCGCCTGACCGAAGAGCCCTCGCCCTCGGTGGTGGCGCGCAAGCTGGCGCCGCTGCGCTGGGTCAGCTGTGCCGCGCCTGCCTATCTGCAACAGCATGGCGTGCCGCAAACGCCGCAGGATCTGTTGCGGCACGAATGCCTGGTCTACTACGGTCCGGGCGTGCAGGCGGGTTGGCGCTATCGCATCGATGGCAAGCTGACCACGCTGCCTGTCACTGGGCACTACCGGGTGAACACCTCGGAAGTCATGGTGCAAATGGCGTTGGCCGGCATGGGTATTGCGCTGGCGCCCACCTACGTGCTGGCGCCTTACCTGAAGAGCGGCGGCCTGGTGGAAGTCCTGCCCGACAGCATTGCCTATCCCGACAAATCGCTGTGGGTGACCTGGCTGCCCAACCGCTACATGCAGCCCAAGGTGCGCGCCTTCATCGACCACCTGTTTGAATATTTCGGCCCCAATCCGGATTGGGCCACGCGCTGAAAGTCAAGCCGATTTTAGGGCCGTGAACCAGCGCCTTGCCGGGTAAAATGCTGCCCATGAATGCACCTGAAACCGTCCTTGAAACCGTGGTCGCGCAAAGCGTCGAACCGCGCTTTGTCCACCTGCGCATGCACACCGAATATTCCATCGTCGATGGCCTGGTGCGCATCGACGATGTGGTCAAGGCGGCAGCCAAGGACCAGCAGGCGGCATTGGCCATCACCGACCTCGACAACCTGTTCGGCATGGTCAAGTTCTACAAGGCGGCGCGCGGTCGCGGCATCAAGCCCATCGCCGGCTGCGATGTCTGGATCAGCAACGAGCAGGATCGCGACAAGCCTTCGCGCCTGCTGCTGCTGGCCAAGAACCGCCAGGGCTATCTGCAACTGTGCGACCTGTTGTCGCGCGCCTGGCTGACCAACATCTATCGCGGCCGCGCCGAAGTGCGGGCCGAATGGCTGCAAGCCTGCGGCGCCGAAGACGCGTTGATCGTGCTGTCCGGCGCGGCCTCGGGCGAGATCGGCCAGGCGCTGGAAAACGGCAAGGCCGAACTGGCCGAGCAAGCCGCCCGCCGCTGGGCCGCGGCCTTTCCAGGCAATTTCTATATCGAAGTGCAGCGCTACGGCCAGGCCAATGGCGAGCAATTGCTGCGGCAGTCGGTGGCGCTGGCGAACAAGCTCGGCTTGCCGGTGGTGGCCACGCATCCGGTGCAGTTCCTGTCGAAGGAAGAATTCATTGCGCATGAAGCGCGCACCTGCATTGCCGAAGGCGAAATCCTGGCCAACCCGCGCCGCACCAGGCGCTTCAACGAGGAGCAATGCTTCAAGACCCAGGACGAGATGGTCGAGTTGTTTGCCGACCTGCCCGGCGCGTTGCAAAACGCAGTGGAGATCGCGCGCCGCTGCAACCTGGTGCTGGAACTGGGCAAGCCCAAGCTGCCGCTGTTCCCCACGCCGGATGGCATGTCGCTCGACGACTACCTGGTGGCCGAAGCGAAGAAAGGGCTGGAGCTGCGCCTGGAACATCTGTTTCCCGATGCCGAAAAGCGCGAGGCGCAACGTCCGCGCTATGAAGAACGCCTGAAGTTTGAAACCGACACCATCATCAAGATGGGCTTCCCCGGCTACTTCCTGATCGTGG
>JAEVZY010000109.1 GCA_023392035.1 Pseudomonadota bacterium | reverse complement strand
GGCAGCCAAGGCGCGCGGGCAGGTGGTGGACGCCATGCATGCCCAACCGCTCTACCTGCGCAACAAGATTGCCCTGACCACCGCCGAGCGATTGGCGAAGGCGTCGGCATGAGCAGCGTGATCTCGC
Organism: Pseudomonadota bacterium; assembly: GCA_023392035.1. Taxonomy (GTDB): domain Bacteria; phylum Pseudomonadota; class Gammaproteobacteria; order Burkholderiales; family Burkholderiaceae_D; genus Lacisediminimonas. The sequence goes on along the minus strand of JAEVZY010000109.1, from coordinate 6,994 downwards.
GGCAGCCGGGCACGGGCCAGTCTGGCTTGCAGTTGCTACGCATGTTGCCGGTCGATCTGAAGGAAGTCGCCCATATCGAAAAGCTGGCATATCCCTTTCCCTGGACCGAAGGCAATTTCCTGGATTCCGTGAAAAGCGGATATGACTGCTGGATATTGCGCGACCCTGCCCACAATGGCCGCATGCTCGGCTACTTCCTGGCCATGCATGCAGTGGATGAAACCCATCTGCTCAATATCACGGTCGATCCGGCCTGCCATGGCCAGGGACATGGCCGCTTCATGCTCGACAAGCTGTGCGCGCTGGCCCGCGAGGCGGGCATGAAAAGCGTCCTGCTGGAAGTGCGGCCATCCAACGCGCGCGCGCTCGAAATCTATCTGCGCTATGGCTTTACCCGTATCGGCGTACGCCGCAACTACTATCCCGCGCCCCACCTCAAGCGCGAGGATGCCATTGTGATGAGGCTACCGCTGTGAGCGCGCACGAACGCCAGTTGCTGATGCTGTCGCGGATGGGGCTTGGCCCCGTCTGGACCACGCGCCAGCCGGCTCCGCCAGCCGCGACCGAAGTGACCCAGGAGGCGCTTGGCGAACGTGGGCCCGTAACGCTGGAAGAAGTGCTGGAAAAAAAGCTGGAAGTGCCGCTGGAAATTCCGCCGCAAGCTGAAACGGACGAAGGCCGGGTCCTTGCCGCAACTTCGCAATTGCGGGCGTCGTCGTTGGGCCTTGACTGGGATCCCTTGCAGCAGGCTGTTTCCAGCTGCGTCGCCTGCGGCCTGTGCCAGGGCCGCAATCGCACCGTTTTCGGCGTCGGCGACCGCAAGGCGAGCTGGCTGTTCGTGGGCGAAGGTCCGGGACGGCAGGAAGACCTGAAGGGCGAACCCTTCGTCGGCCCCGCCGGAAAGCTGCTGGACAACATGCTCAAGGCCCTCGGTTTGAATCGCGAGGAGAATGCCTACATCGCCAATGTCGTCAAATGTCGTCCGACCGCTGGCGACGGCCGCGACCGGCCGCCATCGCCGGAGGAAATCGCGGCCTGCCTGCCTTTCCTGCAGCAGCAACTGGAATTGATCCAGCCCGACGTGATTGTCGCGCTGGGCCGCATCGCCGCCATCAGCCTGTTGGGATTGCCGCCCGATACTCCCGTTGGAAGTTTGCGTGGCAAGCTGCATCGGTTTCAGGGCAAGCCCCTGGTCGTGACCTACCACCCTGCCTATCTGTTGCGCCAGCCTGCCGACAAGGCGAAAGTCTGGCGCGACCTGTGCATGGCGCGCGCCGCGCATGCCGTCCAGGGCTGATTCCGGCGTCAGCTGCCAGCGACTGTTCCATCAGCGCTGGGGCGACTTGCATGACCCGCATGTGCGAACCCTGGCCTGGCTGCTGGACGCGCCGGATATGCTCGATGCCGCCTGGCCCGGCTGGGGCGGCCGGGTGACTTGCCTGGGTGCCGAAATGCCACCGCTGTCCGCCGACCGGCTGCGCGCGCTGGACCGCGATCCGGCCGATCTGCATGCCCATCTGAATATTCATCGCTTCACCCGTCTTGGCCGCTATGCCGAGCAATTGCTGGCCTGGCATTTCCGTGAACTGGGTATGCTGCATGCGCAGGGCCTGCAGGTGCGCGATGGCGAACGCACCCTGGGCGAATTCGATTTTCTGCTCGAACGCGACGGCCGGCTGCTGCATCGCGAGTTGGCGACCAAGGTGTATCTCTTGCGTCGCGCCGAGCCGCAGCAGGCCCACAAGGCGGACTACTTTGTCGGCCCCAATCTGGCCGATACGCTCGGCGCCAAAGTGGCCAAGATTCTTGACCGTCAACTTGCCTTGTCCACTCTTCCTGCGGCGGCGAGCGTATTGCCGCGGCCGGTGGACAACGCCGGCGCCTGGGTCAAGGGCTGGCTGTTTTATCCGCACGGTGCGGCGGGCGCAGGCGGTGTGCCGGGCCTGTCGGCGCAGCACTGCCGCGGCAGTTGGTGTTCGCTCGAGGAATTCGCGGCCTCCAGTGCGGGCAAGCGCTATCTGATGTTGGATCGCCTGCAATGGCTGACACCGCAAGCGGCCACGCCGGACCGGTTGCTGATGGCGCCGCAAGTGCTGCCCTTGTTGCAGGCCGCCTTTGCCAGGCAGAACACGCCAGTCATGCTGGCCGAGATGGAACAGGAAGAGGGCTGCTGGATCGAAGTCGGTCGCTGCTTCGTTGCGCCCGATGCCTGGCGCGCTGCCGCAAGCCTGCCGAATTAGTCCCTGTGCCGAGGGTCCTTGCTTGATTGCTTCGGCCAGTGCCTGGGCTCAGTGCTTGTGCTCGCCGATCAGGTGCATGGAATCGCGTTCACGCTGGTTGGCGGCATGGCGGCGCATCACCAGCAGCATGGTGCCGGAGACGAACAGGCCGAACAGGATGATCACCACGTTCACGTCCAGATTGAATCTCACCATCACTGCATACAGCACCAGCATGGTCAGCACGGAAAGGTTTTCATTGAAGTTCTGGACCGCGATCGAATGCCCGGCGCTCATCAGCACGTGGCCACGGTGCTGCAGCAAGGCGTTCATCGGCACCACGAAATAGCCCGACAAGGCGCCGATCAACACCAGGAGCGGATAGGCCACATAAACGTTGCTGACCATGGTCATGATGATCACCACCAAGCCCATGGCGACGCCCAGCGACATGACGGACAGCGACTTCTTGAGTGGCACAAAGCGCGCGGCTGCCACCGCACCAATTGCCACGCCGACTGCCACCACGCCCTGCAACACTGCCGCCTTGTCCAGCGGCATATGCAGTGATTTTTCGGCCCACTTCAAGACGATGAATTGCAGGGTCGCGCCCGCGCCCCAGAACAAAGTGGTGACCGCGAGCGAGATTTGGCCCAGGCGGTCTTTCCAGAGCGTGACAAAACAAGTAGCGAAATCAGCCACCAGTCGCACCGGATTGCGTTCCTGATGCGGATAGCGGGCGCCCGTATCGGGAATGTTCAGATTGAAAAGTGCCGCCAGCAGGTAGGCCACGACGATGATCGTCAATGCGGCTTCCACCGGCGTATCGATGCCGGTGGTGACCAGCGGGAAATCGAAAGACAACAATGCGCTGGAGACTCGCTGGTTGACCAATGCGCCGCCCAGCACGGTGCCCAATATGATGGAAGCCACCGTCAAGCCTTCGATCCAGCCATTGGCGGCCACCAGTTTTTCGGGGGGCAGCAGTTCAGTGAGGATGCCGTACTTGGCCGGTGAATACGCGGCCGCGCCGAAACCGACCACCGCATAGGCCAACAGCGGATGCACGTCGACGAACATCATCAGGCAGCCCACGATCTTGATCATGTTGGTCACGAACATGACCCGGCCCTTGGGCAGCGCATCCGCGAAGGCGCCCACGAAGGCGGCCAGCAGGACATAGGAGAGTACGAAGAACAGCTTGAGGAGCGGGGTCATCCACGCCGGAGCGTGCATGGTGGCGAGCAGGGCAATGGCGGCGATCAGCAATGCATTGTCGGCGAGCGAAGAAAAAAACTGCGCCGCCATGATCGTGTAAAAGCCGCGATTCATTCGCATTTCTGATAGTGTCCCGAAGTCCCCGGCAAGCTTTATACCATGAATGCCAGGCGCCACCGCCGATTTTGCGTGGGCGCGGCGAGGACGATTGGTAGAATGAGAATCCCGCCGACAGCCGCATCCAGCCTGCCTTGTTTCCATGCCAAGACCGCTTATCGCAACAATTCACATCGATGCCATGCGCAGCAATCTGGCCCTGGCGCGCAAGCGTGCGCAAGGCCAAAAAATCTGGGCGGTAGTCAAGGCCAATGCCTACGGTCACGGCCTGGCCAATGCCATGCATGGCTTCGCCCAGGCCGATGGTTTGGCGCTGATCGAATTCGAGGCGGCGCTGCAATTGCGGCAATTGGGTTGGCAAGCGCCGATCCTGATGCTGGAAGGCGCCTTCGATGAGTCCGATGTCGATCTGGCACTGCGCCACGCGCTGACCCTGGTGGTGCACAACGAAGAGCAATTGCGCATGCTCGAACTGGCACAAGCGGAGCAGGCGTTTTCCGTGTGCGTCAAAGTCAATAGCGGCATGAACCGCCTCGGTTTTCTTCCTGCTGAAGTAGCGGGCGTCCTGGCGCGACTGCGCGCACTGCCCCATTTGCGCGAGCTGGCTTGCGTCAGCCATTACGCCAATGCCGACGAGCCCGACGCCGCACTCTCGCCGCAAATCCAGCTTGAAAACCTGAGTCCGGTATTGCGCCAACAGCATGTCGCCAGCAGCCTGGCCAATTCGGCCGCCACGCTGTGGCAAAACCCCTTGCCGGGCGATTGGATTCGTCCCGGCGTCATGTTGTATGGCGGATCGCCGGGAACTGGTACCGGAATGCAGCATGGCCTGCAGCCGGCAATGAGTTTGCACAGCCGCCTGATCGCCATCCAGCAGCTTGAGGCGGGCGATGCAGTGGGCTACGGCAGCCGCTTCGTGGCGCCGCACAGCATGCGCGTGGGCGTGGTCGCCTGCGGCTATGCCGATGCTTATCCGCGCAGCGCGCCGGACGGCACGCCGCTGCTGGTCGAGGGCAAGCGTTGCGCCCTGGCCGGACGGGTTTCGATGGATATGATCACGGTCGATCTTTCCGCCGCGCCCGAGGCGCGGGTCGGCAGCCCGGTCGAGTTGTGGGGGCAGGCGCTGTCCATCGATGAAGTGGCCCAGGCTGCCGGCACCATCGGATATGAACTCATGTGCGCCCTCGCGCCGCGCGTGCCGGTACAAGTCAGAGGCCTGTGACCGGCACCAAGCATCCAATCATGGCAAAAGCAAAAACACAATTCAGCTGCACCGAGTGCGGCGGCATCAGCAGCAAATGGGCGGGGCAGTGTCCGGCTTGCGGGCAATGGAATACCCTGGTCGAGTCGCTGGTGGAAAGCGCGGCGGCGCATCGCTATTCCGGCCAGCGCGCCGGACTGGCGCAGGCGTCCCCGGTGCTGGAACTGAGCGAGATCGAAGCCGCGGATGTGCCGCGCTTTCCAACCGGGATCGACGAGTTCGATCGGGTTCTTGGAGGCGGCCTGGTGGCCGGTGGCGTGGTGCTGATCGGCGGCGATCCCGGCATCGGCAAATCCACGCTCCTGCTGCAAGCGCTGGCGCAGTTGTCGCGCAGCCGGCGCGCCCTGTATGTGAGCGGCGAGGAATCCGGCGCTCAAGTTGCCTTGCGCGCGCGCCGACTGGCGATCGATGCCGGATCGCTCAAGCTGCAGGCCGAGATCCAGCTGGAAAAAATCCTGGCGGCGCTGAGCGAGCACAAGCCTGAAGTGGCTGTCATCGATTCGATCCAGACCGTGTATTCGGAAGCGCTGAGTTCGGCGCCGGGTTCGGTGGCCCAGGTGCGCGAATGCGCGGCGCAGCTCACGCGCGTGGCCAAGCAAACCGGCGTGACCATCATCATGGTCGGCCATGTCACCAAGGAAGGCGCGCTGGCCGGGCCGCGCGTGCTGGAACATATCGTCGACACCGTGCTGTACTTCGAGGGCGACACCCATTCCAGCTTCCGCCTGGTGCGCGCTTTCAAGAACCGCTTCGGCGCGGTGAACGAGCTGGGCGTGTTCGCCATGACTGAAAAAGGTTTGCGCGGCGTCTCCAATCCCTCTGCGCTGTTCCTGTCGCAACATGAAAGCCAGGTGCCGGGCTCCTGCGTGATGGTGACCCAGGAAGGCACGCGGCCGCTGCTGGTGGAAATCCAGGCGCTGGGGGATGCCTCGCACGTGCCTTCGGCGCGCCGCCTCTCGGTCGGCCTGGAGCAGAACCGGCTGGCCATGCTGCTGGCAGTTCTGCATCGGCATGCCGGCGTGGCCGCCTTCGACCAGGACGTGTTCATCAATGCCGTGGGCGGCGTGAAGATCGCCGAACCGGCGGCCGACCTGGCGGTGCTGCTGGCGATTCAATCCTCGATGCGCAACAAGGCTTTGCCGCGTGGCCTGGTGGTGTTTGGCGAAGTGGGCCTGGCGGGAGAAATCCGGCCGGCGCCGCGCGGACAGGAGCGCTTGCGCGAAGCCGCCAAGCTGGGCTTTTCCACTGCACTGATCCCCAAGGCCAACGCGCCGCGCCAGGCCATTGAAGGCCTGACCGTGATCGCGGTGGACCGCATCGATCAGGCGCTGGCGCGGGTCCGCGAAATCGACTGAAGCAGGGCGGCAGCCGCCGCCTGGCCGCTGGCCACCGCACCTTCGATGGTGGCCGGATAGGGTCCGGCAATGTAATCGCCAGCCAGCCACAATCCCGGCAAGCCGCTGTCGGTAGCGGGCCGCCGCAAACCGGGTGTGCAGGCGAAGGTGGCGCGCTTTTCGGTCACCACGCGCTGCCATTGCGGCTGCGCCAGCTCACTGCGGCCCAAGGCCTCGGCCAATTGCCGCGCGACCGCCTGCGCCAAATCTTCATGCGGCAATTGCGCTGCCTCATGACTGACGCTGATGACCACGGCAAACAGGCCGGCCTGCGCCGGATCGAGCTGTCCGCGGTCGAACACGAATTGCCCCCATCGATCCAGCGCCGGGTCATCCAGCAGCGCCAGGAAGGGATGTTCCAGGTGCATGTCACTTGCGTACTGCAGATAGACGGTGGTGATCGGTTCATGCTCGAACTCGTCCACCAAGCCGGGTGCGCTTTGCGCCAGCACCGCGCGCGCCTGCCAGGCCGGCAGGGCCAAGACCAGCGCTTGCGCCTGGATCGCCGATCCATCGGCCAGCTCCAGTTGCCAGCCCGCTGTCGCACTTGGAGTCGCACTTGGAGTCGCACTTGTCAGGCGCGCGCCGGTCCGCACTTCGCCGCCGCGCGCCTCTACCGTTTGGGCAGCCTGCAGCGGAAACAAGGTGCTCAAATCCTTGCGCGGCAGCAGCATGTCGGACGCGGCGCGCCTTGCGCCCAGGCTGTCCTTGAGCACGTTCAGAAAGATCTGGGCCGAGGCCCGTTCGGGCGGCACATTGAGCGCGGCCAGGCACAGGGGCCGCCA
>JAEVZY010000102.1 GCA_023392035.1 Pseudomonadota bacterium | reverse complement strand
TACTGTCAAGCCGGCCGCGGCAGCGAAAGGCGCCGCCGCTGAAGCGACGCAATACCAGGGCATCACCACCTGGAATTTTGGCGAGCTGCCCGAGCTGCTGGAAATCACGCGCGGCAAGCAAAGCCTGTACGGCTATCCGGCCCTGGTGGACAAGAAAACCCATTGCGAACTGGAAGTGTTTGACGACCCGGCCGAAGCGGCGCGGGTTCACTTCCAGGGCATGAAGCGCCTGTTCGCCCTGCAGTTGCGCGAGCAATTGAAGTTCATGGAAAAGAATGTGCCCAACTTGCAGCAGATGGGCATGCAATACATGCCGCTCGGCTCGCAGGAAGAATTGCGCGACCAGATCGTGGATGCGGCGCTGGCACGCGCCTTCATGCAGGACCCGCTGCCGCGCAATGCGGAGGAATTCAACACCCGCAAGGAAGAAGGCAAGACCCGCCTCGGTTTGCTGATGAACGAAATCGCGCGCCTGGTGGGCCAGATCCTGGTCGAGTTTCACGCCTTGCCCAAGAAGCTGCAGGGCGTGAAAGCGCATGCGGCGGCCGCGGCCGACATGCAGGCGCAACTGCAGGCCCTGATGGGCAAGCGCTTCATTGCGGACAACGACTATGCGCGTCTGGCGCACTTTCCGCGCTATCTGAAAGGCATGGCGGTTCGCATCGACAAACTGCGCGCCGATCCTGCACGCGATGCCAAGCTGATGAGCGAATGGGCGCAGGCGGCCGCGCCCTGGCAGCGCGCCTTGAAGACGCGCCACGGCGATTCCCAGATGGACGAGTATCGCTGGCTGCTGGAAGAGTTGAGAGTCTCATTGTTCGCGCAGGAACTGCGAACGCCTGTGCCGGTATCGGCCAAGCGTCTGCAAAAAGTATGGGAGGCGATGCAGCGTTGAATTGATGTGATGGGACCGACTTCTGTGATGAACCTTCGGCGTGCTCCGGTACTCAGGCTTGCACCCTGGCGCATCGCCAGATTGGACAACAGGAGCCAAGCACAATGGACGGAACCCCAGCACCAAGGAAATCGAGTGGCACGGGCCAGTCTCGAGTCACTTCCCATTCACCCAACCCCACCCTTCTTCCCGGCCAACCGGTCCCGCAGGCCTATGCTTTGACGACGGCGCGCGCCGAGGACAGCCTGCCGCTGGCGCCGTCCGGATACTCCAGCTCATCCAAGACCACTCCCAATTTCAGCGGCGATCCTACAACCACGGTGGCAGCTGCCAAACTTGTGCGCAACGAAAACCTTCTGAATGCTTCCAACGGGGAATTGGAGCAGTGCATGCATTTGCAAGGCCAGCAGCTGCAAGCGGCGCTGGGGATGGTGTTCGCAAAACATGAGCAGGTGAAGATCACGTTGCCCACCATATTGAGTGAAGCTCATTTCCTGCGCGACAAGGCCTTGCTGTCCGGATTGCGGATCAGGTATCTCGAATTGTCGGGTCCATACACCGCTACGCCGGGCACCAATGCGCAGCTGTTTGCATTCGAGGAGCGAAGCACTTTGGTAGCATCGGCGCTGAGCTCACTGAATGAGATAGCAACAGAGCAAAAGGATTCAAGTATTCAGCTTGGGCTGGTACTGAGCACTGCTTCAACGGGTGGTCACACTGCAATGCTCGGCTTTGCGCATGCGCGCGTGAGGAATGCGCTGAAATTGAGCGATATCTGGATGGATAAAGTGTCGGCGCGAGACCTCAAGACTGCCGTCGAATCGCTCCCCAGGCTGCTGACATTGACGCTGGATGTCACCGCTGAGTCGCCCGAAGTGGAGCAATTCCTGAATAGCATCAAGCCACGCGGTACCCTGTAAGCCGCCCAGTGTAAAATCCCCGGCCAGCACAGACCGGGGAACTTGAATGAGCATCAAATCCGACAAATGGATACGCCGCATGGCGGAACAACACGGCATGATCGAGCCTTTCGAGCCCGGTCAGGTCCGCCATGCCAACGGCCACCGGATCGTCTCTTACGGCACCTCGTCCTACGGCTACGATATCCGCTGCGCGGACGAATTCAAGGTTTTCACCAATATCAATTCGACCATCGTCGATCCCAAGAACTTCGACGAGAACTCCTTCGTCGACATGAAGAGCGACGTCTGCATCATCCCGCCCAACTCGTTTGCCCTGGCGCGCACGGTGGAGTACTTCCGCATTCCGCGCAATGTACTGACCATCTGCCTGGGGAAATCCACCTATGCCCGTTGCGGCATCATCGTCAACGTCACCCCGTTCGAACCGGAGTGGGAAGGCTATGTGACGCTGGAGTTCTCCAACACCACGCCCCTGCCGGCCAAGATCTACGCCGGCGAAGGCTGCGCCCAGGTGCTGTTCTTTGAAAGCGATGAAGTCTGCGAGACCTCATACAAGGACCGCGGCGGCAAGTACCAGGGGCAGCGTGGGGTGACTTTGCCGAAGACTTGAACGCGGATGTAGTACCGGGCCAGGATATTGGTATCCAGGCCTACCCGGGTCGCCGCGCGCAGCAGCTGGTCAAAGGGTCGCCAAAATAGTTGGCTGAATTATTAAGGCTTGCTGAGAGTCCGCCCAGGAACAAATTTGCCGGTATTCGCACAAATGGCCATCTGGTTTCGCACATTTTTTTGGGGGACGGCCATGGGGCGAATGAATGCAGTCGGTCCGAAGCAGAATTTCAAGGACTTCGTGAGGAATCTTGCGGGGCGGGGCAAGCCAGAGATGCGAGCCAAGATGGTCAATGACCAGTGGGTCCTGTACAAGAAGTCCGTCAACTCAATCACCAAGCTGGTCGACAACCTGTTTTTCAATCGGCGGCAAAAGCTCGACGATGCAAGAGCCTTCCTCAATCAGAAGTTTTCTGATGCGTCGATCGGTCATGGTGAATTCTCGCTGTCGCACGCGCGGCGCGACATGATGAAGGGCAATCAGCCGATCGGCGCAATGCCGGCGGCGGCCCAACCTGTACATGCGCCAGCAAATCCGGCTGCGGTCAAGCCTGTGCAGGCGCCGTCCAAAGCGGACGCCGCCTTGTCGGATGAAGCATGGCGCTCAGGCGCACCTGGCGCCTGAGCGATCAAAGCTGTTTCAGCCCTGCTTCACACAATCCACAAAATACCCCCGCCGTCCATCCACTTCCCGGGTCACCAGACCATGCACATCGGTCTCGAAGCCCGGGAATTTTTCATTGAAGTCGCGCGCGAATTTCAGGTAGTCGACGATGGTCTTGTTGAAGCGCTCGCCCGGAATCAAGAGCGGAATGCCGGGCGGGTAGGGCGTCAACAGGATTGAAGTCACGCGACCTTCCAGCTCTTCGATCGGCACCCGTTCGATTTCGCGGTGCGCCATCTTGGCAAACGCATCGGACGGTTTCATGGCCGGCTGCATGTCCGACAGATACATCTCGGTGGTCAGGCGCGCCACATCATAGGACTTGTACATGCCGTGGATCTGTTGGCACAGATCCCGCAGCCCGATGCGCTCATAGCGCAGATTGCGGGCGGCGAATTCGGGCAGGATGCGCCAGATCGGCTGGTTCTTGTCGTAGTCGTCCTTGAACTGCTGCAAGGCGGTCAGCAGCGTGTTCCAGCGGCCCTTGGTGATGCCGATGGTGAACATGATGAAGAAGGAGTACAGGCCCGCCTTCTCCACGATCACGCCGTGCTCGGCCAGGTATTTGGTGACGATGGAGGCCGGAATGCCGGTTTCGCCGAACTGGCCGTCCAGCGACAGGCCAGGGGTGACGATGGTGGCCTTGATCGGGTCCAGCATGTTGAAGCCGGGCGCCACATTGCCGAAGCCGTGCCAGTTGTCTTCGGCGCGGATCATCCAGTCTTCACGCGAGCCGATGCCATTCTCGGAGATGGTCTCCGGTCCCCAGACCTGGAACCACCAGTCCTGGCCGTATTCCTCATCCACCTTGCGCATGGCGCGCCGGAAGTCCATCGCTTCCAGGATGCTTTCTTCCACCAGCGCAGTGCCGCCGGGCGGCTCCATCATCGCCGCCGCCACGTCGCAGGACGCGATGATGGCGTACTGCGGCGAAGTGGAAGTGTGCATCAGGTAAGCCTCGTTGAAGGTGTCCTGGTCCAGCTTCACCGTCTCCGATTCGCGCACCAGGATCTGCGAGGCTTGCGACAGGCCGGCCAGCAGCTTGTGGGTCGATTGGGTAGAGAAGATCAGCGACTTCTTGGCGCGCGGACGGTCCTTGCCGATCGCATGCATGTCCTTGTAGAACTCGTGGAAGGTCGCATGCGGCAGCCAGGCTTCGTCGAAGTGCAGGGTGTCGATCTGGCCGTCCAGCATGCCCTTCAGGGTTTCCACGTTGTACACCACGCCGTCATAGGTGGACTGGGTGATGGTGAGGATGCGCGGCTGCTTGTTCGCGGCTTCGCGCGCGAAGGGGTTGGCTTCGATCTTGCGCCGAATGTTTTCCATGCTGAATTCTTCCAGCGGAATCGGCCCGATGATGCCCAGGTGATTGCGGGTCGGCATCAGGAACACCGGAATGGCGCCGGTCATGATGATGGAGTGCAGGATCGACTTGTGGCAGTTGCGGTCCACCACCACGATATCGCCCGGCGCCACTGTGGAATGCCACACCATCTTGTTGGAGGTGGAAGTGCCGTTGGTGACGAAATAGCAGTGGTCGGCGTTGAAGATGCGCGCCGCATTGCGCTCGGTGGCGGCCACCGGGCCGGTGTGGTCCAGCAATTGACCCAGCTCTTCCACCGCGTTGCAGACGTCGGCGCGCAGCATGTTCTCGCCGAAGAACTGGTGGAACATCTGCCCGATCGGCGACTTCAGGAAAGCCACGCCGCCGGAGTGGCCCGGGCAATGCCAGGAGTACGAACCATCCTGGGCGTAATGCACCAGGGCGCGGAAGAAGGGCGGCGCCAGGCCGTCCAGATAGGAACGCGCTTCGCGGATGATGTGGCGCGCCACGAACTCCGGCGTGTCCTCGAACATGTGGATGAAGCCATGCAGCTCGCGCAGGATGTCATTCGGAATATGGCGCGAGGTGCGGGTTTCGCCGTACAGGTAGATCGGGATGTCGGCGTTCTTGTAGCGGATTTCCTCGACGAAGGCGCGCAGGGATTTGAGCGCGTGCTCGGCTTCTTCCGGCGAACCGGAGCCGAACTCTTCATCGTCGATGGAAAGGATGAAAGCCGAGGCGCGCGACTGCTGCTGGGCAAACTGCGACAGGTCGCCATAGCTGGTGACGCCCAATACTTCCATGCCCTCCGTTTCCATCGCCGCCGCCAGGGCGCGAATGCCCAGGCCGGACGCATTTTCGGAGCGGAAGTCTTCGTCGATGATGACGATGGGGAAGCGGAATTTCATGTGGTCTCCTTCAAGTCCAAACCACGGAGACGCCTGGGACGGTCATGTCGCCGGGAACGGCGACCAACGGCTTGCGCGCCAAGGGTGCAAAAGCAGGAAAGGCGCGATTTTCGCAGATATCGCGCCGCTGTGGGAAGTTGCGCGATGAGCGCCTGGATTGGCGGCCCGGCAGACCGCCCCGAGGCCGGCGCCCAAGCCAGCCCTGGCCGCCTGGCCGGGCCGTATCAGCCTATGTGCAGCCAGGCGGTGGCCCCCAGCAGCAGGCCAAGCGCGGCGACGCCATAAGCCGCATATTCCATCCAGCGCTTGCGCGTGAGCAGGGTGATGGCGGCCAGCGAGATGGCGATCTGCACCGCGGTGGTGGCCAGTGCCCAGCGGTGATGTTCATGCATGGCGGCGTCGGATTTGCGGTCCCAGTCGAGCGAGGCGGCTTCCAGTTTTTCAGCGGCTTTCTTGATGTCTTCCTTCTCGGACTTGTAGCGCTCGATCTCCTTGCGATACCTGGCCGCATCCACGCCGGGAAGCACGGCGGCCAGCTCGGACAGGTTTTGCTTGCTCGATTTGGCCTGGTAATAGTTCCACTGGTTGGACGCCTCGGTCTTCTTGATGGCCGCGTTATTTTTGTACATGGCGGCATCGTTCTGGGTCAGGCCGCCCATGTAGCCGAAGCCTGCGCCTACCGTGGCCAGGATGGCGGTGATGACCGCGATCTTGCCGGAGAAGCTGTCCGGCTGGTGGGCGGCGTGTTCAACCGCATGATCGTGCGGGCCGTGCACATGAAATCCGCCTTCAGACATTGCATACCCCCTTATGCAGTGCGGTCGTACTGGACGATGTCGTAGTCGAGCCCGCTTTTCTCGGAGTGGTGCCGCTGGCGGGAGCTTTCCTGCCATTGCGCCGGATCGATTGTGGGGAAAAACGTGTCGCAGGGGAAGACCGCATCGATTTCCGTGACGATCAGGCGTTGCGCCAAGGGCATGGCTTCCCGAAAGATCTGGGCGCCGCCGATGATGAAGCCGCCGCTTTGCGCAATCAGCGCCATCGCTTCCGGCACCGAGGCAGCCGTTTCCACGCCGTCGTGCTGCCACTGTGTATTGCGGCTGACGACGATATTGCGTCGCTGCGGCAAGGGGCGGCCGATGGATTCAAAAGTCTTGCGGCCCATGAGAATGGCGTGACCGCTGGTCAGGCGCTTGAAATGCGCCAGGTCTTCCGGCAAATGCCAGGGTAGCTGGTTGGCAATTCCAATGCCGCGCTGGCGATCGAAGGCAACAATCATGGTGGTCGGAAGTTTCGACATTTGATATTCCGTTAATAATTCTGAAATGCGTGTTCCTACGACTTGTGGAGCGTATGGCGGGTGCGTATTGTAGAGCCCGTTTTTTATAAGCCCATACAAAATTTCCAACGGAGGTTCACTTGAAACGCGCGTTCCTTTTCGCCGCATGTGCCGCGGCATTGCTGTCCGCCGGCGCTGCCTCGGCGCAAAATTATCCCACCAGACCGATTCGATTGATCGTTCCCTTCCCGCCAGGCGGCACCACCGACATCGTGGCACGTGCCGTCGGCGATCGCCTGGGCAAGGAACTGGGCCAGCCGGTGATCATTGACAACCGTGGCGGCGGCGGCGGCAGCATCGGTGCCGTGGCGATTGCCAAGGCCGAGCCGGACGGCTACACGCTGGGCATTGCCACCGTTTCCACCCACGCGGTGAACGCGGCCTGCAATCCCAAGCTGCCGTATGACCCGATCAAGGATTTCGTACCCATCACCAACCTGGCACGTACGCCGAACGTGGTGGTGGTCAATCCCAAATTCCCGGCCCAGGATTACAAGCAGTTTGTCGAGCTGCTGAAAAAGAATCCCGGCAAGTATGGCTACGCCACGTCCGGCACCTGCGGCATCGGCCATCTGATGGGCGAGAAATTCAAGGCTTCCACCGGGACTTTCCTAGTGCATATTCCTTATCGCGGCGCCGGCCCGGCCTTGAACGATGTGGTGGGCGGCCAGGTCGAGATCATGTTCGACAACCTGCCTTCGTCCTATCCCTTCATCCAGTCGCATCGCCTGCGTCCGATTGCGATTGCCTGGAACAAGCGCCTGGACAGCATGCCCAATGTGCCGACCTTTGGCGAACTGGGCCTGAAGCTGGTGAACGATCCCGCCTGGTATGGTTTGGTGGCGCCGGCCAAGACCCCGGACGAGATCGTCCGCAAAGTGCATGATGCGGCCGTGCGCGCCCTGAACGCGCCGGAAGTGAAAGAGCGCATCCGCGGCACCGGTTCGGAAATCGTTGGCAACTCGTCGGCCGAATTCGGGACCGAGATCAAG
>JAEVZY010000047.1 GCA_023392035.1 Pseudomonadota bacterium | reverse complement strand
CCGCCTGTTCGCATCACTTCACCGTCAACTGCGCCTTCATCGTCGGATGCAGGGTGCAGACGTAGGGAATCTCGCCCTTGCCCATGATGCGCAGGCTCTTGCTCTTGCCTGGCTGGATTTCACCGGTATCGAACTTGCCCGCCGCCGTTGCAGTATGGGGAAAGGGATCGCGGTTGATCCACTCCACCACATCTCCCGGTTTCACCGTCAATTGCGCCGGTTCAAAGCGCATGCCCTCGATCACCACCTGATAACGCATGCCCGGCTGCTGCGCCAGCACCAGGGATGCCGGCGACACGATCAGCAGAAGACAGGCGCGCAGCCAGGTTTTCATTTCAGCCCGGACGCAAGGTGCTTGGCATGTTCCAGGTGGTCCGCAAATACCGGGCGCGATTTTTCAAGCAGGCTTTTCAGCTCGGCATTTTGTGCACTCGGGATCAGGGTCTTGTCCACCGCGTCCAGCACCGCTTGGTGATACGTCACCTCGTTCTCGACGTAAGCCTTGTCGAATTCCTTGCCCTTCAGGCCTTTCAGCTTGGCCAGGTTGGCATCGCCGTCTTTCTTCAAGCTGCGGCTGGTATCGTTCTCTTCCGGCTTCACACCCAGCTTCGTCACCAGCGCCGTGGCCTGCTTGTTGACGCCGGTATGGTCAGTCACCATGCGTTTGGCGAAATCCTTGACTTTGGAATCGGTCGCCTTCTTTTCGGCCAGCTTGCCGGCTGCGATGTCCGCATTGTTGGCCGCCACCACGATGGCCGCGATCTGGGCATCGTTGGGTTTGTCCTGCGCCTGGGCCAGTGCTCCGGACATGCCGAATACCAGGGCCACTGCGCTCAAACTCAATTTCATCGCTTTCATGGTTTTTCCTTTTTAGGTTCACTTCGACGGGGATTCCACCGCCTTTGCGTTCAATTCTTGCGCCAGAGCTTGCATGACGCGGGCGGTGATGCGGGCACAGCGTTCGCCGGCGAAACTGAAGGCCTCGCCCTCAGCCAGGTCGACTTCGCGCGCCAGCAATTCACGCAGCATGGCGCGCGCCCGGAAGAAGCGGCTGCGCGCCGTGGCTTCCGGTATGCCGAGCACCGCCGCCACGTCTTCGGACGCCATTTCCTCCAGGGCGCGCAGGATGAAGACGATGCGGAATTGCTCGGGCAAGGTATCGATCGCGCGTTCCAGCACGGCGCGCATTTCGCCGCGCATGGTCTCGAATTCGGGCGAGCTCTGCGGGTCGGGCGTGGACATGGCTTTCTCCTCTTCACCGGAATTGCCGTCGCCCCACAAGGCGATCACTTCGGCGCGTCGCGTCTGCTGGCGGCGTCGACCCAGGGCGGCATTGACGGCAATCCGGGTAAGCCAGGTGGCGAGGCTGGACTCGCCGCGGAAAGTGGAGAGCTTGCGGTAGGCGTCCAGCCAGGCTTCCTGCAATACATCTTCGGCTTCGTGGTCATTGCGCAAGATGCTGCGGGCGGCGCGAAACAGGGACTGGTTGTGCGCACGCATCAATTCGGCGAACGCCGCGTGCTCGCCGGCCAGGACGCGCGCGATCATGCCGGCCTGGTCGTAGGCCGCACATTGCTTGGCTGGCTTCATTTCACTCTCCTTCTTGTTCTTGGTCTTTGCCCGATTGGATGCTTGGCGCGCTCGCCGCGTTCCGGATTGCCGGGCTTATGGGTTGCAGTAGTACAAAGAACTATCCCGGTGGCTCGTTGATGGTGAACCGCCCGATATCCGCCAGACCCAGTTCCTGTTCGATTTGGGTGATTCGCTTGAGCGCCTCTTGGAAGCCGTCATGGCCGAATACCTGCTTTTCGATTGCCTCGAACTGCTCGCCCAATTCTTGGTAGGCATTTGCGGACAATGAATCTTTCCAGGCAGTGAAGACTATCGTGTCTTCGCGGGCGGTGTGGTGTGTTCGGGGGCGGCGATCTCTTGGACATATGCGAATCGAACCATCGAAGCGCTGTGCTAGACTGAATTCAGTCCGAATTATCAGGAGGCCGACATGGAATCATCCCCTCGCATCAAGCCAATCAGCTACCTCAAGAGCAATGCCGCCGACATCGCGCTACGGCTGAAGGAAGAGCGCGAAGCCATCACGATCACCCAGAACGGCGAGGCATCTTTTGTCGTGATTGACGTGGAAACCCATCGGCAACAACAAGAGACAATGGCCCTGCTTAAAATTTTGGCCTTGGGTCAGAAGGCCTATGAGCAAGGCAAATATTCGACGGTCGATGAATTCTTTTCTGGGATCGACAAAGAGATTCTCGGCACAGACAAGGGCAGGTCCCTGTGAGCTTGCGCGTCGTCGTACTCGACGCAGTGAAGGAAGATTTGCGGGAAACCGACGCCTACCTGAAAAGACGGTTCGGTGAGAAGGTGGCGCGAAGATGTTATCTCGAGGCCAGAGAAAGCATCCGTTCGCTCGGATCAAATCCGAATATAGGCACCATCATTCCAGAGCTTGAAGAGATCCAGCTCACCAACTTCAAACAACACGTTCCGAACAAGTCCTATCGGATCATCTATGAGTTGAAAGCTGAAGAGGTCGTCGTTCATGTTTGCTGTTCGACGCGTCGGGATTTTCAGTCTTTGCTGTTTTTGAGGTTGATGAAGGCTTGAGGGGGACGCGCGCAGGCGCGTCCCTTTACGGGGACACCAAAAAAAATGGGACCGCATTCGCGGTCCCATTTTTGTTTGGCGTCCCCTAGGGGATTCGAACCCCTGTACTCACCGTGAAAGGGTGATGTCCTAGGCCTCTAGACGAAGGGGACAGTGATCTGTCCTGTACAACATTGGTGGAGGTAAGCGGGATCGAACCGCTGACCTCTTGCATGCCATGCAAGCGCTCTCCCAGCTGAGCTATACCCCCGATAAAAAAACGAGGAACCGAGGTTCCTCGTTCTCTATTTGGCGTCCCCTAGGGGATTCGAACCCCTGTACTCACCGTGAAAGGGTGATGTCCTAGGCCTCTAGACGAAGGGGACAGAAATCTGTCCTGCGTTACAGCCTGTGTACTGCCTTTACTGCTTTGCCGCGCCACTCAACTTGTGAGCTTTTGGTGGAGGTAAGCGGGATCGAACCGCTGACCTCTTGCATGCCATGCAAGCGCTCTCCCAGCTGAGCTATACCCCCATCGGCGCAGAAGCGAAATTATAGCAGCGCTTTTTCTGGAATGTAAATCCGTTTTTTGACATTCAGTGCGACGCCGAGGCCAGCCGCTGCAGCACCACCTCGCGGCCGAACAATTCCACCACTGCATCGATGGACGGTGTCTGCAATTGGCCGGTCAGCAAGAGGCGCAAGGGCATGGCCAGTTGCGGCATCTTCAGGCCATGCGCGGCCAGCACCTCCTTCAACATGGCGGACAAGGCAGCGCGCGTCCATTCGACCTTGGCAATGCGCGCGGCATAGTCGGCCAGGGCCGGACGCACGGCATCGTTCACATGCTGCGTCAGCAGTGCAGGGTCGGCTTCGGGCGCGCGGTAGAACAGCATGGCGGCGTCGGCCAGCTCTTCCACCGTCTTGACCCGCTCGCGCATCAACTCCAGCACGCGTTCCAGGTCGGGGCCGCCGTCGAGCTTGGCGCCATCGCGTTCCATGAAAGGACGGGTCAGGCCGGCCAGGCGTCCCAGCTCCGCTTCGCGGATGTAGTGGTTGTTCAGCCAGGCCAGCTTCTCCGGATTGAACTGGGCGGGAGACTTGGTGAGATGGTCCAGGTCGAACCAGGCGCACAACTGCTCCATCGAGAAAATCTCATCGTCGCCATGGCTCCAGCCCAGGCGCGCCAGGTAGTTCAGCATGGCTTCGGGCAGATAGCCTTGCGCCGGATATTCCATCACGCTCACCGCGCCATGGCGCTTGGAGAGCTTTTCGCCATCGGCGCCCAGGATCATCGGCACGTGGCCATACACCGGCAGTTCGCCGCCCAGCGCTTTGAGGATGTTGATCTGGCGCGGCGTGTTGTTGACGTGATCGTCGCCGCGGATGACGTGGGTGATCTGCATGTCCCAGTCGTCCACCACCACGCAGAAGTTGTAGGTCGGCGTGCCGTCCGGACGGGCAATGATCAGGTCGTCGAGCTCACGGTTGGCAATCGTGATGCGGCCCTTGACCGCATCATCCCAGCTGACTTCGCCCTCCAGCGGATTTCGAAAACGCACCACCGGCTTGATGCCTTGCGGGATCGGCGGCAAGACCTTGCCCGGTTCGGGGCGCCAGGTGCCGTCATAGCGCGGCTTTTCGCCGGCGGCGCGCTGGCGCTCGCGCATGGCTTCCACTTCGGCCGGGGTGCAGTAGCAGTGATAGGCGGTGCCGGCAGCCAGCATCTGCGCCACCACTTCGCGGTAGCGGTCCATGCGCTGCATCTGGTAGAACGGACCTTCGTCATGCTGCAGGCCGAGCCAGTTCATGCCATCCAGAATCGCCTGCACGGCTTCCGGCGTGGAGCGCTCGAGGTCGGTGTCTTCAATGCGCAGGATGAAAACGCCCTGGTGGCGGCGGGCAAAGGCCCAGGCGAACAGCGCCGTGCGGGCGCCGCCCAAGTGCAGGAAACCGGTGGGACTGGGCGCAAAACGGGTGCGCACGACGCTGGAAGGCTTATTCACGAGTGACTTATCTGGAAGAATCGGTTCGGGCGCGTTCGGTCGCTGCAAACCGGTTGAAAAGCCGCCATTTTACCCTTGCAGGCAGGCCTGAATCGGCGCGCGGCAGCCAGCAGCGGCAGTCAATCAGTGCCGACTGATAAAATCCTGCTTTTCCGAATCCGTTTTCTCTCGCGCGCAACATCCATGACTTCGTCCACGCCACGCAAGCTGTTTGTCACCACCGCACTGCCCTATGCCAACGGGGCTTTCCATATCGGCCACATCATGGAATACATCCAGGCCGATATCTGGGTGCGTTTCCAGCGCATGCGCGGACATGAAGTCAACTTCGTCGGCGCCGACGACGCCCATGGCGCGCCGATCATGATTGCGGCCGAGAAAGCGGGCGTCACGCCGCAGGAATTCGTGGCCAATATCGCCGCCGGCCGCAAGCAATACCTGGATGGTTTTCACATTGCCTTCGACAACTGGCATTCCACCGACGGCGCCGAAAACCACCAGCTTTCGCAGGAAATCTACCGCCGCCTGCGCGACGACGCCAAACTGATCTACACCAAGAGCGTGGAACAGTTCTTCGACCCGGTGAAGAACATGTTCCTGCCGGACCGCTACATCAAGGGCGAATGCCCGCGCTGCGGCACGCCCGACCAATACGGCGACTCCTGCGAAAACTGCAGCGCCGTGTACTCCCCCACCGAACTCAAGAATCCGTATTCCACCCTGACTGGCGCCACGCCGGTGCTGCGCACCTCGGAACACTTCTTCTTCAAGCTGTCCGATCCGCGCTGCACCGAGTTCCTGCGCGAATGGGCCTTGCAAAGCGAGCGTCTGCAACCGGAAGTGGCCAACAAGGCACGCGAATGGCTGCAGGGCGAAAACGGCCTTGGCGACTGGGATATTTCGCGCGATGCGCCCTATTTCGGCATCGAAATTCCGGATGCGCCGGGCAAGTACTTCTATGTCTGGCTGGACGCGCCGATCGGCTATCTGGCTTCGCTGGCCAATTACTTCGGCAAGACCGGACGCGATTTCCGCGCCTTCCTGGCCGACCCGGCCACCGAGCAGTACCACTTCATCGGCAAGGACATCACCTACTTCCACACCCTGTTCTGGCCGGCGATGCTGAAGTTCTCCGGCTTCAAGGTGCCGGACAACGTGTTCGTGCATGGCTTCATCACGGTCAGCGGCGAAAAGATGTCGAAGTCGCGCGGCACCGGCATCTCGCCGTTGCGCTACCTGGATGTGGGCATGAACCCGGAATGGCTGCGCTATTACATCGCCGCCAAGCTGTCGGCCAAGGTGGAAGACGTGGATTTCAATCCGGACGATTTCATCGCCCGCGTCAATTCCGACCTCATCGGCAAGTACATCAACATCGCCAGCCGCGCCGCCGGCTTCATCGCCAAGCGCTTTGACGGCAAGCTGTCGATGGCCTGGGCCAGGGAGGACGAGCGCTTTGCGGCGCGGGTGCAGGTGATCGCCGACGAGATCGCCGACCTGTACGAAGAACGCGAATACGGCAAGGCGCTGCGCCTGGTGATGGAACAGGCCGACAAGGTGAATGCCTATGTCGATGCCAACAAGCCCTGGGAACTGGCCAAGGACCCCGCCAACAATGCCAAGCTGCAGGAAGTCTGCAGCCGCCTGCTGGAAGAATTCCGCATCCTGAGCATTTACCTGAAGCCAGTGCTGCCGGCGCTGGCGCAACAGGTGGAAGCCCTGCTCAATGTGGCGCCGCTGCGCTGGGAAGATGCGCTCACGCCGCTGCCGGATGGCCACCAGGTCAAGCCCTACTCGCACCTCATGACGCGGGTGGAACCGAAGATGCTGGATGCCTTGTTCGAGCCGCCGGCCGGGCAACAAGTCGAGCCGGCCCTCGAAGACGAGGAGCAGCAAACCGCGGGCATCGAGCCGCTGGCTGGCGAAATCAAGATCGACGACTTCGCCAAGGTCGACTTGCGCATCGCGCTGATCGTCGATTGCGAAGCGGTGGAAGGCAGCGACAAGCTGCTGCGCCTGACGCTGGATGTGGGCGAAGGCAAGACCCGCAACGTCTTCTCCGGCATCAAGTCGGCCTACAAGCCGGAAGACCTGAAGGGCAAACTCACGGTGCTGGTGGCCAACCTGGCGCCGCGCAAGATGAAGTTCGGCGTCTCCGAAGGCATGGTGCTGGCTGCATCGGCAGCGGATGAGAAGGCCGATCCCGGCCTGTACATCCTCAATCCCTGGCCGGGCGCCAAGCCGGGCATGCGCATCCGCTGATTCGCCGGATCCAGCCATGCAAGTGCTGCTCAGGCAAGCCACGCAGGACGATGCGGCGCTGATCGCGGAACTGACGCGGGCCGCCTGGTCGGAGCGGGTTGCGAACGCCTCCAGCGGCCACCGCGAGAGTGCGCAGCAAGTGAGCGAGCATCTCGGGCTGGGCGGCGGCTTCATCCTGCTCGACGGCGAAGTGCCGATCGGCTCGGTGC
>JAEVZY010000034.1 GCA_023392035.1 Pseudomonadota bacterium | reverse complement strand
CGCCACCGCGGCCAGGGCCGGCGCCGCAAAGCGGCGCATCATATTCGGTCGCTGCTCCGCCACACGAGCTGTGGCCGCAGCCGGCGCCAGAACGGTCGGTTCGGCTTCCAGGCGCTGCGCCATGCGCGCCGCAAAGTCGCAGGAAATCGGCACCGCCATGTCCTGGCTGCGCGCCAGGTCCCCTATGCGGTGGTAGGCATCCCAGGCCGCGCGGCCGGCGGGTGTTTGCAGGTCCTTCAACACGGCGTCGATTTCCGACTCCGGCAGTTCGCCATCGACAAAGGCGGAAATCCGTTCCTGCATGCTAGTTTTGCTGTTCATTTTTATGCCCGCTTGTCGCAAGCCCCATCCCTGTTTGAATATATTTTTCGCCATCGCCGCTCTTGTTGGCCGCTTTCATCAGCTGCTCTTACCAGCGTTTGTCGATGGCCGTGCCCAGTAGCGGCCGCAGTTTTTCTGCGATCGCTTCCCGCGCCCGGAAGATCCTGCTGCGCACAGTGCCGATGGGACAACCCATCGCCTCGGCGATCTCATCGTAGCTCAGCCCTTCAATCTCCCGCAATGTAATTGCCATGCGCAGCTCGTCGGGTAGTGCATCCATCGCCACATTCACTGTTTCTGCAATCTGCTTGGTCGCCAGCATCGACTCGGGGGTATTGATGTCGCGCAAATGCTCGCCATCGTCAAAGGTTTCCGCCTCTTCCGCGTCCGCTTCGGTGGACGTTGGTGCCCGCCTGCCTTGCGTCACAAGGTAGTTCTTTGCCGTGTTGATGCCGATCCGGTACAACCAGGTGTAGAAGGCCGAATCGCCGCGAAACTGGGGAAGCGCGCGATAGGCCTTGATGAAGGCTTCCTGCACCACATCCTCTGCTTCGGCCTGGTCGCGCACCAGGCGCGAAACCAGGCGCATCAGCTTGCGCTGATACTTGGCGACCAATAACTCGAAGGCCTTCTTGTCACCTCGCTGGACGCGTTCCACCAGCAGTTGATCAATGTCGCGCTCGGTGGTCAACGTCCGATTCCTTCACTCTGGGCGAGGGCGACCGGGCCGTTGGCTTGCCTGCGACGACGTGTCCCGCTATTGACCATGGGAAATAGAACTAAGTTCAAAATTCGTTGTGCGTCTCCGCTCGAGCACTCTCCCGCGCAGCAACCCAGCGTAGGGAAAGTGAAAGAGCACGAAAGGCGCCCGGCGCGACACTGTCGGGAAGAATCAACAAGCTCCAGGCTTTGCCCTCCTCGTCCTGCAACCGCAGGGCCAGAAGAAAAGGCCAGAGCGTGGACGCTCCCAGCAGCCGCACCGTTTTTCCGGGCGGCAGGGGAATCGTCGTTTCTTTCCACCAAGCCGCCGCTGCGCCTGTGTAATGTTCCCCCAACCTGATCCGGCCGAGTCCGCTTATATCAAGCAGGAACCATTTTCTGGCCCGGAAGGCGCCAAGCAACATGCCGAAAGCGGCCAGGACGCAAGGAAAAACCAGGACCAGGCGAAAAAAAACGGGAAAGGTCGGAAAGGCAAACCGGAACAGCCAGGTGGCGGCAGCCAGCAGCAGCGCCGCCATGCCGGCCTTTAAAAGCCGCAAGCGCGGCGACGGCCTGATCAGGACCGAGGCCGCGATGGACATGAGAAGGGATGCTTCCCCGCAGAACGGGGGAAGCGGGATGAATCAGACGCGGCCGAACACCAGGGTGCCGTTGGTGCCACCGAAGCCAAACGAGTTCTTCAGCGCAATGTCGATCTGCATCTGGCGCGCGCTGTTGGCGCAGTAGTCCAGATCGCAGGCCGGGTCCTGGTTGAAAATATTGATGGTCGGCGGCGAGACCTGGTTATGCACGGCCAGCACGGTGATCACCGATTCCAGTCCGCCCGCGCCGCCCAGCAGGTGGCCGGTCATGGACTTGGTCGAATTGACCACCACTTTTTTGGCTTGCTCACCCAGGGTGCGCTTGATGGCCGTGGTTTCGGCAATGTCGCCCAGCGGGGTGGAGGTGCCGTGCGCATTCAGGTAATCGACGTCGCCGACATTCACGCCCGCGTTGTTCAGGGCGTTGATCATGCAGCGCCGCGCGCCGTCGCCGTCTTCCAGCGGAGCGGTCATGTGGTAGGCATCGGCGCTCATGCCGAAACCGAGCACTTCGGCATAGATGCGCGCGCCGCGCGCCTTGGCCTGTTCGTACTCTTCCAGCACCATGACGCCGGCGCCTTCACCCAGCACGAAGCCGTCGCGGTCGCGGTCCCAGGGACGGGAAGCCGTGGCCGGATCGTCATTGCGGGTGGACAGTGCACGGGCTGCCGCGAATCCACCCAGGCCCAGGGGCGAAATGGTGGATTCGGCGCCGCCTGCCACCATGACGTCGGCATCGCCGTATTCAATCATGCGTGCCGCCGCGCCGATGCAATGCAGGCCGGTGGTGCAAGCGGTGACGATGGCCAGGTTGGGACCCTTCAGTCCATACATGATGGACAGGTTCCCGGAAATCATGTTGATGATCGAAGCCGGAACGAAGAACGGGCTGATGCGTCGCGGACCGCGGTTGGTCAGCTCGGCATGGGTTTCTTCGATCAGTGGCAAGCCGCCTATGCCCGAGCCCACCAGCGTGCCGATACGCTCGGCGTTGGCTTCGGTAACGGTGATGCCGCTGTCCTTGATCGCCTGGATGGAAGCAGCCATGCCGTAATGGATGAAGGTATCCATGTGACGGGCTTCCTTGGCAGGCATGTAGTCTTCGATCTTGAAGCCCTTCACTTCCCCTGCGAAATGGGTGGAATAGGCGGACGCATCGAAGCGGGTGATGTTGGCGATGCCCGATCGGCCTGCCAGCAATGCTTCCCAGGTTTCGGCAACGGTGTTGCCGACCGGGGAGACACAGCCCAGACCGGTGATGACGACGCGACGCTGTTGTGAGCGGCCCAAACGAATCTCCTGGTATGACGGTGTTGCCGGTGTTACTTGCCTTGCTGCTGACAGGCCGGACTATCAGGCCTTGACGTGCGCCTTGGCGTAGTCGATGGCTTGCTGCACGGTGGTGATTTTCTCGGCTTCTTCGTCCGGGATTTCCATCTCGAATTCGTCTTCGAGTGCCATCACGAGTTCCACGGTGTCGAGCGAATCGGCGCCCAGATCGTCAACGAAGGACGATTCGGTTTTGATGTCCGCTTCTGCGACGCCGAGTTGCTCAGCGACGATCTTCTTCACTCGGGATTCGATATCCGACATGTTGTGCCTCCAAAGGGTGGGGTTACAGAAAGTGCGCGCATTTTATCAGGTTTGCGGCACCACAAATGAGTTTTGAAAACTGCTGCCGGCAGAGGGAGAAACCGGGGTTTATCCCTGTTCTGCGCGGCCTTGAAACCAAATCGGGGCGAACCGTTGCCGGTACGGCCTCACACCATATACATGCCGCCGTTCACGTGCAGGGTGGTGCCCGTGACATAGCCGGCTTGCTTCGATGCCAGGAAACACACGGCCGCGGCAATATCTTCCGGCAAGCCGAAACGGCCCAGCGGAATCTGCTGCAGCAATGCGTTGATCTGTTGCTCGTTCAAAGAGCGTGTCATGTCAGTATCGATGAAGCCGGGCGCAATGCAATTGACGGTAATGCCACGGCTGCCGATTTCGCGCGCCAGTGCCCGGCTCATGCCGGCCACGCCGGCCTTGGCGGCGGCGTAATTCATCTGCCCCGGATTACCGGCTGCGCCAACCACCGAAGTGATGTTGATGATGCGGCCCTGCTTGGCTTTCATCATGCCGCGCAAGACGGCGCGCGACAGGCGGCCAACTGCGGTCAGGTTGGTGGCGATGACCGCATCCCACTCTTCATCCTTCATGCGCATGGCCAGCTGGTCCTGCGTGATGCCGGCATTGTTGACCAGGATGTGGACCGCGCCGAATTCCTTCTGCAGTTCGTCGACCAGCGCCAGCGAAGCGGCGCCATCAGTCACGTTCAGCACTGCGCCACGGCCGGCCTCCGGGCCGATCTCGGCCAGATAGGCGCTGATGGCGTCGGCGCCGGCCTGGGTGGTGGCGGTGCCGATCACCCGCGCACCCTGCTTGGCCAACTCGGTCGCGATGGCGCGGCCGATGCCGCGCGTGGCGCCGGTGACCAGGGCCACCTGGCCCGAAAAATTGGCTTGGTCCGTCATTTGAGCAACTCCAGTGCCTTGTCCAGCGAGGCTTGATCGGTGATGGCTTCGGCGCTGAGTTCGCCGTTGATGCGCTTGGTCAGGCCGGCCAGGACCTTGCCCGGGCCGCACTCGACAATCGTGCCTACGCCATCGAGGGCCATCTTCTGCACCGTCTCCACCCAGCGCACCGGGCTGGCGGCCTGGCGCACCAGCGCCTCCTTGATGGCAGCCGGATCGTTCAACACGGCGACGTCGACGTTGTTGATGACCGGGATTTGCGGCGCCGAGAACTCGATGCCGGCCAGATACTGCTGCAGCCGCTGCGAGGCCGGCTTCAGAAGCGAGGAATGGAAAGGGGCCGACACCGCCAGCGGCAGCGCGCGCTTGGCGCCGCGCGCCTTGGCCGCCTCGCAGGCCCGTTCCACGGCAGCCTTGGCGCCGGCGATCACCACTTGCGCCGGGGCGTTGAAATTGACCGCCTCCACCACTTCGCCCTGGGCTGCCTCGGCGCAGGCGGCACGCACCTCGTCGTCCGACAGTCCGAGAATGGCGGCCATGCCGCCGGCGCCCACCGGCACCGCTTCCTGCATGGCTTGCGCGCGAAAACGCACCAGCGGCACGGCATCGGCGAACTTGATGACGCCGGCCGCCACCAGGGCCGAGTATTCACCCAGGCTGTGGCCCGCCACCACCGAAGGCACAGGGCCGCCGGCGGCCAGCCAGGCGCGATACACCGCGATCGCCGCGGTCAGCATCACCGGCTGGGTGTTGGTGGTGAGATCCAGGTCTTCCTTCGGACCTTCATTGATCAGGCGCGCCAGGTCCAGGCCGAGCGCGGCCGAGGCTTCAGCCAGGGTCTGTTCGACGGCGGCATTGCCGGCAAAGCCATTCAACATGCCGACCGCTTGCGCGCCCTGCCCCGGAAACACGAAAGCAAACTTGCTCATGAAAGCAATCCGTAAATGAGTTGGTGTTTGGGTCTTACATGCGCAACAGCACGGCGCCCCAGGTGAAGCCGCCGCCCACGCCTTCCAGCATCACGTGCTGGCCCGGCTTGATGCGGCCATCGCGTACCGCGGCGTCCAGCGCCAGCGGAATGGAAGCGGCCGAGGTATTGCCATGCTGATCGACGGTGACCACCAGTTTTTCCATGGGCAGGCCCATCTTTTTGGCGGTGCCCTGCATGATGCGGATATTGGCCTGGTGCGGCACCAGCCAATCGATTTCGGAAGACTGCATGCCAGCCGCGGCCAGGGTTTCATTGGCCACTTTTTCCAGCACCGACACCGCCAGCTTGAACACAGCCGGGCCATCCATGTGGAGATAGCCGCTGCCAGCCAGCGCACCCTTGCTGACCGTGCCCGGCAAATACAGGATGTCGGCATAACGGCCGTCGGAATGCAGCTTGGAAGCCAGCACGCCCGGCTGATCGGAAGCTTCCATCACGATGGCGCCGGCGCCATCGCCAAACAGCACGCAGGTGCCGCGGTCCTTGAAGTCGAGGATGCGCGAGAACACTTCGGCGCCGATGATCAAGACCCGCTTGTGGGCGCCCGACTTGATGAAGCTGTCGGCAATCGAAATCGCGTAGACAAAACCGCTGCACACCGCCTGCACGTCGAACGCCGCGCTTTCATTGGCCATTTCCAGTTTGCGCTGCACCACGCAAGCGGTGCTGGGAAAACCGCCCAGGAAGTCAGGCGTGGACGTGGCGACGATCACCAGATCGATTTCGGAAGGCATGAGTCCGGCCGCTTCCAGCGCGCGCTTGCCGGCTTGTACCGCCAGGTCGGAGGACAGCACACCCTCGTCGGCGAAATGGCGGGCGGAGATGCCGCTGCGGCTGACGATCCATTCATCGGAAGTCTCGATGCCGTCTTTGGCGAGCTGATCGGCCAATTGCTGGTTGGTCACGCGCCGGGGCGGCAGATAGCTGCCGGTGCCGATGATTTTGCTGTAGATGGTCATGCGGTTGTCTTCTGGTCAGGCCGGGATGCCGCTCCCGTGTCATTGTCTTGTTGGGGCATCCACTGCCCGATGGTGGTCGAGATGCGCGCCAGCACATCATGGCGCGCCGCCTCGAAGGCGCGGCGGATTGCGCATTCAAAACCGTAGGCATTCTCGCCGCCGTGGCTCTTGAACACAAGTCCGCGCAGCCCGAGCAGGCTGGCGCCGTTATATTGAGAGGGATTCATTCGGCGCGAAAAGGAGCGGATCGCGCCGCGGGCGATGAAGGCGCCCAGCATGTTGAGCGGGCTGCTCTTGAACTCAGCCGTCAGCGCATTCTTCACGAAGCGCCCCAGGCCTTCGGAGGCTTTCAGCACCACGTTGCCGACAAAGCCGTCGCAGACCACGATATCGGTCGTGCCCTGGTAGATGTCGTTGCCTTCGACGTTGCCGTGGAAATTGAGCAGGCCTTTTTCATGGTCGGCGCGCAGCAGCACCGCGGTCTGCTTGACCACGTCATTGCCCTTGATGTCTTCCTCGCCCACATTCAACAGGCCGACCGTGGGACGCGGCTTTTCTTCCACCGCCGCCACCAGTGCCGAGCCCGACAGGGCGAACTGGTGCAAGTGCTGCGGCTCGCAGTCGACGTTGGCGCCCAGGTCCAGCATGTAGGTCGGGCCGCCCTTCTGATTGGGCAGGATGGTGCAGATGGCGGGACGGTCGACACCGGGCAGAGTCTTGAGCAGGTAGCGCGAGACCGCCATCAGCGCGCCGGTATTGCCGGCCGAAACGCAGGCCGCAGCCTGGCCATCCTTGACCAGGCTGATCGCCACCCGCATCGATGAATCTTTCTTCTTGCGCATGGCCACTTCCAGCGGATCGTCCATGGCCACCACTTCCGTGGCGTTGACGATGGACAGTCGTGGATGGTTCTGCGCCTTGTGCCGCGCCAGTTCGGCGGCGATCACTTCTTCGCGCCCGACCAGGAGCAGTGCAGCCTCCGGCTCGGCATTGACGAAGGCAATGGCCGCGGGCACGGTAACGGAAGGGCCGTGGTCGCCCCCCATGCAATCAATGGAGATCTGGATTGTCATTGCGCTGATCAGGCCGCGATGGCCGAAGGCCGTGGCTGATCCTGGATGACAGGGAAAAGCTTGCCGGACATGGAAAGAACGGCGCCGCGTTGGCTGCAATGCATGGCTTTCATGCCTGGGCCCGGGCGCCGCATCTTTTGTGCGACTGGATGGTGCTTACTCGTCGTTCTTGGTCTTCAGGACCTTGCGGCCACGGTACATGCCGGTGGACGAGATGTGATGACGGCGATGCACTTCACCGGTGGCGGGATCGACAGCGATCGCAAGTGCGTTCGTGTCGAGCGCGTCGTGCGAGCGATGCATGCCGCGCTTGGACGGCGACTTCTTGTTCTGCTGGACAGCCATGATGACTCCTGAATCGAAAGGTGCGAAAGTGTAACACAGGCGTCCCGGTGGAAATTCCCTCGGGCACGCCGCTTGGGCCGGAACCTGGGTCCCGGCCCCGCTCGAAAATCAGTCCAGGCTGAACGTCGAGCTGGCGTTCAGCGCTTCAGTTTGCCGAGCACGGCAAACGGAGATTCTTTTTTACCGCTTGCTTCAGCGGCCGGTTCCGCTTGCGCCTTCAGCGCGCAAGCTTCATGGCGCGGAGCGGCGGGCAGCGCCAGCAGCGCCTCATCCTCCACCAAAGCGAGCAGGTTCAGCGTTTGCGAACCGACGATCACCTCGGCTTCTTCTTCAGCCAACTGCTCATCCAGCGCATCGGCGCTTTCCTCATCACGCGCCACCACAACGCTGGCGGCCGAATCGATGTGGAAGTCCAGCGGCTGCAGGCAGCGCTGGCATTGCAGCCGCACATCGCCTTGCACCGACAGTTCCATGGCAGGATTGCCATGGCCATCGCTGCCGCCTTGCACAGCCCACGCCAACTGGCCGCTGCCGTCCGCGGTTTCCGCGGCCAGGCGCGACAGATCGCTGACCTGCGCTTGCCCCTGGCGCCTGTCTTTGCTGCGACAAAACTCGAAGGCATCGACTTCCACGGACTGCATGGCGGCTCTCGGAGGTGAACGAACTTCGGACGGAGAATCCGGAAAACCTGCGATAATATCAGCGTTTTCCCTTACCAGTCAAAGCCTCGGATGGCATTTTCCGGGGCTTTTCTTCCCTGCTTCTTTTCTTCGCATGACCCAGCCCGCCTTGCGCCTGATCCTGGCCTCCAGTTCCCGCTATCGCCAGGAACTTTTGGCGCGATTGCACTTGCCATTTGAAGCGCACGCCCCGGAGATAGACGAAACCCCGCGCCCGAACGAGGCGCCGGACCTTACCGCGCGCCGGTTGGCGCGCGAGAAAGCGCAAGCCATCGCCAAACATCATCCCGGCGCCCTGGTGATTGGCTCCGACCAAGTCGCCACGCTGGATGGACTGCAGATCGGCAAGCCAGGTTCACACGAGCGCGCACTGGAACAATTGCAGCGCATGCGCGGCCGCTCAGTGGTATTCCATACTGCGCTGTGCCTGCTGGACGCACGAGCCGAGGCCCGCCTGCCGCTGCAGGAAGAAGAAGTTCGAACCCTGGTGCATTTTCGCGATCTGCCCGATGCCGAACTGGAGGCCTACCTGCACATCGAGCAACCATATGACGTGGCCGGCAGTGCAAAAAATGAAGCACTGGGCATTGCCCTGCTTGAAAAGCTGGAAAGCGACGATCCGACCGCCCTCACCGGCCTGCCCCTGATTGCCCTGTGCAGCATGTTGCGGCGCGCCGGCATTTCCTTTTTTCAAAGCTGATGGCCGGCCGCCTGTTCCTGGTGCCCAATGTGCTGGCCTCGCCCGGCGAGAGCGGCGATCCGCTCCTGGTGATGCCGGCCAGTGTGCTGGCGATCGCCGCCCGTCTGGATTACTTCATTGCCGAAAATGCCAAGACCGCGCGCGCCTTTTTGAAATCGGTCGATCGCAGCCACCCGCTGGCGCAGCCGATTCAGCAAGTACAGATCGAAGAACTGAATGTGCGCACGCCGGCCGCGCGCATTCCTGATTTGCTCAAGCCGCTGGCGGCAGGCCGCGATGCCGGCCTGTTGTCCGAAGCGGGCGTGCCGGCCGTGGCCGATCCCGGCGCCGACCTGGTGCGGGCCGCGCACCTGCAGGGCATCACCGTGCAGCCGCTGGTCGGCCCCTCGTCCATTCTTCTTGCATTGATGGCCAGCGGCCTGAACGGACAAAGCTTCGCCTTCAATGGCTACCTGCCGGTGGATGCCGCCGAACGCGCCAAGCGCATCAAGTTGCTTGAGCAGCGCTCGCGCCAGGAAAAGCAGACCCAGATCTTCATCGAGACGCCCTATCGCAACGCCGCCTTGCTGGAAGCGCTGGCCAATCACTGCAATGCACAAACCATGATTTGCGTGGCGCGCAATCTCAGTCTCGAGACGGAAATCGTGCGCACCATGAACGCCGGAAAGTGGAAGGCGGCAATGCCGCAAGCGGGGGCCGAGCTGCACAAGCAGCCGGCGGTGTTCCTCTTTCTTGCCGCTTGAAAATCAGGACGCGGCGCGCCTGAAAATCTTCATTGCGCTTTTACGGTTTGACCTTGCGCTCACCGGCTGCTTGGCTATATTGGAAGCGATGGCGCCGGTGAAGTATGGCCAAATGCCATCCGGACGGCAGCATTGATTGTGCTGCCCGGGAAGCGTGGCTTCCTGTCCTCTTGGCCCTGTTGCAGGGCCCGCAAAACGGCGGCGCAACACCGCCGTTTTGCATTTGTGGCCGCGTTTTTCTCGGCCGCGTTTTTCCAGACCGCGTATGCCAGGGCCGCGCTCTGGCAAGCTTTTTGCGGACTCAGCGCAGCGATTGTCCCAAGGCCCTGACCGCGCCGCTGGCCGCCGCCGCCCCAAAGCGCTTGAGCACACGCTCCGGCAAATTCTCGTGCACGGTGTAGTCGACGATATCTTCGGCCTTCACCACATTGCGCGCCACGGTATCGACCGTGCCGAAATCGTCGGCCAGCCCCATTTCAACCGCGCGGGCGCCGGTCCAGAACAGGCCGGAAAACATTTCCGGGGTTTCTTTCAAGCGTTTGCCGCGTCCCTGGCGCACCGCGGAAATGAACTGCTGATGCACCTCATTGAGCATGCCCAGTGCGTATTCCTTCTGCTTGGCGGTTTGCGGGCTGAAGGGATCGAGAAAGCCCTTGTTCTCGCCTGCGGTCAGCAAGCGCCGCTCTATACCGAGCTTTTCCATCAGGCCATTGAAGCCGAAGCCGTCCATCAAGACGCCGATCG
>JAEVZY010000026.1 GCA_023392035.1 Pseudomonadota bacterium | reverse complement strand
ACGGACCGCTATGTCGTGATCGGCAACCCGATAGGCCACAGCAAATCGCCCCGCATCCACGCTTTCTTCGCCCGCGAAACCGGACAGGATTTGCGCTATGAGACGCTGCTGGCGCCGCTCGACGGCTTTGCCGCCAGCGTGCGCGCCTTCATGGCCGAAGGCGGGCGCGGCGCCAATGTCACGGTTCCCTTCAAGCTGGAAGCGCATGCGCTGGCCGACGAACTGCGTCCGCGCGCGGCGGCCGCAGGCGCGGTCAACACCCTCATCTTCCAGGACGGCCGCATCGTCGGCGACAACACCGACGGCGCCGGCCTGGTGCGCGACCTGACGCACAACGCAGGTGTCAACCTGCGCGGCGCGCGTGTGCTGCTGTTGGGCGCCGGCGGTGCCGCCCGGGGCGTCATGCTGCCCTTGCTGCAACAGCAGCCGGCGCAGCTGATGCTGGCCAATCGCACCGTGGCGCGTGCCGAAGAACTGGTGCGGGCTTTCGCCGCGCATGCCGAGGCTTCCCAGCTGGGCGCCAGCAGCTACCAGGACTTGCATGGGCAATTCGATCTGGTCATCAATGCCACCTCGGCCAGCCTGGATGCGGCGCTGCCGCCGATAGCGCCCAGCGTCTTCGCAGCCGGCGCGCTGGCCTACGACATGATGTATGGCAGCCAAGCCACCGTCTTCATGCGCTTTGCAGCCGAACAGGGCGCGGCCACCCGCGACGGCTTGGGCATGCTGATCGAGCAGGCTGCAGAATCTTTCCTGCTGTGGCGCGGCATCATGCCGCCGACCAAGCCGCTGTTCGACATGCTCCGGTCTTAGCCGAGCGCACCGGGGAAGGGGAGGCGGACAACAACAATGAAAACGCTGCGAAATTTCCTGCTGTTGCTGCTGGCTGCGGCTTTTCTGTGCGTGGCGGCGGTACAGCTCTATTACTTTGTCCGCATCGGCTGGTGGGTCAATCACAATCCGTCTTCCACCAGCTTCATGGACCGCCAGCTGGAGCTGCTGCGGCAGAAGAATCCCAAGGCCAGGCTGCAGCATCAATGGGTGCCGTACGAGCGCATCTCGGTGCACCTGAAGCGCGCCATCATCGCCAGCGAAGATGCCAATTTTTCCGAGCATGAAGGGGTGGACTGGGAGGCCATGCAGAAGGCCTGGGCCAAGAACACCAAAAAGGGCCGGGTGGTTTCGGGCGGCTCCACCATCACCCAGCAACTGGCGAAGAATTTGTTCCTCTCGGGCGACCGCAGCTATGTGCGCAAGGCGCAGGAGCTGGCCATCACCTACATGCTGGAATTCTGGATGGACAAGGAACGCATCTTCGAAATCTATCTGAACGTGGTGGAGTGGGGCGTGGGCGTGTTCGGCGCCGAAGCCGCGGCCCGTCACTACTATGGCGTCTCGGCGGCCCAGATCGGTCCCGAGCAGGCCGCGCGCATGGCCGTGATGTTGCCCAATCCGCGTTTCTTCGACCGCAACCCCGGCTCGGCCTATTTGTCCAAGCGAACTGGCCTGATTCTGCGCCGCATGCGCGCCGCCGAATTGCCCTGAGCTTGATGCCCTTGGCCTGCATTGTCCTCGCCTGCAAGCTTGCCGTCAGGCGCCAACATGACGATGTGGTTACATGCGACGCAAAGGGCGGTTTCCGGCTTGCCGCTGGCGGGCCTTGTCAGTACACTTGCGCTGTTTTCGTGACCGGAGACCCGACTTGGGTAGTCCTGAGCAAAGTAGCGTGCCACCGTCGGGTGGCTGATTGGCGAGCTGGCGTCTCTGTTGATTGCGCCGCCCGCCATGAAATTTGGTGGGCGACGCGCCTGGTTGTTCCGCATTGGTCAGTCCTGACCGCGTCCCTGAAATCGATGCAAGCCGCTGTCCCGCGACAGCGGCCAATGCCGCGTGCGTGCGCGCGTGCCGGGAGTCTTGATGATCAATGTGTTTGTCCTGCAGAACGGGCGTTTGTCCCAGGCCGATATCGAGCGCCGGGAAGACCTGGACAGCATTTCGCCGGTCTGGGTCGACCTGACCGATCCGGACGATGAAGAGCGTGGCTGGGTCAAGAGCACCTATGGCATCACCTTGCCCGACGAGGACGAGGTCAAGGATATCGAAGCCTCCGCCCGTTATTACGAAGCCGAGAATGGCGATCTGCACCTGCGCACCGACTTCCTGCTGGATGACGATGACGGCCCGGCGCGGGTGGTGACGGTGGCCTTCATCCTGGCGCGCAACATGCTGTTCTCGGTGCACAACGACGACCTGCCGGTGTTCCGCCTGGTGCGCATGCGCGCCCGTTCGCGTCCCGGCTCGATCAACGACTACAAGGACGTCCTGCTCGACCTCTACGCCACCGATGCCGAATATTCCGCCGACGCGCTGGAAGGCATCTACCAGAACCTGGAAGAAGTCAGCCGCAGCGTGCTGCAAAAGGAATTCAGCGACCAGGACGCCGCCGAATCGCTGTCGCGCATGGCGCAGGAAGAAGACTTGAACGGCCGCATCCGGCGCAACATGATGGACACCCGGCGCGCGGTCAGCTTCCTGATGCGCGGGCGGCTGCTGAACACCGACCAGTTCGAAGAAGCGCGCCAGATTCTGCGCGACATCGAATCGCTGGATGGCCACACCGCCTTCCTGTTCGAGAAGATCAACTTCCTGATGGATGCAACGGTCGGCTTCATCAACATCAACCAGAACAAGATCATCAAGATCTTCTCGGTGGCCTCGGTGGCTTTCCTGCCGCCGACCCTGATCGCCAGCATCTACGGCATGAACTTCAAGATCCTGCCCGAGCTGGGGTGGGAATTGGGTTATCCG
>JAEVZY010000347.1 GCA_023392035.1 Pseudomonadota bacterium | reverse complement strand
TATCAAGCCAGGCGCCTATCCTGCTCGAAATCAACTGATCTTCGATTGCCTGCAAACGCGCGGGGCACTCCGGATGCCATGATCCCATTTCGTGCAGTTGGCAATCCGGGTGGGAATAGATGGCAGTGGTCATGGTGCGACGTTGACGGGCGACGTTCTCGCATAGAATCTGCGAACAGAGGCTCAGTTTAGCGCGAATCAAAGCGGCTCCATCCTGGTGTGCAAACGTTGATCGCCGCCGCTGAAGACAAACGTATCAAGGAAGGACGGTTTCATGCTTTCCCAACTCCATACCGTGGCGCGGCAAGTGGGCGAAGTGGTGGTCGGCAAGGATTTCCAGATCCGGCAAGCGCTGGCCTGCCTGCTGGCGGGCGGTCATTTGCTGATTGAAGATCTGCCCGGCGTGGGCAAGACCACCCTGGCGCATGCCCTGGCGGCATCGCTGGGACTGTCCTTCAATCGGGTGCAATTCACCAGCGACCTGCTGCCGGCCGATGTGATCGGCATTTCGATCTACGACCGCGAGAAAGCCGGCTTCGTGTTTCATCCCGGCCCGGTATTCACCCAGGTCTTGCTGGCGGACGAGATCAACCGCGCCACGCCAAAAACCCAATCCGCCCTGC
Organism: Pseudomonadota bacterium; assembly: GCA_023392035.1. Taxonomy (GTDB): domain Bacteria; phylum Pseudomonadota; class Gammaproteobacteria; order Burkholderiales; family Burkholderiaceae_D; genus Lacisediminimonas. The sequence goes on along the minus strand of JAEVZY010000347.1, from coordinate 5,441 downwards.
TGGAAGCGATGGAGGAAGGCCAGGTCTCGGTGGACGCCGTGACGCACAGGCTGCCGCGGCCCTTCTTTGTGATCGCCACCCAGAATCCCAGCCAGCAGATCGGCACTTCTGCCCTGCCGGAATCCCAGCTCGATCGCTTTCTGATGTGCATATCGCTGGGTTACCCCGATCCCGCCGCCGAACGGGCCTTGTTGCGCGGCGAGGACCGGCGTCATTTGTTGCTTCGCCTGCAGCCGGCGATGCGGCCGGAAGCCTTGCAGCAGGCGCGTGTGCAGCTGCGCGAGATTCATACCTCCGATGCACTGATCGACTATGTGCAGGCGCTGGTGCAAGCCAGTCGGCGCAATGGACTGTTCGCCGAAGGCTTGTCGCCGCGCGCCGCCATCGCGCTGGTGCAGGCCGCGCGCGCCAGGGCCGCCCTGGAAGGCCGCAACCACGTGATCCCGGAAGATGTGCAGGCCGTGCTGGAGCCGGTGGCCGCACATCGCCTGCGCCCGGCCAAGGGAGCTGCCGGCATGGCGGGCAGCCGCGAGCTGGTGCAGCAACTGCTGCGCATGGTCGCGGTGTGAAATGCGCCTGGCCCTGCCGCAAGCCCTGCAAGGCGTGCTCGACAACTGGTTGTTCCAGTTGCATGGCGCGGAAGCCGGCGAAGTGCTGCTGCACCAACGCCGCGTCTTCATCCTGCCGACCAAGGCCGGACTGGCTTACGCCTTGATGCTGGTCGGCCTGTTCATCGGCTCGGTGAACTATGGCTTGAACATGGGCTTTGCCCTGACTTTCCTGCTGGCGGCCTGCGCCCTGGTGGGTCTGTTGCTGACCTTCCGCAACCTGGCTTTCCTGCGCCTGTCCGGCGGCCGCTGCCCGCCGGTGTTTGCCGGCGCACAGGCGGTCTATGCCTTGCAGTTGGCCAATCACGGCCGCCATGCGCGCTACAGCATCGAGTTGGGCTTTGTCGATGAGTCGGACAAGGCGTCTTCAGTCGTGCTCGACTTGCCGGCCTTTGGCCAGGTCGGCGCGCAACTGGCCTGCGTCGCGCCGCAGCGCGGCTGGCAGCAGTCGCCGCGCATCCGCTTGCAGACCCGCTTTCCGCTGGGCTTGTTTCGCGCCTGGAGTTATTGGACGCCCGATCTGGCGGTGCTGGTCTATCCCTCTCCTGAAGAGCCGGCTCCGCCCCTGCCCCTGGCCAGTGCCGGCGTGGCGACCGAAGGCCGTGGCACCGGCCAGGACGACTTTGCCGGCGTGCGCAACTGGCAAGCAGGCGACTCGCCCAGCCGCCTGGCCTGGCGCCAGATCGCGCGCCTGGACGACAGCGGTGCGGGTTTGATCAGCAAGTCTTTCGAAGGCGGCGCCGGCAATGAGCTGTGCCTGGACGAACGGCGGCTGCGTCACTTGCCGCTGGAAGCGCGCCTGTCGCGCCTGGCCGCCTGGGTGCTGCAGGCGCAGACCCAGGGCCTGACCTGGCGCTTCGTGCTGGGCACAAGCCAACTGCCGGCAGGCGCGGGCAGCCAGCATGCGCATGAGTGCTTGCGGCTGTTGGCCTTGTACCGGGGAGAGCGCGCATGAGCATCCTCGGCCCTGCTCGGCGCTGGCTTGGCGCCCTGGCCAATTTGCCGCGCGAGAAAATCGACACCTTGTTCCTGACCGCCACCTGCGCCCTCATCATGGCGCCGCATGGCAGCCATCTGCCGGCCTGGATCGTGCAAGTGGCAATCGCTCTCTTGCTGTGGCGCGGCTGGATCACCTTCCGCGGCGAACGGCTGCCGCCGCGCTGGCTGCTGCTGCCGGCCTGCCTGATCGCAATCGTCGGCGTGCTGGTGTCGCATGACAGCATGATCGGACGCGACAGCGGGGTGGCGATGCTGTTCCTGCTGGTGGCTTTCAAGCTGCTGGAAATGCATTCCAGGCGCGACGCCTTTGTGGTGGTGTTCCTCAGTTTCTTCCTGATCCTGATGAACTTCTTTTATTCGCAAAGCCTGCTCACCGCGCTCTTGATGGGCCTGGCCGTGGTGCTGGTGCTGACGGTGCAGATTTCCTGCCAATACGCGCAGCGGGCGCCGCCGCTTGCGGTGCGCTTGCGCCTGGCCGGCAGCATCGTCGCCATGGCCCTGCCCTTGATGGCGGTGCTGTTCCTGCTGTTTCCGCGCATTTCCGGGCCGTTCTGGGGTGCCGGCGGCATGGGCGGCGCCAGTGGCACAACCGGCCTGTCGCAGAGCATGGCGCCCGGCAATATCAGCCGCCTGGCGCTGTCTTCGGAAGTAGCGTTCCGGGTCCAGTTCCAGGACCCGGTGCCGCCGCAACGCAAGCTGTACTGGCGCGGCCCGGTGCTGGGTCATTTCGATGGCCGCAACTGGACTGCGCTGCCGGCCACCCGGCTGGCCTCGGCCCCGAACCTGGTCCGCACCGGCAATGCCGCCACGCGTTACCAGGTGACCATGGAGCCAAGCGGGCAGAACTCCGTCTTCCTGCTGGAAATGCCGGCTGCCTCGCCCTGGCTCGGCAACGCGCCGGCGCTGGTGCAGCAGGACCTGCAATTGCTGGCGCGCGAGCCGATCACGCAACGCCTGCGCTATGCGGCCGCCTCCTGGCTGGATTTCGAATATCGCGACGGCGAGAGTGCCCAGTCCCTGCGCGACTGGCAACAACTGCCGGCCGGCTACAACCCGCGCACCCAGGCGCTGGCGGCGCGCATGCTGCAAGCCACGCACGATCCGCAGCAACTGGCCCTGGGCGTCATGCAGATGTTTCGCGAGCAGCCGTTTCGCTACACCCTGCAAGCGCCGCCCCTGGGCCAGCACTCGGTGGATGAATTCCTGTTCAACACGCAAGCCGGCTTTTGCGAGCACTACGCCAGCGCCTTCGTGGTGTTGATGCGGGCGATGGCGATCCCGGCGCGGGTGGTCACAGGCTACCAGGGCGGCGAAATCAATCCGCTGGACGGCTATCTGACCGTGCGCCAATCCGACGCCCATGCCTGGGCCGAGTACTTCGTTCCGGGACGCGGCTGGATCCGTATCGACCCCACCGCGGCGGTGGCGCCCTCGCGCATAGAAAACGGCAGCCAGGCCGCCTTGCCGGCCGGCTTGCTGGGCGGACTGGTATCGGTGGACGCCAGCAGCGGCTGGGCACGGGCCTGGCTGTCCCTGCGCGCCAACTGGGACGCGCTCAATAATCGCTGGAATCAATGGGTGCTTGACTATTCCGCCAGCCGTCAGCGCAAGCTGCTGGAAAAGCTGGGCATGGGCGATCCGGATTGGCGCCAGCTGGCCCTGCTGCTGTTGGCGGCCATGGCCTTGGCGCTCGGGGCCGTGGCCTGGACCCTGTTGCGCCAGCGTGGCCACGAGGACCAGGTGACGCGCCTGTACCGACGCTTTGGCCAGCTGCTGGAACGCCAGGGCCTGGCACGCGCGCCGCACGAAGGACCCGCGGCCTGGCGCCGCAGACTGTTGTCCGAAGCGCGCGTCAGCCAGGAAAAATTGCGCGCCTTCAGCGATTTCCTGCAACTGCTTGAAACACTGCGGTATGCTCCCGCAAGCGTCGCCCGCGATCAGGGCGGACTGCCGCGCCTGAAGAAGTTGCTTGCCCTATGCCGTTGACCCGATCCCCGTTGACCCGATCCGCTTTCCTTTCGCTCTTGCTGCTGTGTGCAGCCACGCTGGTCGCACCAGCCAGCCAGGCCAAAGCGCCTGTGAAGAAAAATCCGCCGCTGAAAAAAGTGCTGGCCGCCGATGACAGCGGCGAGTTCGCCAATTTCGCCCAGTGGAGCGAGGCCGCACCCTTCATCGAGCGCATGGCGACGGTGCACCAGTTCGATCGGCAAGAAGTGCGCCAGGCTCTGTCCCAGGTGCGCTTTGTGGATAGGGCGGTGCAGCTGGTCAAGCCGGCGCCGCCCGACCGCCCCAAGAATTGGCAAGCCTATCGCGCGCGCTTCGTCGAGCCGGTGCGCATCCAGGCCGGCGTGCAATTCTGGGACCGCTACCAGCAGGCGCTTGCGAGCGCAGAAGAGCAATTCGGCGTGCCGGCTGAAATCATCGTCGGCATCCTCGGGGTGGAAACGATTTATGGCCGCAATACCGGCAACTTCCGCGTGATGGATGCCATCGGCACCCTGGCTTTCGCTTATCCCGGTGCGCCCAATCGCGTGGCGCGCATGGAGTACTTCAAATCCGAACTGGAGAACGTGCTGCTGTATGCGCGTGAAGAACAGATCGATCCGTTCAGCCTGACGGGCTCCTATGCCGGCGCCATCGGCTGGCCACAGTTCATGCCGGGCAGCATCCGCCGCTTTGCGGTCGACTTCGATGGCGATCACCACATCGACCTGCGCAATTCGCCGGTGGATGCCATCGGCAGCGTGGCCAATTTCCTGTTGCAGCATGGCTGGGAGCGCGGACTTCCGGTGGCCTTCGCCGCCAGCGTGCGCGAAGGCGGCGACTGGCCGGCGCTCTTGAACCAGGGGCTGAAAGCCGGCTACACGCTGGATGAGATGAGCGCCGCCGGCGCCAGCCCGATCCTCGCTGCCCCGGCCGACCTGCGCTATGGCCTGGTCGATCTGCAAAATGGCGCCGAGCCCACCGAATATTGGCTGGGCACCGGCAACTTCTTTGCCATCACCCAGTACAACCGCAGCTACTTCTACGCCATGTCGGTACTCGAGCTGGGACGCGCCGTGCGCGCCGCACGCGAAGCCCAACGCTAGAAGCTGATCTTCCCGGTCAGCATGCGCCAGTACATGACCCAGTCGCCGGCAAAGGAATAGAAGGGATACTTGAAGGTCGCCGGCCGGTTCTTTTCAAAGCCGAAGTGACCGATCCAGGCGCAGCCGTAGCCAGCCACCAGGCCGGCCAGCAGCCACCAGAAATTGCCGGTGACCAGCAGCGCCGCCAGGCAGGCCAGGCCGAGGGTGCAGCCGATGAAATGCAGGCGCCGGCACTTGCGATTGGCGTGCTCGGACAGGTAGAAAGGAAAGAATTCCGCGAAGCTGGCAAAACCCTGGTCGGCGTGCGCTTTCATGCTGCCTCCTTCATCTGAGGTTTTCGGGCGGTGAGGTTTTCAGGCGGTGACCAATCCTGGCGGCGGCGGCTTGGGACGGCTCCAGGCAAAACCCGCCTGGACCAGCCCGGCGAACAGGCCAATGCCGACCGCCGCTTCCCATGCTGCAGTATAGGACCCGGTCCAGTCAAAAATCAGTCCGCCGCCGAAGGCGCCCAGGAAGCTTCCCAACTGATGGGTCATGAAGGCAATGCCGCCCAGCATGGCTTGCCAGCGCACTCCGAAGGTCTCGCCCAGCCAACCCGCCACCAGCGGCACTACGCCCAGCCACAGGAAACCCATGATGGCCGCAAACACCAGGGTCGAAGACGGCGTCGGCGCCGAGCTGAAATACCAGGCCAGCGTCAGCGAACGCAAGATATAGATGGCCCCCAGCATCAAGAGCTTGTTGT
>JAEVZY010000343.1 GCA_023392035.1 Pseudomonadota bacterium | reverse complement strand
GGGCGCCTGGCAACGCCTGGGCGCCGTGCCGCGCGCGGCGGAAAAACAGATCGAGCAGCGCTTCACGCGCGCCCTGGCGGCCCTGCAAAAGCGCCTGGACGAAGGCGAGAAGAGCGCGCGCCAGCAGCGCGCCGATGTGCTGGCCCAGCGCTTTGCCCTGTGCACCCGGCTGGAAGCCGGCTTGAGCGCAGGCAGCGCCCAGGGCGAGATGGATGCCCTGCGCGAGCAATGGTCGACCTTGCCGGCGCCGGCCTCGGAAGTCGAGAAGATTCTTGCCGAGCGCTTCGAGCAGGACCTGGCGGCCGCGGCGGCGCGCGATCAGGCCTATGCCGCCCGCAGCCAGGCCAATGTGGAGCAAGTGCTGCATGACTTGCTGCGCGCGGAAATCGTGCTGGGCATGGAAACGCCCGCCGCCTATGCGCGCGATCGTCTCAAGGTGCAGGTGGAAGTCCTGCAGTCGTCCTTGAAATCGGGCGAGAAGCCGCTCGGACGCGAGGCCTTGCTGCCACGGCTGGCACGCCTGGCCGCGCCGCTGGATGAAGAGAATCAGGCGCGCTTGCGCAGCGTGCTGGCGCGGCTGGCCTGAGCAAGGCGCGACACTGCGCGGCTGAGGACGACGGCAAACGACGTTGGCAAAGGAAGTTGGCAAGGAGCGGCGGCGGCCGCCGCCCGCGTTCAGCCGGCGACCGGGAAGGTCACCACGTGGTCCGCGGCCAGCCGGATGCCGATCTTCTCGCCGATCGCATGATCGTGATGTGAAGGCACCAGGGCCAGTACGCAGGCGCCGCTGGGCAGCTTGAGCGTGTACAGGAATTCGGCGCCGCGAAAGGCCTTGCGCACCACTTCGGCCTGCAAGGTGCTGGCGTCGTCATGCAGGACATCGTCGGCGCGCAGCAAGACATCCACCTCCTGCGCGTCGTGCTCCGCGCCCGAGCGAGCGCTTTGCCCGAGCGGCAAGCTGCCCAACTCGATCTGCACCCCATCGCCTTGCACCCGGCCGCGCAGGAACACGCCCTGGCCGATGAAGTCGGCGACAAAGCGCTCGGTCGGCTCATGATAGAGCTTGTAGGCGCTGTCCCATTGCACGATCTGCCCGGCGCGCATCACCCCGACTGAATCGGCGATGGCGAAGGCTTCATGCTGGTCGTGCGTCACCAGCACCGCGGTGGTGCCGAGCTCTTTCAGGATGTCGCGCACTTCGCCGGCCAGGCGCTCGCGCAGATCGATATCCAGGTTGGAAAACGGTTCGTCCAGCAGCAACAGCCGCGGCCGCGGCGCCCGCGCGCGCGCCAGCGCCCCCCTTTGCTGCTGGCCGCCGGACAATTCATGCGGATATTTGCGCGCCTGGTTGGCAAGTCCCGTCATGTCCAGCAATTGCGTCACCCTTTCCCGCCGCTCGCCGGGGGCCAGGCGATGCAGGCCGAAGGCGACGTTGTCCTGAACGTTCAGGTGCGGGAACAGCGCGTAATCCTGGAACACCACGCCGACCTGGCGATATTCCGGGGCCGCGGTGTGGCTGCCCGAGCTCAGGGTTTCGCCATCGATCAGGATGCGTCCGGCCAAAAGGTTTTCAAAGCCGGCGATGGCGCGCAGCACCGTGGTCTTGCCGCAGCCGGAAGGACCGAGCAGGCAGCCGATCTCGCCCCGTTGCAGGCTGAAGGACAAGTCGTGCACCACCTCGTGCACCTGATGGCCCAGGGCATAGCCGACGCGTATATGTTCGACACTCAAATGGTGGGGGCTGCTACCGGAAGTCATGGACGAAGCAATGGGTTGGCGCGGAAGTGGCAGTCGAGGTGGCAATCATTATAATTCCCGTCCAGTCCGCAAGCCCTGGCGTTTTCGTCTCATGTCTCCAACTTCATCGGCCGGCGCCGTCCACGGCACGCCGCCTTCCCATTCCATGCGGAGCACACGCTTGAGCGCTGCGCTGTTGCTGCCGATTTCGCTGGTGGTGGCCCTCTTGGTCGCGGTGCCGGTGGCGGGCGTGTTGTCGAACCTGGGCGCCGGCGCCGACAGCGCGCAGATCTTTGCCCACCTGTGGTCGACCGTGCTGCCGGAATACCTGTTCAATACGGTGGGCATCGTTTCGATTGCGCTGGCCTTGTCGGCAGTGCTGGGCCTGGGCTGTGCCTGGCTGGTGGCGGTGTTCGAGTTTCCGGGACGGCGCCACTTCGAATGGGCGCTGGTGCTGCCGCTGGCCATGCCGGCTTATGTGGTGGCCTATGCCTACACCGACTTCCTGCAGTTTTCCGGGCCGGTGCAGAGCGCTTTGCGCGAGCTCTTCGGCTGGCGCGCACGCGATTACTGGTTTCCCGAAATCCGTTCCATCGGCGGCGCCGGCGTCTTGTTTGCGCTGGTGCTCTATCCCTATGTCTATCTGCTGGCGCGAACCGCCTTCATCGAGCGCAGCGCCCGCTTGTGGGACGCGGCGCGCACGCTGGGGCATGGTCCCTGGTCCACTTTCTTTCGCGTCAGCCTGCCGCTGGCGCGGCCGGCGGCGGTGGCCGGACTGGCGCTGGTGATGATGGAGACCCTGGCCGATTACGGCGCCGTCGCCTACTTCGGCGTGCCGACGCTGACGGCCGGCATCTACAAATCCTGGCACGCATTTTCGGATCGCAACGCGGCCGCCCAAATCGCCGCCGTGCTGCTGCTGTTCGTCGCCGTGCTGATGGTGATCGAGCAGCGCGGCCGCGGCCGCGCGCGCTATTACGCCGCCAGCGGCCGCGCCGTACTGCACGCAAAGAAGCGCCTGGGCGCTCGCCATGGCTGGATGGCCTCGGCCTTTTGCGCCTTGCCGCTGGTGTTCGGCTTCCTGCTGCCGCTGGGGATTCTGTTGCGCCTGTTGTGGCGCGAAGAGGCTTTCGGCGCCAGCACTCGATATCTGGGCTGGCTGTTCAATACGGTGCTGGCCGCCGGTTTCACTTCCGCCTGCGCGGTGCTGATCTGCGTGCTGCTGGCCTATGCCGCCCGGGTGCATGCCAGCCTGCTGCAAAGCCTGTGCAACCGCATCGTGAGCCTGGGCTATGCGATCCCGGGCGCGGTGATCGCGGTCGGCATCCTGATTCCCCTGGCGCGGCTGGACAACTGGAGCGCCGACCTCGGCTGGAAGCTGGGCTTGTCGGGCAGCCTGCTGGCGCTGGTGTATGCCTACCTGGTGCGCTTTCTTGCGGTGGCTTTCCAGAGCGTGCAAACCGGGCTCCTGAAAATCCGGCCCTCGATGGATGCCAGCGCGCGCAGCCTGGGCCACGGCTGGTTATCGATGCTGCTGCGGGTGCATTTGCCGCTCTTGTGGCGCAGCGTGCTGTCGGCGGCCTTGCTGGTGTTTGTGGACGTGGTGAAGGAATTGCCGGCCACGCTGACGGTGCGGCCCTTCAACTTCGACACCCTGGCGGTGGTGACCTATCAACTGGCTGCCGACGAGCGGCTGGCGGAAGCGGCCTTGCCGGCCCTGACTATCGTCCTGATCGCCTTCGTGCCGGTGCTGCTGTTGGCGCGCGCCATCGCCAGCGGGCGCGGCGCGGAACGATCAGCCACGGACTGATCGGTTGCGGACTGATCGGCTGCCGACTGATCAGCTGCTCACTGATCAACTGCGGTCACATCAACTGCGGTCTCATCAAC
>JAEVZY010000340.1 GCA_023392035.1 Pseudomonadota bacterium | reverse complement strand
TCCTTCTTCCGCAAGGCCAGGACGCCGCGCTGGAAATCGGAAACGCTGCGCCGGCCGAGGTGATTGTCGATCATCCATAGGTGCACGTCGTCCATGGATCGGAAGTGCTCGTTCTGAACCGTGTTGTACTTGATCCCGTGCTTCTCGCAGATCGCGTAACGGTTGTGGCCGTCCACCAGCACATCGCCCCATAGCACCAGCGCATCCCGGCAGCCCTCGGCAAGCAGGCTGCGTTCCAGCGCGGCGTACTCGTCTTCAGTCAATGGGTCGATGTAGGCGCGCAGTTCCTCGTTGATTTTGATGGCCATGGTTCGGCAAGCTGAAAGCGGAGATGCGCGAGTGTACACGTGACTGAGGCGCCAGCCGCGCACGAGCCTGGCCCATGTGGCATACAAGCGCATCCTTGGGGTGCTGCGCGTTCAGCGGCGCGGCTTCAACTGAACGCGAAAAAGCTTCCGAGCGGAAGCGATTTCGACGGACCGGAAATATGTCCTGCGGCAAGCTCAAAGAACCTCCGCCCGCAATGCCCGTTTTGGGTCGAAAGCGGACGCCCGCCAATAATTTGCTCGTGACCAGCGGCTTAAAACGCCTTTTCTGGAAAATGGTCGGATGTGCGACTAGACTGAACCTCAGCCAGCAGGCCGCCGTCAGTGCCCGTGACAAGAGCACCCCCGGGGAGGCTTGGAGCCAAAAGTGTCGTCTGCATGCAAGTCGGGTAAGTGGGCCAGCTGGATCGCCATGTCAGTGCTCATGGCTTGTGGCGGAGGCGGCGGTGGCGACAGTGCGCCAGCCACGGCGAATCCGGGTGCTGTGCCGTCGCCATCCGCGACCGGAACAGCGCCGACCGGTTCCAACAGCGCGCAGACGCCGCCTGCGAGTGCTTCTCCTCCCGCAGCTGGAGGGGCAAGCAATCTTCCGCCCATCTTTGCTGCGAACTTGTCGCAGGCACCTGCCGACGCGGCAACCCTCACTGGAACAGTAAGGCTGGAGGTCCGTGGCAGCGGCCTGGCCAACGTCGAACTGTTACCAGCGACCGGTTACACGCCCCGCGTCGGAGTGTTCAGCATCTTTTCCGACGGGACGATAGCCCAGTTTGACTTCAATACCCTTGCCCTTCCATCGGGATTGACGCAGTTGCGCGTGAGCGCCTTCAACGCCCCACCCGGCGATCCCTCTGCGCGCGAGATAGTGGCGATGCCGGCTCGAACCTGGGTCATCATCAACCCGCCAGCGACTGCTCCAATTTTGATCCAGCTGTCGGATCTACCCTTCCGCGATCCAGCCCCTCTAATGGCGCTTAACGGACTGAGCGATACTGACCTGGCCGCAAGGCTGTCCAATGACTGGACAAGCGTTGAAAGCGTGCTCCGCCTGTATATCCCCGCCAACGTCGACTTCGGCTTCCCCGTTCCACTCGGCTTTTACGGGCCATGGGTCTCGTGCCTGCAACAACACGGCTTGCCAGCGTGTCGCGAGCATTTGACGCAACTGATCGGCGTCATGGAGAGCAAGCGGCCGTCCTAGTTCAAAGGGGTTGGCGATGCTGGCGAATAGCCGCATCGGGGAATGCTGCCGCATCACTGGATATCGGCCGACTATTCCTTGCCTTCATGGGAAGGCCAAGTCCAAACCGAGCATCCTGCCAAGGACGAAAGTGACGACCACCAAGCCCAGAACCGCTACCACGAAGACTGCGGCCAGTTTGCCGCCCGCGCGCAGCACTGCGCGCTTGTCCATCGCTTCCTCTTTCTGCGCCTGATCGAAATGCCACTTGATGGCATAGAACATGCCCGTGCCTAACACGACAAGCTTGAAGACAACGAAGACTACGGGGACCCAATCCATGATGTTGAGGCTTTCCAGGCTATTACTTGGTTCTGAGGCATTCTACTTAAAAGCAGCTTCTGTCCATTGAGACAAAATGTCTCAGTTGAAAACCATGCAAGATGAAAATTCGCCGGGCTGATTTCCTCGACCAGCAAATCGGCCGGTAAGTTTCCATAGCCATCCTGGTGCTGCTGAGTCTGCAGCATGCGGTACAGGTGCAGCACATCTTTCGGCAATACGCAGCGCCTGCGGATCACCCAGGGCGCTCCTCGCAGCGCCGTAATCATGGCGGCGGCAATCATGCGTGATGAGTATGGCCGGCGGCAAATGCGCAGCGTCTCGCGCAGCGCCAGCGCGAAGGGAAACCGCATCCAGGCAACCCACAGTGCATTTCTGATCAGCAGATGCTCACGTCCTAGGCAGTCCCGCGCTGGTGAGGGCGAGAACTCCCCTCACGCCGCCGCCCCAGCCTCTTTCCCCCCAACCACCGACAAGGCACTCGCTTCCATCTGCGCCCGCCGCATCGGCCGCAAGACGAACCACGCCATCAGCGCAGCCACCGCGTTCATGGCGCTGGCGACGAGGAACACCGCGTGCCAGCTGCCGGTCATGGCAGTCAGCATCGACGACAAGGGCACCAGCAAGGACGCCGTTCCCTTGGCCGTATAGAGCATGCCGGCGTTGGCGGCGGCGTACTTGGAACCGAAGGTGTCGGCGCAGGTTGACGGGAACAGGCTGTAGATTTCGCCCCAGGCAAAAAACACCAGGCCGGTCAGGATCACGAACGCAACCGGGTGATGTCCAAACTTGTACAAGGCGAGGATGCCGATCGCTTCCAGGCCAAATGCAATCAGCATCGTCATTTCGCGCCCGATCTGATCCGATACCCACCCGAAGAAGGGACGGGTCAAACCGTTCAACACGCGGTCGATGGCCAGCGCAAAGGTCAGCGCGGGCAGGGTTATGCCGATCAGGCTGACGGGAACCGTGGCGATCTTGAAGTCCTTGGCGATCGGGCCCAACTGGGCCGTGGCCATCAGCCCGCCGGCAGCGACCAGCACGAAGATCAAATACATCATCCAGAACGCGGGACGCCGCAGTACCTCGAAGGGCCGGTAGTCAAGGCGGGTTTGTTGCACATGCGCGGCTTGCTCGTCGCTCTTCTTGTGCAGCGGCGGCCTTGAAAGAAAGAGCGCCACCAGAACCACGATGATGCCTTGCCCGATACCGAAATACAGGAAAGCCGCCTCGTAACCGTGGTTCTTGATGATCATGGAAATCGGAATGATGGTCAGGGCCGACCCTGCGCCAAAGCCGGCGGCCGTAAGCCCGGCGGCGAGACCGCGCCGATCCGCAAACCACTTCAGCGCATTGCCCACGCAGGTGCCGTACACGGCGCCGGCGCCGATACCGCTGATGGCCGCTGCAACGTAGAGCAGGGCAAGTGAATCCGCCATCGAATTGAGCACCCATCCGACCCCACACAGCACGCCGCCCGCAAGCACCACCGGGCGCGGACCGAAGCGGTCGACGAGATAGCCTTCAATGGGAACCAGCCAGGTTTCCGTCAGGACGAAAATGGTAAAGGCAACCTGGATCGCCGCCTTGGTCCAACCGTGTTTGTCGGCAATAGGATTGACGAACAAGGTCCATCCATATTGAAGGTTGGCGATCATCGCCATGGCAATGATGCCCAGGATCAGTTGCATCCAGCGATACTGGGGCGAATGCCCGGTGTAAGACGCTTCGACTGCAGACATGGGAATTCTCCTTCCAAAATCCAACATGTCGCAGTACCTGCCAATGCTCCAAGCGTGCCCGCCTTTTGGACCAGGGGCTACACGTTGGTATAAGCATTTTTGGACAGATATTTGTCTGTATCCTTGACGCAAGCCAAGGTGGACGAAATCAGTGACGCGCCTCCCTTGCTCGCAGGCGCCCATATTGGAATGCATTGGCGGGCGTCGCCCCAGTGCGCCTATCATGGGCGCACCTCATGCAAGGAGACAATCGATGACACGCGTTCGGGTTGAAGGCTTCACCATCTCGCTGGACGGCTATGGCGCAGGTCCGGATCAGGACCTCGAACATCCACTTGGCATTGGCGGGGAGGAATTGCACCAGTGGCTGGTTTCCACCCGCACTTTCCAGCAGACCTTGTTCGGCAAGGAAGGCGGCACGACCGGGCTTGACGATCAATTCGCCGCTCGCGGCTTTCAAAATGTCGGGGCCTGGATTCTTGGCAGGAACATGTTCGGACCGGTTCGCGGCGAATGGCCGGACCTGAACTGGAAAGGCTGGTGGGGCGACAATCCGCCGTATCACGTTCCGGTCTTCGTTTTGACCCATCATGCGCGGCCAAGCATCGAGATGGAAGGCGGCACCCGCTTTCACTTCATCACGGGAGGCGCGCACGAGGCGCTGGTCCGTGCACGCGAGGCGGCCGGCGCAAAGGATGTGCGCATCGGCGGTGGGCCGGCCACCATCCGCCAGTACCTGCGCGAGGGCCTGATCGATGAACTGCACATCGCGATTTCGCCGGTCCTGCTCGGCCGTGGCGAAGCGCTGTTCGAAGGGCTGGACCTGCGGACCCTGGGCTACCAATGCGTTGAATTCGTGGCTTCGGAAAAGGCTACCCATGTCGTCCTGCGACGCCAGGGGCAGGCGGATCGGGCTTGAAGCGTCCGCGCTGCGCGCACCTGCACGCCCGGCGCGGTCTGCCGGAAATGGGCCCATAATCTCCAAAATGCCCTCGAACGCCGGCAGGAGATGCCGGGAACGTGCAGGGCAAGAACATCAGGAGACAAAATAATGAGTTCATCCCAACCCGTTATCGTCGCCGGCGGCGGCATCGGCGGGCTTGCAGCCGCGCTGGCGCTGGTGCGCCGCGGTTTTTCCGTGAAGGTGCTGGAGCAGGCGGCCGAAGTCGGCGAGATCGGCGCCGGCATGCAGCTTGGGCCCAACGCCTTCCACGCCTTCGATGCGCTGGGCATCGGCGAAAGGGCGCGCGGCCGCGCCGTCTACACCGATGAAATGGTGATGCATGACGCGCTGGATGCAAGGCTGGTGGGACGCATCCCCACCGGCGAGGCCTTCCGTCGCCGCTTCAACAATCCCTATGCGGTGATTCACCGGGTTGACGTGCACCGTTCCCTGCTGGAAGGCGCACAGGAAACCGGCCTGGTGGAATTCATGACCTCGACCCAGGTGACGCGGGTGGAACAGGACGGCCAGGGCGTGACCGTTCATGACCAGCACGGCAATGCGCATCGCGGCCAGGCCCTGATTGGCGCCGATGGCGTGAAGTCGGTGGTGCGCGAGCAATACGTCGGCGACCCGGCCCGGGTGTCGGGCCATGTGGTGTATCGCGCGGTGGTGGACAAGGCCGATTTTCCGGCGGACCTGCAATGGAATGCCGCCAGCATCTGGGTTGGCCCGAACTGCCACCTGGTGCATTACCCGCTGCGCGGCGGCGAGCAGTACAACGTGGTGGTGACCTTCCACAGCCGAAACCAGGAGAGCTGGGGCGTCACCACCGGCAGCCGGGAAGAAGTGCAGAGCTATTTCCAGGACATCTGCCCGCGCGCGCGGCAGCTGATCGAACTGCCCAAGAGCTGGAAGCGCTGGGCCACCGCCGACCGCGACCCCATCGAGCGCTGGACTTTCGGCCGCGTCACGCTGCTGGGCGATGCCGCCCATCCGACCCTGCAATACATGGCGCAGGGCGCCTGCATGGCGATGGAAGATGGCGTGACCCTGGGTGAAGCCTTGCGCGTGAACGGTAACGACTTCGAGAAAGCCTTCGCGCTTTATCAGCATTCACGCGTTGCGCGCACTGCGCGCGTGGTGCTGTCCTCGCGCGAGATGGGACGCATCTTCCACGCCAAGGGCGTGGAGCGGCTGGTGCGCAACGATCTGTGGAAAGACCGCAGCCCGGAGCGTTTTTATGACGCGCTCGAATGGCTGTACGGCTGGAATGTCAACAACTGCCTCAGCAAAGACTGACGAAGGTGACCAGCACCAGGCCTCGTTCCCGGAGCTGATCGGCTGCCTGAACTATCGCCAGGAGTCTGCCCCACTTGCTCAGGCTTGAGACCCGGCCTCCATCGCCTCCATCGCATCCAGCGGATAAACCGGCCGCCGCAAGCGGGCAAAGGGAAACAGCGCGTAGTTGGAACTGGTGGGGCCGCCGCTGTCCGAATCGCACTCAACCATGCCACGGCTGATGGGACCGAACACGGGCCGGCAGTACATGCGCGACTTGAGCAGCAGGAAGGATTTCTGCGCCGGATCGATGCCTATGCTGGTATAGACGCCCAGATCGTAGGGTTCGACCCGCTCTTCGGTGACCACCAGTTGCGCCGGGCCGATGTCGAACAAAACCGTGCGTCCCATGCGTACCGTGGAGCCGGTGTAAATCGGACCGCGCACGACGAATTCACCGCTGCCGATGGCCTTGACCACGCCGGTGAGGCTGACTGGCGTCTTGGCGATGCGCTGGGCGGCCAGCTGGGTGCAATTGCCGATCGGCAGCGTGAGCCTGGCGCCGCTGCCGGCTTCGATCATGCGCGCCACCGCTTGCGGATCGCAAATCGGACCGGCGGCGATGTTTTCCAGGCCGCCGGCCAGGGCCGCCTCCAGCACATCCATGGTGTCGCAACTGCCGCCGGACATCACGTTGTCGCTGTGATCGAGCAGCAGCACTGGACCGGCGCCGGGTCCGGCTGCCAACTGGCGCGCACGGGCGATGGACTGCGCCAGCGGCTCGCTGGCATAGACGAAACCGTGGCGCTCGCGCCAGATCTGGTCGGCAATGCGCTGCGCCACTTGCTCTGCCTGGCGCGCATCGTTTTCGGTGACCACCACCACCGATACCCCGGCATCGGCAAAATCGGCCAGCGAGAAGCCGGCCAGGACCGAAGCGGCCAATACGCCCGGTTCCTGTTCGGCCGCCCGCGCCCCCGCCACCGCGCGCTGCATGGCGCTGTCGCTGCTGGTGTTGCTGAGCAGCGTGTGCGACAGCAGCGGCAGCTGGCGCCAGCGCGTCACGGGCTTGCTGCGGCCTTCCAGCATGTCCACCAGCAGGCGCCCGGCATGCTCGCCGGTCTCATACATATCCACATGCGGATAGGTCTTGAAGCTGACGATGATGTCGGCGTGGTCGACCATCTTTTGCGTCACGTTGCCGTGCAGGTCGAGCGCCACGCACATCGGCGTGGCAGGCGCAATGGCGCGGATGCGCGAGAGCAGTTCACCCTCGGCGTCTTCCGTGCCCTGCGCCACCATGGCGCCGTGCAGGTCCAGCATGATGCCGTCGCAGCCGGCTGCAACGGCATCGACGATCGCATCGGAAATCCGGCGGCAGGCATCGGCTTGCACCGTGCCGCTCGGGTATGCCATGGCGGCCACCGGGGTGACGATCTTCACATCCTGCAGCTTGCTGGCGATGTCGAGATAGGCGCCCATCGCGGTGCGGGCGCCGGTCTGGTCGCGCCGCGCATCCTCGCCCCATTGCGGATAAAAATCCTGCAGGCGCGTGGGTACCGGGGAGAAGGTGTTCGTCTCGTGATTGAAACGGGCAATGACCAGGGTGCGCATCTCAGTTCTCTCCGGCCATGGCCAGCATGGCATGCAGCAGCACATTGGCGCCGGCTTCCAGATGGGCCGGATCGGCGTCTTCGATTTCATTGTGGCTGATGCCGTCCTTGCACGGCACGAAGATCATGCCGGCCGGCGCCACGCGGGCGGCATAGATCGCGTCATGGCCGGCGCCCGACACCACGTCCATGGTGGAGTAGCCGAGCGCGGCGACCGCCTCGCGCACCGCGCCGACGCAATCCGGATGGAAGGGGCAGGGCGGGTAGTCGGAGACTTGCTGCAGTTCGATTTCGAGGCCGCTGGCCGCCGCGGTCTGGTCGATGAAATCCTTGAGCTCGCGGTTCATGGCGGCCAGCACTTCGGCCTCGGCATGCCGCAAGTCGATCGAGAACTTCACCTGGCCGGGAATCACGTTGCGGCTGTTGGGCATCACCTGCACCATGCCCACGGTGCCGCGCCCGTGCGGCGGATGGCGATTGGCAATCGCCACCACCTCTTGCATGATCCGGGTCGCCACCTGCAAGGCATCGCGCCGCACGCCCATGGGCGTCGGGCCGGCATGCGATTCGAAGCCGGTGACGATGCAGTCGTACCAGCTGAGGCCGAGCACGGCCGGCACCACGCCGATCACGCGCTGCGCCGCTTCCAGCACCGGCCCCTGCTCGATATGCGATTCGAAATAGGCGTGCATCGGATGTTGTCCCGGCACCTCTTCACCGATATATCCGATGCGCTGCAGTTCGTCGCGCACGGTTTTGCCTTCGGTGTCGGTGGCGGCATAGGCGTGCTCCAGGGAGAAGGCGCCGCAGAACACGCCCGAGCCCATCATCACCGGCACGAAGCGCGAGCCTTCTTCATTGGTCCAGATCGCCACCTCCAGAGGACGCTCGGTCTGAATGCCGGCCTGGTTGAGCGTGCGCATCACTTCCAGGCCCGCCAATACGCCATAGTTGCCGTCGAACTTGCCGCCGGTTGGCTGGGTGTCGATGTGCGAGCCGGTGACCACCGGCGCTGCTTCGGCATTGCGGCCGGGCCGGCGCATGAAGATGTTGCCGATCTGGTCGACCGCCACGCTCAGCCCTTCGGCGCGCGCCCAGCCGGTGACCAGGTCGCGGGCCTGGCGGTCGAGATCGGACAATGCCAGGCGGCAGACGCCGCCCTTGGCCGTGGCGCCCAGTTTTGCCAGCTCCATCAGGGCTTGCCACAAGCGCGCGCCGTCGACGCGCAAGTTGCTGGTCGCAGTTTGTTTTTCCATGTTCGCTGTTCCGGTAAATGTGGCGAGGCCAGGCTAGGCCGCCACGCCAAGGTAGCGGTCCTTGACGCTGTCGTCGCCAAGAAATTCCGCATTGCTGCCGTGGTAGACGATGCGGCCCTGCTCCAGGATGTAATGGCGGTCGGCCAGCGCGGTGCACACCGCCAGGTTCTGCTCCACCAAAATGATGGGCACGCCGCTGGCCTTGATCTGCTTGAGCTGCTCGACGATCTCTTCCACGATCACCGGCGCCAGGCCTTCCACCGGCTCGTCCAGCAGCAACAGGCGCGGATGGTTCATCAGCGCGCGACCGATGGCCAGCATCTGCTGTTCGCCGCCGGACAGTTGCGAGCCGCCATTTTTGCGGCGCTCTTTCAGGCGCGGAAAGATGCGGTAGATGTCGGCCAGCTGCCAGGGCGAATCGCGGCGCGCGGCCATGGTCAGGTTTTCTTCCACTGTCAGCAAACGGAAGATGCCGCGATGCTCGGGCACCAGGCACAGTCCGAGGGCGGCGATCTTGTGGGTCGGCAGGCCCGTGATCTCGCGCCCCTGGAACAGTACCCGCCCGGAGCGGGCCGCAACCACCCCGGCCAGCGTCTTGAGCGTGGTGGTCTTGCCGGCACCATTGCGGCCGAGCAGGGTGACCACTTCGCCTGCGTCCGCTTGCAGCGATACGCCTTGCAGGATGTGGCTCTTGCCGTAGTAGCTGTGCAGCTCTTGCGCTTGCAGGATCATGCCGCGCCTCCCGTCATCATGCCGCCCAGGTAGGCGCGCCGCACGCGCTCGTCGCTGCGGATTTCGTTCGGGCGGCCTTCCACCAGCACCTGTCCCAGTTGCATGACCGTGATCATGTCGGAAATGTCCATGACGATGTCCATGTTGTGCTCGATCAGCACCACGGTATAGCGCTCGCGCAGGCTGCGGATCAAGTGCTTCATTTCTCCAATGTCGTCGATGCCCATGCCCGAGGTCGGCTCGTCCAGAAAGATTACCTTGGGCTCGGCGGCCATCGCCATGCCCACTTCCAGGCGCCGCTGCTGTCCATGCGAAAGTTCGCCCGCCGCGCGCTCGGCCACCGCCTGCAAGCCGAGGCTTTGCAGCAGGCTGTCGGCCATGTCGCAGGCGGGCCGCAGCGATTCGGCCGAGCGCCAGGGCGCAAAGGCTTGTTCGGGTGCGCGGCCCTGGGCCGCCAGCCGCAGGTTTTCGCGTACGGAAAGATTGAGGAACAGGCTGGTGACCTGGAACGAGCGCGCCAGGCCCTTTTGCACGCGCTTGAAGGCGGGCAGCTGCGAAACTTCTTCGCCATTCACCTTGATGCTGCCCTCGGTCACCGGCGTGGTGCCGGTCAGGGAGTGGAACAGCGTCGTCTTGCCGGCGCCATTGGGCCCGATCACCGAGTGCACGGTGCCCGGCATCACCTTCAGGTTCACGCCATTCACGGCGCAGAACTTGCCGTAGCGCTTGACCACATTGGTGGCTTCGAGGATAGGCGAAATAGTCGGCGCGTTCATGCCTGCTCCTCGCCGGCTGCCAGGGTTGCCGCCGGCGCGCTACGCCGCCCGCGCAAGCGCGCCAGCAGCTGCATCAACAGACCCCAGATGCCGCGTTGCATGTAAAGCGCGACTGCGATCAGCAGCAGGCCCAGCAGCATCAGCCAGCGCGGCCACAGGGAAGACAGCCAGTCGCCCACCAGCACATAAAAAGCCGCCCCCAGCACCGAGGCAAACAGCTTGCCGGTGCCGCCTATGACGGTCATCACCAGTATCGATTCGCTGGCGTGATATTCGATGCTGGACAAAGGCGCGATGCCGGTCATCAGGGCATACAGGCCGCCCGCCAGCCCTGTGATGGCGCCCGATAACATGAAGGCGATCAGCTTGAAAGCCTTGACGTCATAGCCAATCGCCGCGGCCCGCTCTTCGTTGTCGCGAATGGCGAGCAGGGTGCGGCCCAGCACCGAATCGACCGCCCGTTGCAGCAGCCCGAAAGCCAGCACGAACAGGATCGCGACCAAGGTGTAGAACTGCCACGGGCTGCCCAGCGGCAGCAGGGTGGTGCCGAACAAGCTGAGGTCGGGACGGGGAATATTGAGCAGGCCATTGTCGCCGCCGGTCCAGTCCTTCAAGGTATAGGCGGCGAAATAAAACATCTGCGCGAAAGCCAGCGTGAGCATCACGAAGTAGACGCCGCGCTGGCGTATCGAAAACCAGCCGACCAGCAAGGCGGCCGCTGCGCCGACTACGATGGCAATCGCCAGCGCCGCCATGGTGGGCAGCTTCAGATACAGCAGCGACATGCCGGCCGCGTAGCTGCCCAGCCCAAGAAAAATACCCTGGCCGAAAGACATCAGCCCGGTATAGCCCAGCAGCAAATTGCAGCCCAGCGCCGCCATGGCGAAGATCAGCACTTCAGTGGCGAGCGAAGCCGAATGGATGGTCAGCGGCAGCAGCAAGGCGGTTGCCAGCGCCAGCAGCAAGTAGATGTAATGCTTGAACCAGTTCATGGCGCCTTTCTCAGCTGCGGCCAAACAGGCCGTTGGGGCGCAGCAGCATCACCGCTGCCATCGCCACGTAAATCATCAGGCGCGCGCCTTCCGGCCAGAGGGTGCTCATCATGCTTTGCACCACGCCCACCAGCAAGCCGCCCGCCAGCGCACCGCCGAAGCTGCCCATGCCGCCGATCACCACCACCACGAAGGCGATGCCCAGCGCTTCCACGCCCATGAAAGGCTCGACGCCCCGGATCGGCGCCGCCAGCACGCCGGCCAGGCCGGCCGTGACCGCGCCCAGCGCAAACACCAAGCTGAAGATGCGGTTGATGTTCAAACCCAGCAGCGACACCATCTCGGTGGATTCGCTGCCGGCGCGCACGATGGCACCCAGTCGCGTGCGCTCCAGCAGCCACCACAACACCGCGGCCAGCACCGCGGTGAAGCCGATCACGAACAAGCGATAGGTCGGATAGACAAAGTCGCCCAGGGTGAAGAGGCCGGACAGCGCCGGCGGCATGGGAAGGTTATGCGCCTCCGGGTCCCATTGCAGGATCACCGCCTCCTGCAGCACCAGCGCCAGGCCCACGGTAAAGACGATGTGGAATTCATGCGGCAAGGCATAGATGCGGCGCAGGAAACCCTTTTCCGCAACCCAGGCGAACAGGCCCACCGCCGCCGGGGCGATCAGGAGCGTCCACCAGAAATCCAGTCCCATGTTGACGCACTGGTAGCAGATGTAGGCGCCGATCAGGAAGAAAGCGCCGTGGGCGAAATTCACGAATCCAAGCAGGCCGAACACGATGGAAAGGCCAACCGCCATCAGGAAATACAGCATGCCGATGCCGATTCCATTGATGGCTTGTAGCAGGTAGATATTCATTCAGCTTCGAGGGCAGGGCAGGGAAAGAGCAGCGGGATGAACATGCGGGCAGGGAAGGCGAAGGCGCATCAAGGCCTTCGCCAGCCTGCCCGTTGCCGCCTCAGGCCGTCATCTTGCAGCCGGTCTTGTCCACCGGCAGGAAGGATTTTCCGGACGAGACGATGTCGGCATAGTCGTTCTTGCTCTTCATCTTGCTCTTGCCCTTGCCCTTCAACAGGTAGTAGTTCTTGATCACCTGGTGGTCGCCCTTGCGGATTTCCTCGGTACCGGTCAGGCCTTCGTACTTCATGCCCTCCATGGCCGCGATCACCGCCTTGGGGTCGGTGCTGTTGGCCTTGGCGATCGCATCCATCACGATCTTGGTGCAGATGTAGGAGCCGGCCAGGCTGTAGTTGGGATCGTCCTTCAGCACCTTTTGCGCGTAGCCGACGAATTCCTTGTTGAAAGGCGAATCGATGGCATGCCAGTACTGGGCGCCAAAGTACACGTCTTCGCACAGGTCCGCGCCCAGGCTTTCGAACTGCTCAAGGCCGGAAGCCCAGGCCATGACGATGACCATGTTCTTCTTCATGCCGAAGTTCACGGCCTGGCGCAGCGTGTCCGAGCTCTGGGTGCTGAAATTCAACAGCAGCAGCACGTCCGGCTTGGCGGCGGCGGCATTGGTCAGGTAGCCGCTGAACTCCTTTTCGGCCAGCGAGTGGTAGCTGTTGCCCACATGCTCGATGCCTTTTTCCTTGAAGATGTTCTTGGCCGCCGTCAGCAAGCCTTCGCCGAACACGTATTGCGGCGTGATGGTGTACCAGCGCTTGGCCTTGGGCAGTTTTTCGATCAGGGGGCGCACCGTCTGCTCGATTGCGCCATAGGTCGGCACCGACCAGCGGAAGGTGGAGTGGTTGCACTCGGTGCCGGTGATTTCATCGGCGCCCGCCGTGGTGATGTTGACGCCGCCGGCCTTGTTGACTTCCTTGCCGATGGCCAGCGCTTCCGAAGACAGGAAGCCGCCCAGGAAGAAACGGGTGCCGGCCTGCTGCGCTTCCTGCACCTTGCGGATTGCCGTGGCCGGCTTGCCTTCGGTATCGATGGCGCTGTAGGTCACCGTTTTGCCCAGCAGCTTGCCCTGGCGCTCGATCGCCATTTTCATGCCCATGTCGGCGAATTTGCCGTTGGCCGCAAAGGCACCCGACAAGGGCACCGCGCAGCCGAATTTGATGGCATCGGCCTGGGCCAGGCTGAGGCCGGACTGACCGATCAAGGGCACGGCGGCCGAGTACTTCAGGAAATCGCGACGACTGATCATGCTGGTGGTTCTCCTTGTTGAGCTGAATTGAGCTGCACTATTGAACTGCACTTCATGAAACGATTCGTGATGCGGATTCGTGCTGCGGATTCGCGCTGCGGATACCGGCCGGCTAATCCTCCAGCCCGGCGGGCGTGCGGCGATGCCAGTCGGTCACGGCCTGGAAGGCCTGGCCGGCGTCGAGCAGCAGGTTTTCCTGCCAGGGTTTGGCCACCAGCTGCACGCCGATCGGCAAGCCTGCATGAAAGCCGGCCGGCAGCGTGATGGCGCAGGTATCCAGGTAATTGATGGCGCGCGCGAACGAGCCTACCGGGGTGATCGCTTCGTCCACCTCGGCAAGGCTGGGCGCGACGAAGGGCAGGGAAGGCGTGAGCAGCAAATCGACGTCGCGCATGAATTCGGCAAAGCGCGCAATCGTTTCCCGGCGATGGGCAAGAATGCCGAGGTAGGCGTGCGAATCGATCTTGCCGCCACTCTGGACGCGCTGGCGCACATGAGGGCCGAGCGGCAAGCGCATGTCGTCGATGTAATCGGCGTGGATATGCCAGGCTTCGGAAGCGATCAAGGCGCCGTTCATGCGCATCAATTCCAGGAAGTCAAGCGGTACGGCGGCCGTTTCCACCTGCGCGCCGAGTTCGCGCAAGACCCGCACGGCATCGTCGGTAGCCTGCGCCACCGCGGCCTGCACTTCCCAGGGATATTGCTCGGGCGGCATGACGGCAATGCGCAAGTTGCGGCGGCTGACGCCGGGCTGGAAGCGGAACAGGGGGCGGCCGAGCGTGCTGGGGTCGCGTGGGTCGGGACCGGCCAGCGCCTCGGTGAGCAGTCCCGCATCTTCGGCGCTGCGGGTCATCGGCCCGATGCTGTCCAGTGACTGCGAGAGCGGGAAGGCGCCGTACAGGCTGATCAAACCCTGGGTGGTTTTCAGGCCGGTCAGGCCGTTCAGTGCAGCCGGCACGCGGACCGAGCCGCCAGTGTCCGAGCCGATCGCCGCCGGCGCCAGGCCGGCCGCCACCGCCACGCCGGAGCCGCTGCTGGAACCGCCCGGCACCCGGTGCGCTTGCGTCATGTCCCACGGATTGCGCGGCGTGCCCATGACCGGATTGGTGCCCCAGCCGCCAAAGGCGAACTCCACCATGTGAGTCTTGCCGAGGATGATCATGCCGGCGGCCAGCAGCTTTTCAACCACGGTGCCGGTGACGCTGCTGCTGCGTTGGCGCCAGGCTTGCGAGCCGACGGTGGTAATGCGTCCTTCGATCTCGCACAAGTCCTTGACCGCGATTGGAATGCCGTGCAATGGGGGCAGCGGCAAGCCGCTTTGGCGTTGCAGATCGGCCGCCTGCGCCTGCAGCATCGCCTCGCGCTCGTACACATCGACATAGGCATGCACGGCGGGGTTATGGCGCCGGATCCGGTCGAGGAAATGCCGGGTCAGTTCTACCGAAGTGATTTCTTTGCCGCGCAAGCACCGGGCGATTTCAGCCAGGCCAAGAAAGGACAGCGACGAATCTATCGTCATGGGTGCCGGTCTCCTGTAACACGAGAGCCGGCCTGCGCGGGCGGTCCGGCCTCATGTCATGTAGATTTTTTGTAACCGGAACTATACGGCAATATCCGGAGAGCGGCCATGTCATGACAAGCGAGCAGGGGGCGGGACTCCCCGCCTCAACGCCCGCCCGGCGGCGAGCTTGATGTGGCCGGCGCTGCCTTCTCCACCCCGTAGTTGCGCGTCAGGTAATCGACGATCCCGTCGACATTGGCTTTGTCGATCGGCGCCTTGTAGGCGCTGATCATTTTGTTGACTTCGCTGTCCCAGCCCTTGCGGTCGAGGAAGGGCGAGTTCATCTGGATGTAATCCAGGCTGTGGCAAGTCATGCAGTTGTTGGCCACGGTATCGCGCCCCGGGCCTGGCTTGAGCATGAACTGTGACTCTTCCGCGGCGCTGGCCCAGCCCGCGGCCAGCCCAAGCAACAAGCAAAGAAATGTGCGCATCGTTTCCTCCTTGGCGCGGATGCCGTTGGGCGGCGGTTCAGGCCACCTGAACCGCGACCTGGTGCGGGACGTTGTTGTGATAGCCGGCCGGATTCCAGATCAGCGTCGGGCTTTGCGTCTCGCCTTTCTTGCCGGTTGCCCGCACCGAGAGCGTTGCCTGTCCGGCGCGCTCCGGCCGGAACGGGAAGCTCCAGCGACGCCATGAGAAGTTGCCGTGGTCGCGCTCCATTTTTGCGCTATGCCAACTGGCGCCGCCGTCGGTCGAGACTTCCACCTTGGCGATGCCGTGGCCGCCATCCCAGGCCACGCCACGCACTTCTGTCGTTTGGCCGCGCGCGAGCTGCTGGCCGTCGTCCAGGTTGGTGATCAGCGAGTTGACCACCATCTCGGTAATGGGAGTGGTGGGGACGTTGGGCGAGTCCTGGGAACTGAAGCGCGGCAGGTGCGGAAACTTCCCGACCGGAATCCGGTAGGCCGACTTCATCCAGAAGTCGTCGAAGGGCTGGGCCAGAAGTTGGATGTCAGTGACTTGCTTCATCCAGTAGGTGCCGGCCCATCCGGGCACGATCAGGCGCACCGGGTAACCGTTGAGCGCCGGCAGCGCCTGGCCATTCATTTCCCAGGCCAGCAGGGTATCCGGATGCAGCGCCTTCTCCATCGGCAGGCTTTTGGCGAATTGCGGCGTGGCCTGGATTGGCCCGCGGTCCTGGCCGTGGAAGGCCACCTCGAGCGCATCCTTGCGAATGCCGACGCGGGACAACACATCTTTCAGGCGCACGCCGCTCCATAGGGCATTGCCAATGGCCCCATGCGCCCACTGCACGCCGGGCACATGCGGTTGCGACAGCCCACGCCGATTGCCGGCACACATATTGACCGCCACCACCTCTGCATGGGGAAACTTGCGCAAGTCGCTCAGGGACAATTCCAGCTGCTTGCCGGCCGCCGGGCCGCCGATGCGCAAGCGCCAGCTGTTCGCATCGATAGCGGGAATCGAGGACAGATGCCAGCGCACGAAGAAGCGTTCGTTCGGCGTGAACATCTCATCCAGCGCCGACAATGGCGTTTCGAAATTGGGCGGCCGGAAGCTGCGCTTGATCAGCGGTCCCTTGCCGGGCAGCGTTGAAACCAGCGACGACTCAAGCGTGCCGGCCGGGAGTGTGGAGGGACCAAGCGAAGTCGTACGCGCCAGCAGCGAGCGCGGCAGCAGCACGCCACTTCCCGCGGCGACCATCCCGCCTGCGAGTCCGAGAAACTTGCGCCGGTTTGCCATGACTCTCCTCCGCAGCTTGTTCTTGCTTCACGACCCGTGAGGGGGCTTGCTGCAGCGAGTCTAATCAGCTTTGCGCCGCCGCAGCCATGGCTTGCTGATCGGATGCTGACTAACGTCAAACCGTGATGTGCCTGGAGGTAACTCGGTCCGGGAAAAGTGGACTATTTAAGCTGGAAGCTGTCCTGCATAGCCCGAACAAACACTTCGGCTTGCCCTACAGCCCAAGTTGCCTCGGCCCGCTCGAAGCCGGATTCCTTCCCGCTCGATATTGCGCAGCAGCTGGGGATTTGAATAGGCTTCCGGATGTTCCCACTCGCTTTCCCAGATCGGCAGCGGCTGGATACGGATGCCGGTTTCCAGCAATACGTCGTATGCGCTGTCGGACATGTCCAGCTTGGTGGTGATGAATTTGCCTGGAGGTCCTTGCAGGATGACGGCGACATCGGCGTCACTGTCGGCTCTGTGCGTCCCCCTTGCCCGGCTGCCGAAAATAATTGCACCAGCAGGGTGGTATTGGTCGTCAATCAAATCAAGGAAGCGCCGCACTGCGCTTTCCGTTTCAAGATCGATGCGTCTCATTTGGGGCCCCGACTCAGGATGGGCACCATGGTACCAGAGAGAAGCGAACCGGGACTGCAGTGTCGCCCGACGGAAAAAGCCGCCGGCATGCCTCGCGCCACGCCAGGCAAGAATCGCGGCCAAGCTGCAAAACATGGCATACGCGCTGGACCACAGCCAGGACATGGAGGGCAGATCGAGGCTCGGCTCGAACAGCAGCGGATAAGACAGCAAGCCCAGCATCGAACCGAAATGGACAGTGGGCACGCTGCCCGGCTTCTCCCGCGCAAACCACGCTTGCAGCAGTGGACCGGTGGTGCACAAAAGGAAGTAGGGCATGCCCACGGCAGCGGGCGACGGTTCACGCCGGGAGCATGCAGTTCGGCGAACGAAATCGACGCTTCATCGCATTGGCCTTTTGAGGAAGGGGCGGGGCGCTTACAGTCCTCCCGTCAACAACCGAAGGAGGCCGCCATGATGTCGCAAATCGTATCGAACACACCGCTGTGGGTCTGGGGAATTTTTCTGGGTCTCGTATGGCTGGGGACCATCCAGCTCAGACCGCGCGTGACCTCGTTTGGACGCGTGCTGGGGGTGGCTTTCATCATGAGCGCATTTTCGCTGATGGGGACTGTTTCATCCTTCGGCGCGTCCGCCGGCGCGTTGCTGGCTTGGCTGGGTGGCGCACTGGCCGTGGGTTGGCTCACATCGCGCATCGCCCTGTCGGAAGATACCCGCTACCTGCCGGAGCGGCGGGCATTTGAGGTGCCGGGCAGCTGGGCGCCGTTGGGATTGATGATGGGCGTGTTTGCGGTGAAATATGTGTCCGGGGTGCTGATGGGAATTCACGCGCCAGTGACGCAGGAGCCGTGGTTTGCGCCGCTGCTGGGGATGGTTTCTGGGGAATTCAGTGGGGCGTTTATTGGAAGAGCAGGGCGGTTGATGCGCTTGGCGAGACAGTCGCAGCGCTTGGCGGCGGGTTTGAAGGCTTGACTAGGCTTGGGTCCGCGGGTTTAAATTTGCTTAAGTTTTTAAATAGTTTTAAACCTTGAGTTGGAAGCGCCATGATCGGTGAACGCATACGACAGGCTCGTCTTGCCGCCGGGCTCACCCTGGAAGCCTTGGGGGCCGAGCTCGGGGTGACCCATACCGCAATCCAGAAATATGAGAAGGGCGCCATGACGCCGCCTTCGTCGCAACTGCTGAAGCTGGCCCAGGCCTGCGGCGTACGCGTGGAATACTTTTTCCGTACGCAGGAGGTCGAACTTCTCGATACGGAGTTTCGACGTCTCTCGTCCTTTGGAAAGACCGCCCAGGAGGCGCTGAAAATCAAGGTTGCCGAGCAGCTTGAAAAGCGGATCGAATTGTTTGGCTACTTTCCCGAGCTGCCCGTTCGAGTCTTCCAATCCCCGGGCAAGCTGCCTCGACGTATCAATGTGCTTGACGATCTGGAGGCCTTCGCGGAACAGGTGCGCGAAACCTGGAGACTGGGCTTCGATCCCATCGTTGACCTGACCGACACCTTGGAGACTTTAGGCTTGCTGGTCTTAATCGTAGACGAAGCTAATCCGGGGTTCTCCGGAATGACGGCCACGGCTCGCACATCGAATGGGCAGACGTTTCCTGTAGTCGCCGTATCGTCTCAATGGCCCGGCGATCGGCAACGGTTCACACTTGCACACGAGCTGGGCCACTTGCTGCTCTCTGGTCGGCTTGCACGGGATATCGACGAAGAGAAGGCTTGCGATCGATTCGCCGGTTCGTTTTTGGCGCCGAAGGCGGCTGTCCTCCAGCTAATGGGGCGATCCCGACGCGGAATTGAATGGCAGGAGCTGCTCGCGTTGAAGCATGAGTTTGGTTTGAGCATGGCTGGCTGGCTTCAGCGGGCAAGGCAATGCGAAATCATCTCTGAAAAACTTCATCTCAATCTGGGGAAGCGCTTTTCCGCGCGAGGCTGGCGCAAGACTGAGCCCGGCCCGCCGCTTCGGCTTGAGCGTCCAAGCTTGTTCGAGCAACTGGTCTACCGGGCATTGGGTGAGCAATACATTTCAGAGTCCAAGGCCGCGGAGTTGCTTGGGATTCCGTTGATGCGGTTCCACAAGGAGCGGGAGTTGGAGTTTCGGGATGTTGTTGCTCATCAGTGATGCCAACATCCTGATTGATCTGGAAGCCGGAGAGCTCCTGGACCTTTTATTTCAATTGCCAATGATGTTTGCGATGCCGGACGTGCTGTACTGGGAAGAGATCGAGCCCGGTACCCCCGGCTTGGTGGAGCGAGGGCTTCGAATCATGGAGCTGACCGGCGAATACGTTCAGTTCGCAGCAGGCCTGCCGGCAAAGCACGGCAACGTGCCAAGTCGCAATGATTACCTCGCCCTGGCGCTTGCAAAGCAGGAGGCTTGTCCGCTGCTCACCGGGGACCGGGCTTTGCAGATTGCTGCGCGGGCGGAAGAGGTGCAGGTCATGGGCACTGTCTGGCTTCTACGCTGTTTGATTGAAAACTGTCTTGTCAGCGTTGACGAGGCGCTTGGCGCGCTAGGCAGGATGAGGGAGCGTGGGCGCCGCTTGCCGTGGATGGAGGCGGAGCGGATATTAAATGAACTTCGGCGGAGTTAAAGGTGCGCGAAATTGGAACTTCAAAGCCGGATTACTTCTTCCTTAATGTTCTGCATCCGGATGTTCCCGCTCGCTTTCGCGAGTTAAACATTGCAGCCCTGAGCGATTTCATAATCAGAGCTGCGCTTTCAAAGCCGAATTCCTCTTGGTCGATATTTCGCAGAAGTTGCGGATTCGAATTGGCTTCCGGAACATGAGGGTCCCGAAGCTACGGATTCTGCGCCGGTGGTTTGACTTCCGGCGCCCGTAAAACACGCCTGTCTTCCACCGCAATATCGCCGTTGGCGACCTTCCAGTACTTGTGCAGCTCCAGCGCGCGCGCGTAGCCGGCCGAGTGGCGTGAAAGCGGCCCTTCCTCCGGAAAGAATTCGCGCACCTTGATACCGAGGATCTCTTCATACCGGCGCAAAGTGCTCTTGCTGTGCACCAGCACCAGCACCCGCCAGCCGAGATAGTCGCCTAGCATCAGCATGCCGGCGGCTTTTTCCAGCAAGTCCATCTCGCCCTGGAACTCGCGCAGCGCGGCCTGCAGAATTTCCGCCAGCACAAGCTTGCGCTCGGCATCCGGCATGTCGGCCTGCGTGCCGCCTTCGTGCACCCCCATGCGGCCGGTCGACACCATGATGGACGCTCCAGCATTTTGAGGAATGCATTCTAGGCCGCGACCGGGCGCCACGGGCGCTTCCATAAAAAGCTTTGCTGAATCAGCGGCCGGTCCTGTTACTGGCCCACCACTGCGCAATGAGCACCGCCAGCCACAGCAGGCAGCCGGCGGCCAGCATGAAGCCGGCTGTGCGTTCGTCGCGGCCGGCAAGCTCCAGGCCGGCACCGGCCAGGATGAGGCCGGTCCCCAGCAGTTTGATCAGTGTTTTCGCAGAAGGCACCGGTACGGACAAATGAGATTGGACAAGGAGGGCGAAGTTTTTTTCGACGCCATTGTCGCCTGCTTTGCCGCCCCGCGCGACCCCCATGCGCGCACCGAATGACTGATGAAAAAACTGGATGGATTGCGCATGGCTGGCGCCGGATCGATCAAGCCTTGCCGCTTATTCCACCCATCGCCAGCCGATACATTGGTGCCTCAATTCGGGTAGCACCACATGCATCCGGCGTTCACGGGCGGCGGCGAGGGGCAAAAGCAATGGCAATCACCAGTTTCGCAAGCGTGGAAAGCCTTCAGGGCCTGGCGGCGGCAGGCAGCACAAGCCTCCTTTGCAGCCTGCTGATCCTGATGACGCAGCGCTGGCATGCCTCTTATTCCCTCGACCGGGAATTGATCGGCGCCCAGAAATTCCACACGACACCAGTGCCGCGCGTGGGCGGCGTGGCCCTGTTGGCCGGACTGATCTGTGCCGCCGCCGTCACCCTGTCCCATGCCTGGTCCACCAGCGACTTCAGCAACGCTTCAACCATGGGCTTGTTGATCCTGTCGGCGATTCCCGCCTTTCTGGCCGGGCTGGGCGAAGACCTGACCAAGCGCGTCTCGGTCACCACCCGTCTGATCGTCACCTTTGCCAGTCCCCTGATTGCTTCCTGGACCGTGGGCGCCACCCTGAACCGGATCGATATCTGGGGCATCGACTGGTTGCTTCAATTCATGCCGCTGGCGCTGGTGGTGACCGCGGTGGCGGTGGCCGGCATCAGCAATGCCTGGAACATCATCGATGGCTTCAATGGCCTGGCCGGTTTCACCGGCCTCATCGTGCTGGCCGCGCTGGCCTGGGCGGCACACGGGGTGGGCGACCAATTCCTGGTGGAGATGGCGCTGGTCGGCATGGGCGCGGTGGCCGGCTTTCTGCTGCTGAACTATCCCACCGGCCGCCTGTTCCTGGGCGATGGCGGCGCTTATCTCCTTGGCTTCTGGATAGCCGAGCTGGCGGTGCTGATGGTGTTGCGCAATCCGGAAGTCAGTGCCTGGCAGATGCTGGCCATCTGTGCCTATCCGGTCATCGAGGTGGTCTACAGCATCTACCGCAAGAAGATCGTGCGCGGCAGGAGCCCCGGCATGCCCGACCGCCTGCACTTTCACATGCTGGTGCACCGGCGCCTGATCTGCTGCGTCATGCCCAAGCGGGCTGGCGCTCCCTGGCTGCGCAATGCCGTCACCACCCTGGCATTGCTGTTGTTCATTACCCCTTTCGCAGTGGCCGCCGCGCTCTGGGGCGGCAGTCCCGGCGGGGCGCTGACGGTGATCATGGTCCAGGTACTGGTCTATCTGGCGCTGTATGCGCGCCTGGTACGGGGCCACTGGCATCTCAATCCGGCGGTCGGCCTTGGCCTGCGTTCCGAACATCATCAAGGCAGCCGCTACTGAGGAGACCGCATGTCTTACGCCATCAAGCCCATTCCGCCTGATCGCAACTACCCGGTAACGCGAGAATTTGCGCGGGAAGAGGAGGGCCTTGCGCCCCGCGCCGATTCTTCGCATTACCGGGACCTGTTGTGGGCCAACCTCGGATTGATTGCCGGTATCGCCGCCGCGGTATTCCTGCTCGGCCTGGCCTGGGCCTTCGTGGCGCCGCCGGTGTACCGCGCCAGCGTGCTGTTCCAGGTGGAAGACGCCAACGGTATGCCGCGTGCGGTCTCGCCCAATGAAGGCATGCGCAATTTCGACCTGCGTACCGTCGGCGCACCCGAGCTGGAAGTGCTGCGCTCGCGCATGGTGCTGGGCACCGCGGTCGACAATACGCGCGCTTACCTGAAGGTGGAGCCCAATTACTTTCCGCTGCTGGGCGCCTTCCTGGCGCGCCAGAATATCAGCTTCAATCCGCCCGGCCTGCTCGGGCAGGGCTACGCCTGGGGCAAGGTGGAGGCGCGCGTGGCCGCCTTCGAAGTGCCGGCCGAACTGGAAAACAAGCCCTTTACGCTCACTGCCGGTGAACGCGGACGGTGGACGCTTGAGAGCGAAGAAAACGATTTGCGGCTGACCGGAAGAGTCGGCGAAACCGTCAAGGCCAACAGCGCCTTCGGTCCGCTGCAAGTGCGCATCGATGCGCTCCAGGCCAGCCCCGGCACCGAGTTCCGCATCCTGCGCGAGCCGCGCCTGTTGACCATAGAAAAGCTGCAACGCGATATCGATATCCGCGAGAAAGGCCGGCAGTCCGGCATCATCGAAGTCAGCCTGGAAGACCGCGAGCCCAAACGCGCCACCGCCATATTGAAGGAAGTGGTGGCGCAGTACCTGCTGCAAAACGAAGAGCGCCGCTCCGAAGGCGCGGAAAAGCAGCTGGCTTTCCTGAACCGCCAGATTCCCGAATTGCGGCAGGCGCTGGAAGTGTCTGAAGAGCGCCTGAACGAAGCGCGCAACCGCCGCGGCAGCGTCGATCTGGGCGAAGAGGCGCGCGGCCTGCTGCAGATGTCGGTCATGGCCCAGTCGCGCCTGCTCGAGCTCAACCAGAAGCGCCTGGAGCTGGCCGCCCGCTTTGAAGCCGCCCATCCGCAAATGCAGGCAGTCGACGAGCAGCTGCGCAACATGACGCGCGAGCTCAACAGCCTGAATGCGCGGATCAAGCGACTGCCGCAGATCGAGCAGGAAATCCTGCGCCTGGCGCGCGATGTGAAGGTCAATACCGAGGTCTATACCAATGTCATGAACACGGCCCAGCAGCTGCGCCTGGCTTCGTCCAGCAAGGTGGGCAATGTGCGGCTGCTGGATGCGCCGGATACGCCGGTCAAGCCGGTCAAGCCGAGGAAGGCGATCGTGATCCTGTCGGCGGCCATCATCGGCCTGCTGCTGGGCGTGCTGGTGGTCCTGATGAAGAAATCGCTGAGCGGCCGCGTCTACAGCCCGGCCGATATCGAAGCCGCGCTCGGCTTGCCGGTGGGCGGCATCATCCTGCACAGCGATCAAAGCCGCAGCCGCCTGCCGTGGCGGCGCGATGCGGCGCGCGACACCCTGTTGCCGCAAGTCCCGCCCAAGGGCCCGGCGGTGGAGGGTCTGCGCCGCCTGCAATCGAGCGTGTTCGCGCGCGGCTTCCGTTCCGCCTCCGACCTCTCGGCGCTGGCCGCGCCGCGTGAAGAAGATGCGGTGATCGTGATCGTCGGCCCGATGCCGGGCGTAGGCAAATCCTATGTATCGAGGAATTTCGCGCTGGTGCTGGCTTCCTCCGGCAAGCGGGTATTGCTGATCGACGGCGATTTGCGCACCGGCGGCCTGCATCGCAATTTCGGCCTGGAGCGCGGCACCGGTCTGGCCGAGGCGCTGGAAAAGGGCGCGCTGGCGGCCGACAGCCTGCACCGGAATGTGGCGCCCAATCTCGATTTCCTCGCCACCGGCAGGTTGCCGCCCAATCCGTCCCAGCTGCTGTCCAGCGCCAGCCTGCCCAAGCTGTTGCGCGAGTTCGCCAGCCGCTATGACGTGGTGCTGGTCGATACCGCGCCGGTGCTGGCGGTGGCCGACGCGCTGATGATCGCGCCCCACGCCGATGTGCTGTTCAACGTGGTGCGCTCGGGCGTGACCACCATCCACGAGATCGAAGAAACCGATCGCCAGTTGCGGCGCAGCGGCGCCCGTCCGGCCGAGGTGATCTACAACGACATGCGTTCGCGCCAGAGTCACTACGGCTACAGCGCGGCCTACGGTTGAGTTCCGGCTCGTTCATTTTTCCTCCAACCCACCTGCGCAAACTGCCCATGAAAATCGAACCGCAACTTCACTCCACCGCCGGGCTGATCGAAAAAATCGCGGACCGTACGGCCGTGATCGGCATTGTCGGCCTGGGTTATGTCGGCTTGCCGCTGGTGCTGCGCTTTTCCGAAGTCGGATTCCGGGTGATCGGCTTCGATATCGATCAGTCCAAGGTCGACAAGCTGAACCAGGGGCAAAGTTATATCGAGCACATTGCGGCCGATTCGATTGCCGGCGCCGCCCGCCAGGGCTTTGCCGCCACCAGCGACTATGGGCGCGCCAGCGAGGCGGACGCGATACTGATCTGCGTGCCGACCCCGCTCAATGCGCATCGCGAGCCCGATCTTTCCTTTGTGCTGGACACGGTGGAAGCGCTGTTGCCGCAACTGCGCGCCGGGCAATTGCTGTCGCTGGAAAGCACCACCCATCCCGGCACCACCGATGAGGAATTGCTGCCGCGCATAGAGAAAACCGGGCTGGTGGTGGGCAAGGACATCTTCCTCACCTTTTCGCCGGAACGCGAAGATCCGGGCAATTCGAAGTTCGTCACCCGCACCATTCCCAAGATTTGCGGCGGCTGCACGCCGGCCTGCCTGCAAGCCGGCATGGCCTTGTACGGCGCCGTGATCGAGCAAGTGGTGCCGGTCAGTTCCACCCGCGCCGCCGAACTGACCAAGCTGCTGGAGAACATTCACCGCGCGGTGAACATCGGCCTGGTGAATGAAATGAAGATGATCGCCGACCGCATGAAGATCGATATCCATGAAGTGATCCGCGCGGCCGCCACCAAGCCCTTCGGCTTTACGCCTTACTACCCGGGACCGGGGCTGGGCGGCCATTGCATCCCGATCGATCCTTTTTATCTCACCTGGAAAGCGCGCCAGTACGGCATGCATACCCGCTTCATCGAGCTGGCCGGGGAAATCAACAGCGACATGCCGCAATGGGTGGCCGGCAAGGTGGCGGACGCCCTGAACGAGCGCGGCAAGCCGGTACGCGGCAGCCGGGTGCTGGTGCTGGGCATCACCTACAAGAAGGATGTGGATGACATGCGCGAATCGCCGGCGGTGGAATTGATGTCCATCCTCAGCCAGAAAGGCGCGCATATCAGTTACTGCGATCCGCACGTGCCGCAATTCCCTGCGATGCGGAAGCATCACTTCGACCTGGCAAGCGTCGAGCTTTGCGCCGACACGCTGGCGGCCCAGGACCTGGTGCTGCTGGCCACCGACCACAGCGCTTTCGACTATGAACTGGTGCTGCGCCATGCGCCCTTGATCGTGGACACCCGCGGCGTCTACCTCGAAGCGTCTCCCAACGTGGTCAAAGCCTGAATCAAAGGACAGCAATGGCACAGATTGCCCCCGTGGCCGACAGGCCGATCCGATTTGCCCTGGTGGGTTGCGGCCGCATTGCCGCCAATCACGTGCAGGCGCTGGGCCAGCATGGGTCCGACTGCGAACTGATGGCGGTGTATGACGTCGACCCCGCTGCCGCCGAAAGCATGGCCGAGCGCACCGCAGCCAAACCCTGGCGCAACCTGGAAGACATGCTGGCCAAGAGCGGCGCCGACGCCTGCATCCTGGCCACGCCTTCCGGCCTGCATCCCGGGCAGGCGATGCAGGTGGCGCAGGCCGGCAAGCACGTCATCACCGAAAAACCGATGGCCACCCGCTGGGCCGACGGCAAGCGCATGGTGGCCGCCTGCGACGAGGCTGGGGTGCGCCTGTTCGTGGTCAAGCAAAGCCGCTGCAGCGACACCATCCGGCTGTTGAAGCGCTCGCTGGACAAGGGCCGTTTCGGGCGCATCTACACCGTGGCCTTGAACGTGTTCTGGACCCGGCCCCAGGCCTACTACGACAGCAGCCGCTGGCGCGGCACCTGGGAATTCGACGGCGGCGCGCTGATGAACCAGGCCAGCCACTATGTCGATCTGCTCGACTGGCTGATCGGCCCGGTGGAAAGCGTGCAGGCTTTCACGGCCACCCTCGGCCGCAATATCGAAGTCGAAGACACCGGCGTGGTGGCGCTGCGCTGGCGCAATGGCGCACTGGGCACGATGAACGTCACCATGCTGGCCTGGCCGAAGAATTTCGAAGGCAGCATCACCATCATTGGCGAGCGCGGCACGGTGCGCCTGGGCGGCTTCGCCGCCGACCGCGTCGAGCACTGGCAGTTTGAAAGTCCCGACGAAGAAGACGACCAGCTGGCGCGATCCATCTCCAGCGCCAATGCCGGCGTGGCCAGCGGCCATGGGCGCTATTACGAGAACGTGATCCGGGTATTGCGGGGCGAAGCCGAACCCGAAACCGATGGCCGCGAAGGCTTGAAATCGCTGGAGCTGCTGGTTGGGATCTACCGTTCCGCGCGCGATGGCCGGCGCGTGGCCCTGCCGCTGGAATACTGAGCATGGCCGGCATCCATCCTTCGGCCATCGTCGACGTCGGCGCCCGCATCGGCGAGCGGACCAGCGTCTGGCATTTCAGCCACGTCTGTTCCGGCGCGCGCATCGGCGACGACTGTTCGCTCGGGCAAAACGTCTTCGTGGGCAACGATGTCGTGATCGGCAACCGGGTCAAGATCCAGAACAACGTTTCGGTCTATGACGCCGTCAGCCTGGAAGACGAAGTCTTCTGTGGGCCGAGCATGGTCTTCACCAACGTCCACAACCCGCGCTCGGGCGTGGTGCGCAAGTCGGAGTACCGGCCCACGCGCATTCGGCGCGGCGCCAGCCTGGGCGCCAATTGCACCATCGTCTGCGGCGTCACGGTGGGGCGTTATGCCTTCATCGGCGCCGGCGCCGTGGTGACGCGCGACGTGCCCGACTTTGCGCTGATGGCCGGCGTACCGGCGCGCCAGATCGGCTGGATCAGCGCCCATGGAATCCGTCTTGAGCTGCCCTTGCGCGGCAGCGCCGAGACGCAATGCTCGGCCACCGGCGAGCGCTATCAGCTCAGTGGCAAGACTGTCACCCGATTGGAGGGCTAGCCATGGAATTTTCCGGATTGCGCGCGCAGTACGTCCGTATGGAAAAGAATATCTCGGCCGCCCTCGGCCGGGTGCTGGAACACGGACAGTACATCCTGGGACCGGAGGTGGCCGAGCTCGAAGAGCGGCTGGCGGCCTTCGTCGGCGTGCGACATTGCATCAGCTGCGCCAACGGCACCGACGCCTTGCAGGTGGCGCAAATGGCGCTCGGCATAGGCGCGGGCGATGAAGTCATCACGCCCGCCTTCACCTATATCGCCACCGCCGAGACGATTGCGGTGCTGGGCGCCAAGCCGGTGTATGTGGATATCGATCCGGTCAGCTTCAATCTCGACCCGGCGCAGCTGGAAGCGGCGATCACGCCAAAAACCCGCGCCATCATCGCGGTGTCGCTGTACGGCCAGTGTCCGGATTTCGATGCCATCAATGCCATCGCGCGCCGCCATGGCTTGCCGGTCATCGAAGACGCGGCGCAAAGCTTCGGTGCGCGCTACCAGGGCAAGCGCTCGTGCAGCCTGTCCACGCT
>JAEVZY010000214.1 GCA_023392035.1 Pseudomonadota bacterium | reverse complement strand
GGCATTGTGCGGGCGCCGCGCGCGGCCGCTTGCGTGCCGCATCAATGCCCGTACGGCATTTTGCTTGATGCCGCGCAAAGGACGCGCGGCCTACAAGGGCCCGGACAGGAGCTTGAAACCCAGAAGCGCGGCGGTAATCACCATCACCACCGAAAACCCCACGGTGGCCGGCACGAAGAACACGGTGGACAGCACCGGCGCATGCAGGATCATCTCCGCCATCGCGCCCATGGCATAGCCGCCGACACTGATGGTGGACCAGCGACGCAGATAAGTGGGCAACCAGCGGGCCTGGTGCTTGTTGTGCGCCCAGCAAGCGGCGCGCACCAAGGGATCATTCGTGCGGACGTCCTTGAACAGCCAGCCGAAGAAAAAATAGCGGTAGAGCAAAGTGCGGAAAGTCATGATCGAACGGTTGACGCAATTTCGACCAGTGTGCCGCCGACAAGCTCCCGAGGTATTGACGCAATTCTGTCATTTCAACATTCGCGGCGGGAACTTGGCGGCACGACCCGACTGCACAGCTCGGCTGACAGCTCCGCGGCATGGGCGCAAGACGCATGGGCCCATGCCGCACTTGCGCCGGCTACTGGAATCCCAGCACGCGCGGCAGCCAGGTGGAGAGCTGGGGGATGAAGGTGAGCATCACCAGCACCACGCCGTGGGCGATCAGGAAGGGCTTCAGCTCGCGCGTCAGCGCGGCCAGGGGAATGCGGGCCACGTTGGAGGTCACGAACAGCAAGCCTCCCACCGGCGGCGTAATCATGCCCAGCGTCAAGTTGAAGATCACCACCATGGCAAAGTGGATCGGATCGATGCCGGCCGCGGCCGTCACGGGCGCCAGGATGGGTACCAGCACCATCACGCCCGGCAAGGGCTCGATGAAAATGCCGAACACCAGCAGCAGGATGTTGATTGCGATCAGCAGCAACCATGGCGACAGGTTCAACTGGGTGATCCACTCGCCCATGGTGTAGGGCAGGCGCTCCACCGTCAGTACCCAGGCAAAGGCGGCGGAGAAGCCGATGATGATCAGGACCGAAGCCGTCAACAGCGCCGAGCGGATCAGGATATGCGGCAGCGCCTTCCACTCCAGCGTGCGGTACAGGAACTTGCCGCAGAAGAGCGAATAGAACACCGCCACCACCGAAGCCTCGGTCGGCGTGAACCAGCCGGCGCGCATGCCGCCCAGGATCAGCACCGGCAACATCAGCGCCGGGAAAGCCTGCACCGTGTTCTTCAAGACTTCCGGCCAGGGCGGGAACGAACCTTCGCCCTTGTAATTGCGCTGGGTGGAGACGCGCCAGTTGACCACCGCCATCGCGATGGCAATCAGGATGCCGGGGATGAAGCCGGCCACGAACAGCGCGCCGATCGAGACCCGCTCATCCTGCAGGCCGTAGATGATCATGATGATCGAGGGCGGAATGATCGGACCGACGATGGCGGTGGCGGCAGTCAGCGCGCCGGCATAGGCGCGGTCGTAGCCGGCCTTGTCCATCATCTTGATCATCATCGATCCGGGCCCGGCGGCGTCCGCCAGGGCCGAACCGGAGATGCCGGAGAAGAAAGTCAGCGAGACGATATTGGTATAGCCCAGGCCGCCGCGCTTGTGGCCGACGAACTGGCCGGCAAAGCGCAGCAAGACCATGGTCAGCGAGCCGCCGCTCATCAGCTCGGCCGCCAGAATGAAGAAGGGCACCGCCATCAGCGGAAAGCTGTCGATGCCGGTAAAGGTTTCCTTGAGCACCACGATCAAGGGAAATTTGCCGACCACCAGCACCGCGATGGCGGTCGACATGCCCAGCGCAAAGGCGACCGGCATGCCGATCGCCAGCAATACGCAAACAGAGATCAGGAGAATCAGGCTCATGCTCATCTTGGTTCTCCTTACAGCGAGGCGCTGGCGGTGGCGTCAAAATCGCCATCGGCAATGAATTCGCGATCCAGCACGTAGCGCCGCGCCAGCAGCAGCATGTGAATGAACATCAGCGCGCACCCCAGCGGCATGGCGAAATAGATGTAGCCGAAAGGGATTTCGGTGGCGGCCGTGGTTTGCATCATGGTGCGCTTCACGTAGATCCAGCCGTACCAGGTCAACAGGCCGAAAAAGCTCAGCATCAGCAACATCACCAGGGCACGCATGGCGCGCGCCAGGGATTTCGGCAAGGCGTCCTGCAGATTGTCGATGGCGATATGCCCGCCGCTGCGCAAGACCAGGCCGCTGCCCAGGAAAGTCAGCCAGATCATCATGTGGCGCGAGACCTCTTCCGACCAGGGGATGGAATAGTCGGTCACATAGCGCATGACGACATTGGTGAAGACGATGATCGACATCGCCGCCAGCAAGAGAATCAGCAGCCAGCGGTTGATGGCCAGGAAGGCCTGTTCGAGTTTGTTCATGGGCGACAGCCTGCAAAAAAGCCCCGCTGCGAAAGCGGGGCTCGGAACTACGGGGATGATGAGGCTTACTTGACGGCCTTGATGCGGTCCAGGTTGGCCTTGCCGAACTGCTTTTCAAAGTCGGCGAACACCGGGGTCAGCTTGGCCTGGAACTTGGATTTGTCGATGTTCTCGGTCACTTGCATGCCCTTGCTGCGCAAATCCTTCACCGCGGTCTTTTCGTCCTGGTCGACGCGATCGCGGTTGGCCTTGGCGGCCACCTTGGCGGCGTCAAGGAAAGCCTGCTTGTCGGCGGGGGACAGCTTGTCGAAGGCTTCCTTGTTCATCAGGAAGATGCCGGGCGAGTACACGTGGCCGGTCAGGGACAGGTGCTTCTGCACCTGGTCGAACTTGGCGGAGATGATCACCGACAGCGGGTTCTCCTGGCCGTCCACCGTGCCCTGCTGCA
>JAEVZY010000152.1 GCA_023392035.1 Pseudomonadota bacterium | reverse complement strand
GCGCTGATCCTGCTGGATGACATGGCCCAGCGCATTTCCACCAATCGCAACGCCGCCGCCGACTATGTGACGGCGGCCGGGTCGCCCCTGGGCACGGGCAACACCTGCACCCTCGATCCGACTGCCGCGCGCGCAGCCCAGGACCGCTGCGAGTGGAGCAATGCCCTGCAAGGCGCGGCCGAGCAGCAGGGCACGAGCAAGGTCGGCGCCTTCATCGGCGGCCGCGGCTGCGTCGACAACCTGGGCAACGGCGAATACATGATCACCATCGCCTGGCAAGGCATGGGCCCGGTGTCGGCGCCGCCGGCCAGCGTAGCTTGCGGCCAGGGCCAGTACAACGGCGGCACCAAGTGCGTGAACGACCTGTGCCGGCGGGCGGTGACGACCATCCTTCGCATCGCCACCCTGAGCTGACATGCAAGCGCACTTGACGCCCCGCCCGCCCGCGTTGCGCCGCCAGCGCGGCTTGTCGCTGATTGAATTGATGGTGGCAGTGGCCATCAGCCTGGTGATCCTGCTGGCGCTGGTAACAGTATTCGTCAATACCTCGCGCAACAATGCCGAGTTGGCGCGCACCAGCAGCCAGATCGAAAACGGCCGCTTCGCCATGCAATTGCTGCAAGGCGAGCTGGCGCACGCCGGCTTCTGGAATACCCATGTGCCGCAATTCGATGACCTGACCCTGGTTTCGATCCCGTCCGACGTGCCGGGGGCGGTGCCCGATCCCTGCCTGGCCTTCAACCCCACCAACTGGACCAACGACTACAAGAGCCAGTTGATCGGCATCGCCATCCAGGCCTATGACGCGGTGCCGGCCGGCTGCGCGACCGTCATCACCGACAAACAGCCCAACAGCGATGTGCTGGTCGTGCGCCATGCCGAAACCTGCGTAGCCGGCAGCGGCGGCAATTGCGCCGCCGACACCACCGGCGCCCTGTATTTCCAGAACTCGCAATGCATGGCCGAAGCGTCGGCCGCGGCCCAGACCGGCAGCAGCAGCAACACCATCAAGCTGGCCGCCACCGCCTCGGCCGTGGACGACGCCTATAACGGCATGCGCCTGCGCATCATCAGCGGCGCCGGCGCCGGCCAGGCGCGCGACATCACGGCGTACTCGGGCGCCGGCAAGACCGCCACCGTCAGCCCGGCCTGGACCACCATTCCCGACGCCACCTCGGTGTATTCGCTGGACCCGGTGCTGGCCACCTCGGGCTTCAACCTGAAGAAGCGCGATTGCACCACCGCCGCCGACAAGCGCAAGTTCAGCTCCACCATTTACTACGTGCGCACCTGGGCCAATACCCAGGGCGACGGCATTCCCACCCTGGTGCAATCGAAGTTCGACCTGGTCTCGGGCGTGCTGGCCCACCCGGCCACTGTCACGCCGCTGATCGAAGGCATCGAAGCGCTGCGGGTGGAACTGGGCGTGGACAATCTTTCGGATGCCGGCAGCGCGGTGAATTTCACCCAGGCCGTGGCCTGGGCCAATACCAGCGTGCTGACCTCGCCCACCAACCGCGGCGACGGCAATGCCGATGGCGCCTACGTCCATTGCAGCACGGCCGCGCCCTGCAGCGTCGACCAGCTGATGAACACGGTAGCGGTCAAGCTGTTCCTGGTGGCGCGCGCGCGCGAAAGATCGGCCGGCTATGTGGACAACAAGACCTACACCCTGGGCAGCGCCACCTGGAGCGTGCCCAGCGCTGACACCGGCTTCAGGCGCCATGTGTTTTCCGGGGCGGTGCGCCTGACCAATATCTCCGGCCGCAGGGAGACGCCGCCATGATGCGCATGCGCAGACTCCAAAGGCTGCAAACCCGGCAAGCACAGCGCGGCGCGACCCTGATCGTCGGCCTGATCATGCTGGCGGTGATCACGCTGCTGGTGGCGGCAGCCTTCAATCTTTCCGCCACCAACCTGAAAGCGGTGGGCAACATGCAGAGGCGCTCGGAAGCGCTGGCCGCGGCCAACAAGGCGATCGAGCAGGTGGTCGGGTCGCCCTTCACCACCGCGCCCAGCGCCGACCAGATCAATGTCGACATCAACAATGACGGCACCGACGACTATGTGGTGAGCATCGCCCAACCGACCTGCGTCTCGGCCGCGAAAGTCAGCCAGAACAGCGGCACCGGCAGCGCCAGCAGTCTGTCGCTGGGCCTGCCGGCCAGCGTCGCCTACTATAACACGGTGTGGGATATCGATGCCAGCGTGACCGATGCCGGCGGCAGCGGCGCCGCCGTGCGCGTGCGCCAGGGCGTGCGCGTGCTGCTGACCGAAGCGCAATACACCGCGGTGTGCAGTTGAGCAGGGAGCTGAAATGAACAAGAAATGGATCAACCCCCTTGGCGCGCTGGCCGTGGCGGCCGGCTGTCTGCTGCCGGCGCTGGCTGGCGCGGAAGACATCGACCTCTTCCTCGGCGTGCCGCCGGCCAACACCAGCGAAGTGCCGAATGTCCTGATCATTGTCGACAACACCGCCAACTGGAACCAGGCCTTCGCCAACGAGATGAGCGCGCTGGCCAATACTCTGGCCAGTCTGCCGGAAGGCAAGTTCCGGGTCGGCATCATGTTCGCCGCCGAAACCGGCCAGGGCAACAACAACGTCTCCGGCGGCTACGTGCGCGCGGCGGTGCGCCTGATGGATGCCAGCAACAAGCCGCTGTACCAGAATTTGGTGGCCAGCTTCGACAAGCTCAATGACAAGGGCAATGGCGGCACCGCCGGCCTGGTGATGGCCGAAGCCTATCGCTATCTTTCCGGCGGCGCGCCCTACGGCGGCAACGGAAAGAACAAGACCGACTACCGCGGCAGCACCTTCGGCACCACCCAGGACAAGGCGGTGCACGCCCTGGCCGGCAATGCCC
This sequence comes from Pseudomonadota bacterium, assembly GCA_023392035.1. Lineage (GTDB taxonomy): Bacteria > Pseudomonadota > Gammaproteobacteria > Burkholderiales > Burkholderiaceae_D > Lacisediminimonas. Next base: position 3,280 of record JAEVZY010000152.1, on the reverse strand, counting down.
TGTCTGCGCGCGATGCCACCAGCTACAACACGCCTGTCGCCTCGGGCTGCCAGAAGAACTACATCATCTATCTCTCCAACGGCCCGGCCGGCGACAACAATTCCGCGATCACGCAAGCGGAAGCCATGCTGGTGGCAGCCGGCGGCGACAAGACCCAGATTCCGGTCTCGCCCACCGGCTCGCAAGCCAATCCGTCCGACGAATGGGCGCGCTACATGAAAGCCAGCGCACTCAACGTGGTGACCTACACCATCGACATCGATCCCGGCAGCACCGGCCAGGCGCCGGGCTGGACCGCGATCCTGAAGAGCATGGCCAACGTCAGCGACGGCAAATACACGGCCGTGGTGTCCGGCAATGGCGGCGCCGCCATCGAACAGGCCGTCAAGGAGGCCTTCTCCGAAATCCAGTCCGTCAACAGCGTGTTCGCTTCGGTCAGCTTGCCGATTTCGGTGAATACCCAAGGCACCTACCTGAACCAGGTCTACATCGGCATGTTCCGTCCGGACTCGGGCGACCTGCCGCGCTGGATGGGCAACCTGAAGCAGTACAAGATGGATATCGTCAACAATACCCTGAAGCTGGTGGATGCCGATGGCGCTTCCGCCATCAACAGCCTGACCGGATTCATCACCGAGTGCGCGCGCAGCTACTGGACGCCGACTTCGGCCGACAGCTACTGGACTTTCGCGCCGCAGGGCAATTGCGTGCCGCCCACCGGCGCCAACACCAACCTGTATCGCAACTCCAACTACCCGGACGGCAACATCGTGGAAAAAGGCGCGCAGGCCTATGTGCGGCGCGGCTCCACCACGCGCACGGTGAAGACCTGCTCGGCCACTTCCTGCACCGGCCTGCTCGATTTCAACAGCACCAATGTTTCCGCCGCCAACCTGGGCGTGTCCTCCGCCGGCCAGGCCACGTTGATCAACTGGGCCCGCGGCATCGACACCCAGGACGAAAATCTGAACGGCAACAACAGCAGCGAGATGCGTCCTTCGCTGCATGGCGACGTGGTCCATTCGCGCCCGGTGGCGCTGAACTTCGGCACCGATCTCGCGCCTTCGATCGTGGTGTTCTACGGTGCCAACGACGGCATGCTGCGCGCCGTGAACGGCAATCGCAGCGCTTCCATCACCAGTGGCGGCAGCACCTTCGTCGCCGGCCAGGAGCTGTGGGCTTTCGCGGCGCCGGAAAGCTTCCCGCTGTTCAAGCAAATCTACGACAACAGCACCCAGATCAAGAATCCGAATGTGCCGGCCGGCACGCCCAAGCCCTACGGCATGGATGGACCGATCACGGCCTGGCAGAACGGCAGCAGCGCCTGGCTGTTCGCCACCATGCGCCGCGGCGGCCGCGCCCTGTATGCCTTCGACGTCAGCACGCCCGGCAGCCCGAGCCTGAAATGGAGAGTCGGCTGCCCCAACAACTTCCCCAGCTCCGGCACGGTGGATGACACCGGCTGCAGCACCGGCTTTAGCGGCATGGGCCAGACCTGGTCGGCACCGAAGATCCTCAAGGCCAGCGGCTACAGCAGCGGCAATGCGCCCCTGCTGATGATGGGCGGCGGCTACGACACCTGCGAAGACAACGATTCCCAGACCTGCACCGCCAGCGGCTACGCGACCAAGGGCAACCAGGTGTTCGTGCTGGATGCCGATACCGGCACCCTGCAGAAAACCCTGGCCACCGATCGCGGCGTGGTGGGCGACATCGCCATCGTGCCCGACACCAGCACGGGACTTGCGAAATACGCCTACCTGTCGGACCTGGGCGGCAATCTGTACCGCATCGACATCGGCACCAGCGCGCCTTCGGCCTGGACCATCACCAAGATCGCCTCGCTCGGCTGCGACACGGTGGCGCCTTGCACCGACAACCGCAAATTCATGTTCGGTCCGGACGTCCTGTTTGAAAACGGCATCTACTTGCTGCTGCTGGGCAGCGGCGACCGCGAAAAGCCGCTCAGCAACTATACGCACGCGCTGGCCGTGGCCAATGACTTCTTCATGGTGCGCGACGATCCGACCCAGTCCAACTGGCTTTCCGATGAAAGCAGCAACTGCTCTTCCACCTCGGTGATCTGCCTGAATTCGCTGCTGGCCATCAGCGGCAGCAGCAGCACCAGCCCGACCAGCAGCCAGGTGCAGGCGAAGAAAGGCTGGTACCTGAGCATGGCGGCCGGCGAGAAAGTGGTGACCTCCTCCATCACCCTGTACGGCACGGTGACCTTCAGCACGCACCAACCCTCGACCACCAGCGCCAACAGCTGCAGCGCCAACCTTGGGACTTCCAACGTCTACAACATCCTGTACAGCAACGCCGCGCCGGCCAGCGGCAACGGACGCTATCAACGCATCGTCGGCGACGGCTTGCCGCCTTCGCCGGTGGCGGGCCTGGTAACGCTGGACAACGGCAACACCGTGCCCTTCGTGATCGGCGCCAGCCCCAATTCGCCGCTGGAAGCGACCAGGGGCGGCACCACCCCGAGCAGCTCGGTTACGCAACCCAAGAGCCGGGTCTACTGGTACGTGCAGCAATGAAAACGTCGATCGCAAGCCGCGCGCACGCCGGTTTCACGCTGGTGGAACTGCTGGTGGTGATGCTCATCTTCGGCTTGCTGACGGCCATGGCCCTGCCCGCCTACGACAGCCTGATGCTGGGTTCGCGCCTGGGCTCCTTCGCCAATGCGATGAATGCGGCCGCCACCCTGGCCCGCAGCGAAGCGATCAAGCGCAATGCAACGGTGACACTGTGCGCCTCGGCCGATGGCGCCACCTGCGCCGGCAGCGGCGGTTGGGAACAGGGCTGGATCATCAGCGCCGCCGGCAGCGTGATCCAGCGCCAGCAAGCCCTGCCGGCGGGCATCCGCGCCACCGACCCCCTGGCCGGCAGCACCAGCCTCGACTTCCTGCCGACCGGCGCCGGAACCAGCCAGGCCGCACTCAAGTTCTGCCGCTTTACGCCCGAGGCCGGCAGCCAGGAACGCCTGGTGACCGTCACCGCCACCGGCCGCAGCTATGTCAGCACCACCCGCTTGGGCAGCTGCTGAACGCATGAAGCGCGCCGCGCCCCTGTTGCTGCTGTCGCTGGCCGTGCATGGCGCGCTGGTCTGGGGCCTGTGGCCCGCCGCGCCGCAAGCCGAAACGCCGCGACTGGGCCTGAAGACGGTCAGCGTGCGCCTGCTGCCCAATCCGATGAATCTGGCCGGCGCCGCCGCCGATGCCAATGCCGGTGCCGTGCTGTCAGCGGCAACGACCACCGCCGCGCACGGCAAGGC
>JAEVZY010000142.1 GCA_023392035.1 Pseudomonadota bacterium | reverse complement strand
GGAAAAGCCTGGCCGCGACCCGCGCCCGGAATTCACTACCGCCACCTTCAAGGAAGGCGTCGAGGATATCAGGGACTTGCGCCCTGACATGATTCTCGAAGGCGTGGTCACCAATGTGGCCGCCTTTGGCGCCTTTGTCGATATCGGCGTGCACCAGGATGGCCTGGTGCACATCTCGGCCCTGTCCAACACTTTCGTGAAAGACCCGCATACCGTGGTGAAAGCCGGCCAGGTGGTGAAGGTGAAAGTGTTGGAAGTGGATGAGAAACGCAAGCGCATTGCGCTGACCATGCGCCTGTCCGATAACGCGCCGGCCAAGGGCTCCAGTCCGGCGCAACGCGGCGATCGCGACGATGCGCGCCGCCTGGCGCAGCATCAAAGGAACGAGCGCGCGCCTGCCGCCAATACCGCCATGGCGGCCGCCTTTGCCAAGCTAAAGGGCTGAGTTGACGGGGTGTCATGCCGAACGTGGCTCCCCGAATCTCCCTATAATGTCAAGGTTCAACCAATTCGAGGGCAGTAACATGAGCGACGTGAAAGAGTGGATCCAGAAGACCGTGACCGAGCACCCGGTGGTGCTGTTCATGAAGGGCACGGCGCAATTTCCCCAGTGCGGTTTTTCCGGTCGGGCGATCCAATTGCTCAAGGCCAGCGGCGCCGAAAACATCGTCACCGTGAATGTGCTGGAAGACGCCGAAGTGCGCCAGGGCATCAAGGAATTTTCCAATTGGCCAACGATTCCCCAGCTGTATGTGAAGGGTGAATTCATCGGCGGCTCGGACATTCTCTCCGAGATGTACGAAAGCGGTGAGTTGCAGAGCCTGCTGAAGGCGTAGGCGGCTGCAGCATCACGCTCCAATTGAAAAGCGCCCATGACCGGGCGCTTTTTTTTTTATCTGTACTCGTCTGGCACCGATTCGGGGTTATCCAGATCGAACTGCTCCCCTTCCCCGGCAAATGTGCCGAAATACGGTGTCCCCGGCATTGCGGGCGCCGCGGGGACGAATTCCGACCAGAGGCTTTCATCCCAAATGGGATCGGGCGCAATTGACATCACATCGGTGTTGGCGGGAGTGCCGGCAAGCGTGTTGACTGTCGCAGTCGCAGTCGTGGTCGCTGTCGCAGTCGTGGTCGCTGTCGTAGTCGTGGTCGTAATCGCTGTCGTGGTCGTGGTGGTGATCGCCGGCAAGACTGGCGTCGGTTCAGGGGACGCTTGCATCACGCACATATTCAGCATGCTCTCATAGGTCAAGCGCTCGGATCTGGGCGGATTCTCCCTATGAATGTGGCGTGCATTTTGAAGGATCGGTCCGAGGCCGTGCGCCAGCACGCTTCGGAGCTTCTGATTGCTGTTCAAGTATTCATCGATGATCTTCGACGCATTTACCGGCAGGTGGCGACCAGCAAGTTGGGCTCCGATTGCTCCAAGCAGCGGACCGAGCTCATGAGCCCCTTGTTTGGCACGTTCAAGGTCGTTTCTCAAGATGCGCATTCCCCTCAATAAAACGTCACTTTCGTCGAAATCTGCCCCTGGCGTGGCCTTGAAGTACTGCATCAACAGCACGAGGATGCGAGTGTAAACGGCGAGTTCTTGCTTGCCGGAGTTCTGCCTCTCAAGGTATTCGGAGGCGTCTTTGTCTGTCAGCGTCCTGGCGCGCAGTTTCGCGATGATTTTTCCCTCCGCCGAATCGCCCGCGACTTTGTACCTGCCGACCTGATACACAAGGTCCGCGCGCGACTCAGGCAAAGCCGCGTCATGCGCGGATTCCCCTTGCGCCGCTTCGCGTACCAAGGCTTTCAGTTGGGCCAGCAAGGTGGACCAGGTCGGGTCCTCACGCGTTGTAAAGCCCTTCTGACTCGGGGCCTTCTGCAATACTTTTGCCAATCCCAAGTCTTTGATCGCCAAGGCCGCTGCTTTTTCAGGAGGTATGCCCTCCTCCTTTCTTTTTCCCCCCCTGCTGTCTCCTACCGGTACTTTTGGTAGATCCAGCGACTGCAAGGTAATCTGGCGGGGTGTGTTTGCGTCAAATGCGCACAATTTGATTGCAGGTAGCACTATGGGGGAAAGCTTTTCGCTCTGCTTACGACTCTGGTCGCCCTTGACCGCCATGCGCAATTTGCACAGTCCCTCCCAGAAAATTTTGCAGCAGGTTTCGTCCGTGGCAGCAAACTCAGCTTTCGCATATTGGGCGAGAATTTTGCAGCCCAGCATGTATTGCCTTACGCATGCCGGCGTGGATACAGGAAGCCAAAGAAATCTGTTCTTTGCCTCCGTAAATGACTCGCCCGACAGCTTCACGGCCTGCTCGATAACGGCGACAAACGCGGCGCCGTTGGAAGCGGGTGACAGCGCAGGTACATTCTGTGCGAAATCGATGCGCGGCTTGACCTGTCTCTGATTGCTTGGGGTCGAGCTGCTGGTCTGCTCCGATGACTGGCTCGGCTGTGTGTCTGTTTCATCGATTTTTCTTTTGCGCCCGGTTTGCACCGGCACAGCCGAAATTTTGACTGGCACATACGCAGCCCGGGCTTGCGTTGGCTGTGCGAATTGTGCGAATTGCGGCTCGGTGGTATGGGCAGGAAAAGTGTTTGCTGGCGCCGTTCCATTCAGCCCTGTTTGCCCCTGCACCGGCGTATAAGGCCCCAGCCCTTGGGCGACGTACGCGCCTGCGGGGAGAATTTGAACGCCCAAATAGGGCGCAGGGTGATTCATTTGATGGAACTGCGGATTCAACCGGGGATTTAACTGCGGGTTCAACTGCGGGTTCAACTGTGGATTCATTGAGCCGTGAGGACGAGGTGGATATGCCATGACAGTTCTTCGCGCGAGAGTGAAGGAATCGGTGTGACCACCCATGTGTGCCATCACCGCTATACGAAGATTGCTAGTGGCTGCGCAGGACGCGCGGTTCCCGGCGGGACAACCGCCCCCATCATACCGGCGCCCGCTCCGCAAAAATCGCCTGCGCCTCTTTCAGCAGCGCTTCGGAAAGCGCCGCGTGCGGGCTTTGCAGATTCCTGATCAAGCCGATACGCCGCACCGGCGCCCGGCCCGGCAGCGCGATGCGGGTGAGCTGCATGCCCGAGCTCCACAGCGCCGGCCAATCGGGCAAGAGCGACACGCCCAGCCCCTGGTCCACCAGCGCGGCAATTGCCAGCAAGCCATCGATTTCCAGCCTTTGTTTGGGATGAATGTCCTGGTCGCGCAGATAGCGCTCGGCCAGTTGCCCGCCCAGCACGGAGCGGTCGTAACGGATATAGGGTTCTTCGCGCAGCAGTGCATGCGCTTCGCGGCCGGCCATGCTGGAATGCGCCACCAGCACCAGCGGTTCTTCGGTGAAGACATGCCATTCGCACGACTTGGCCAGCGCAAATTGCGGCTCCACCACGATGGCCGCATCCAGCTCGCCCACGCCCACGCGCCGGCACAATTCGATGGAGGCGCCAGGCGTGACAAAGACCGACATCTCGGAGCGGGTTTCGTACAGGCGCTTCAGGATGGGCGGCAAAACGCTGGTGAGGGCGGAAACGAAACTGCCCAGGCGCAGCTCGCCCAGGCGCTTGCTGTCCTGGGCTATCGCTTCCAGGTCGCGTACATCGCGCAACAGGCTGCGCGCGCGCTCCAGTATCTTGAGGCCGGCTTCGGTCGGCCGCACCGCGCGCCCTGCCCGCTGCACCAGCGGCGTGCCGAGCTGCTCTTCCAACGCCTTGATGCGCGCCGCCATCGCGGCCGGCGTAATGTCCAAGCGCCGCGCCGCCTCCGCCATGGAACCGGCGTCGACCACGGCGACGAAGCTTTGCAGGGTATCGATATTCATGGCGCGGGCAGTTTACACCCCCGCGCCAGATCCACCTCAACGCGGGGTTTGCCCCTTGTTCTGCGGCAAGCGCAGGAAGTCGAAGTCCACGCCCTGATCCGCTTGAGTCACGGTATCGAGGAAGAGCTTCTTGTATCCGCGCTCGGCGGTGGGCGGCGTGACCGGGTTCTTGCGTGCGCGCTCGGCCATTTCCTCTTCCGACACCAAGAGCGTGAGTTCGCGCTTGGACACGGACAGTCGGATGCGGTCGCCATTTTGCACATAGGCCAGCGGGCCGCCGATGGCGGACTCCGGCGTCACATGCAGGACAATGGTGCCGAACGCCGTGCCGCTCATGCGGCCGTCGGAAATGCGCACGATGTCTTTCACACCGGCGCGTGCCAGCTTCATCGGGATCGGAATGTAGCCGGCTTCGGGCATGCCCGGCGCGCCTTTGGGGCCGATGTTCTTCAGCACCAGGATGTCGTCCGCCGTCACGTCCAGCGCCGGATCGTCGATGCGATTGGCGAGATCGGCGGCGTTCTCGAACACCACCGCGCGGCCTTCGTGCTCCATCAGCTTGGGATTGGCGGCCGATTGCTTGATGATGCAGCCGCCCGGCGCCAGGTTGCCGTTCAAGACCGCGATGCTGCCTTGCGGGTAGATCGGCTGGTCGAAGGAACGCACCACGTCCTGCTTGAAGCCGGGGCCGGCCGCTTCGATTTCCTCGCCCAGGGTGCGGCCGGTGACGGTCAGCGCATTCAGGTTGAGCAGCGGCTTCAGTTCACGCAAGAGCGTGGCCATGCCGCCTGCCGCGTGGAAGTCTTCCATGTAGTGCTGGCCGGAGGGTTTCAGGTCCAGCAGCACCGGGGTTTCGCGGCCCATCTTGTCCAGCGCGGCCAGATCCAGATTCAAGCCGACACGGCCGGCCACTGCCGCCAGGTGCACGATGGCATTGGTGGAACCGCCGATGGCCAACACCACCCGCAAAGCGTTTTCAAACGCTTCCGGAGTCAGGATCTTGTCGATGGTGAGCTTTTCGCGCGCCATCTTCACCGCCAGTGCGCCGGTTTCTTCGGCCACGCGGATGCGGTCGGCGGTCACGGCCGGCGGCGATGCGCCACCCGGCACCGTCATGCCCAGCGCCTCGGCCACGCAGGCCATGGTGCTGGCCGTGCCCATCACCGAACAGGTGCCGACGCTGGCCACCAGCTGGTTGTTGACGTCCTTGACTTCTTCTTCATCGATCTCGTCGGCGCGGAACTTGGCCCAGTAGCGACGGCAGTCGGTGCAGGCGCCCACGCGCTCGGAACGATGCGAGCCGGTCAGCATGGAACCGGTGATCAACTGGATGGCAGGCAGATTGGCCGAAGCCGCACCCATCAATTGCGCCGGCACGGTCTTGTCGCAACCGCCGATCATCACCACCGCGTCCATCGGCTGCGCGCGCAGCATTTCCTCGGTGTCCATCGACATCAGGTTGCGCAGGTACATCGAGGTCGGATGGGCGAAGCTCTCGTGGATGGAGATGGTCGGGAAATCCATCGGCAAGCCGCCGGCCAGCATGATGCCGCGCTTGACTGCCTCGATCAGTTGCGGCGCGTTGCCGTGGCAGGGGTTGTAGGCGCTGCCGGTGTTGGTGATGCCGATCACGGGCCGGTCCAGCGCGTCGTCGGTGTAACCGGCGCCCTTGATGAAGGCCTTGCGCAGGAACAGCGAGAATCCGCTGTCGCCGTAGCTGGTCAAGCCTTTCTTCAAGCCGGTGGCGTCAGATGCGGGCTTCTTGATGTCGTCGGACATGGTGCAATTCCAGTTGAATTGCCGCCGGCCATGCATGCCGGCGGCGGATGATGCCTGTGTGATGCTTGATGCTTACTCGTCAGGCCGGATCTTGGCTTCGTTGATGACTTTTTCCCAGCGCGCCACTTCCTGCTTCAGGCGTTCGGCAGCCTTGGCCGGGGTGGTGGCCGGCAAGGCGTACACGCCCTGGCCCAGCATCTGCTGCTGCGCTTCCGGGTCTTTCATGATCTTGGCCAGCTCGGCGTTCAAACGGTCGACGATGGGCGCCGGGGTGCCGGTCGGAACCAGCACGCCGAAGGTGGAGCTGACGTCGAAATCCTTCATGCCCTGTTCCATCGCGGTGGGCACGTCGGGCAGCATGGAAATGCGCTGGGCCGTGGTCACGCCCAGGGCGCGCAGCTTGCCGGACTTGATGAATTGCAGCGAAGCCGGTGCGGTCTCGGTCATCATCAAAACGGTGCCGCCGACCAGGTCGGTCATGGCCGGGCCACTGCCCTTGTAGGGCACGTGGATCATTTCCAGGCCGGCCTGGCGCTTGAACAATTCAGCCGCCATGCGCTGCGGCGCGCCGGCGCCGGACGAGGCATAGGTCAGCTTGCCGGGATTGGCACGGCCGTAGGCGATCAATTCCTTGATGTTGTGGGCCGGCACCGAGGGATGGACCACGAACACCAGCGGCACGTGGCCGACGATCATCACCGGCTGCAGATCCTTGAGCAGGTCATATTGCAGGCGGCCCTTTTCCAGGGTGGCCATGGTGGAATGCGAGGTGACGGCGCCCATCAGGATGGTGTAGCCGTCCGGCTTGGCCTTGGCCACCACTGCCGCGCCGATATTGCCGCCGGCGCCGCCACGGTTTTCAATCACCACTTGCTGGCCGAGCGCGGTGGACAGGCGCTGGCCCAGGATGCGGCCGATGACGTCGGTGGCGCCGCCGGGCGGATAAGGTACGACCATCGTGACCGGGCGCTCCGGCCATGCGGCCAGGGCGGGCAAGGGTGCCAGCGCGCTGATGGCGCCAACCAGGGAAGCAGCGGCCAATACGGCCCTGCGGGTCTTGTTGAATTTCATTGTTGGAGGTCTCCTGTTGTCCGCGGGGCAGACGGGCAGCGTCTTCCCGGCCGGATCGCGATTATTGGCCGCGCGCGCCGGGCCGGGAATGAAGCATCTTTTTATTCAAACATCGATTTTTTTATCGTTTGCCGATTCGCTTACTGGTCCGCCCACAGCTTGCCGCCGGTGGCCCAGTCTTCCTTCTTGACATCCTGGATGATGATGTCCACCGCTTCCGGCTTGCAGCCGAGCGACTTGCAGGTGGCTTCGGTGACGGCTTCGACGAAGGCGCGCTTTTGCTCGATGCTGCGGCCGGCGAAGAGTTGGACATTGATGGTGGGCATGCTTGGGTCCTTTCAGGGTTGGGGTTGATTGGGATTGATTGCGTGGTAATCAGCTGCGATAACCGGCATCGCACGCATCCAGCAGACGCAGCAGCGCCGGCCATTCGAGTGCACCCTCCGGGCTGCCGTCGCCCAGCAATTCGGCGTGCGTCTTGCGACAGACTTCGGGGGTGGGTTGCACCAGCGCCGCGCCGCCGGACTGGGCCTTGAGCTGGTAGGCGCAGGCACGGTCCAGGGTCTCCATCAGCACATAGGCTTCGGCCACGCTGCGCCCGCATACCAGGGTGCCGTGATTGCGCAGGAACAGCACCGGATGTTGGCCCAGGTTGGCCAGCATGCGTCCCTGCTCGGCAGCGGACAGCGCCAGTCCTTCGTAATCGTGATAGCCGGTCTGGCCGTAGAAGCGCAGGGCGTGCTGCGACAGCGGCAGCAGTCCATCGCGCTGGATGCCGACCGCCACGCCATTCGGATTGTGCAAGTGCATGACGCACATGGCGTCGGCGCGCGCCGCATGCACCGCCCCATGAATGGCGAAGCCGGTCACGTTCACGCGGCGATCGGTGTCGGACAGGATATTCCCGGCCAGGTCGATCTTGACCAGGGTCGAGGCGCGAATCTCGTCGAAGCGGTCGCCAAAGGGATTGATGAGGTAATGCCCCGGTTCACCGGGCACGCTGGCCGAAATATGGGTGTAGATGGTGTCATCCCAGCCGTTGCGGGCCGCCAGGCGGTAACAGGCGGCAAGGTCGACCCGGACTTGCCATTCAGCCGGACTGATGCCGGCGTGGGAGTGGTCTTGCATCGCGCGTCTCGTCAGGCAAAAGCGCGATTATGCGTCAGCTTGGAATTCGAAGGAGGAAAGCAGGTGCGCAGAACCGGCCCGCGGTCTGGCGGCGGCTGGAGTGCGAGCGGCTCTGCGCGCGGACCGCCCCGAAGGGCCGGCCCGCTGGAACGATCAACGCTGTTGCGGCTGGCCTTGCTGCTGGCCTTTGCCCATGCCGTCGTGCATATGGCCTTTGCCCTCGTGCATGCGGTGCATGGACTTCATCATGCGCGCGGTTTCGGCATCAAAGGTCTTTTGCTGGTCCGGATTCAACTGGCCATAGAAGGCTTTGGTGGCATCCAGGCGCTTGCTCATCTGGGCCTCGTGCTCCTGCATCATGGCCAGGTGTTTTTCCATGCGCTGCACAGCCGTCATGTTTTCCCATTGGCCACGGTCCGGACGCTGGCCGCGCGGCGGCGGGGTCATGGCCTGCAGATAGGTGTTCCAGGCCGCTTCCTGGCTGGCATTGAGCTTGAGCTTGTCATGCAGTTGGGCAGCGGCGCGCTGGAAGTGTTCTTTCATGCGCGCCTGGCGCTGCTCGGGGGTGGCGGCGCGCTGGCCTTGCGCGGCCGGCGCGTTGGGAGCCGGGGGAGGCGTCTGGGCCAGCACGCTGGCCGAGGAAGCGGCCAGACTGGCTGCCATCACGAGTCCGGATACCATCTTGCGCATCGTATTCATCTAGTGCTCCTTTTCATGTTGACTGTGCCGGTACAGCACATGGGACGCATCTTGCAGTGGGCTTGTATCGCCGATGTTTCGTCGGCTTTCCCTTCGAATCCGATTTGTATCGAGCTGTTTCGCTTGCCGTCGCCGAAACAGTGCGATACAAAGCCCGCGTGTCAGTTCCGTTTGCTGCGCCGATAATCTCCTCCATGGAAACCTCTGCCACCATCCTGGTCGTGGATGACGACCGCGAGATCCGCTCTCTGCTGGGCGACTACCTCAACAATAACGGCTACAAGGCCGTGCTGGCGGCCGACGGCACCGCCATGACGCGCATGCTCGATTCGCAGCACGTCGATCTGGTGGTGCTCGATCTGAACCTGCCGGGCGAAGACGGCCTGACCCTGTGTCGCCGCCTGCGCGCCAGCTCCGATTTGCCGGTCGTCATGCTGACCGCGCGCGACCAGCCGCTGGACCGCATCCTTGGCCTGGAAATGGGCGCCGACGATTATCTTCCCAAGCCCTTCGAGCCACGTGAATTGCTGGCGCGCATACGCAGCGTCCTGCGCCGCACCCAGGGTGCCATCGCCCGCCACGCCGACAACCCCCAGCAACGCCTGCAATTCAACGGCTGGACCTTCGATGCCGTGGCGCGCCACCTGGTCAATCCGCAGGGCAATGTGGTGATGCTGTCGGGCGCGGAATTCCGCCTGCTCAAGGTTTTCCTGGAGCGCCCCAACCGCGTGCTCAATCGCGACCAGCTGCTCAATCTGACACAGGGCCGCGACGCCGATCCCTTCGACCGTTCCATCGACATC
>JAEVZY010000107.1 GCA_023392035.1 Pseudomonadota bacterium | reverse complement strand
TCTTGGCGCTGAAGTGCGGATGATAAACGACCCGGCCATGCAGCCTGATGGGGCCGGCACGGCCCGGGGCGCCAGAAGCCAGGTTCGCTGCAGCCAATTCAGCGTGCATTTAGCTCACGGCAAGCCGGCAAAGCCCATGGTATCTTTTGCAGCCTGCCACGAGGCGGTCTTGCCGGGAGTAGGCCCCGGAAAAAATCTGACGAGAGAACGAATGGACATCAACGGAGAACGCACCCTGCCCGTATCGCGCGAAGTGACCTGGGCCAGCCTTTTTGACACCGAAATCCTGATGGCTTCCGTGCCGGGTGCGCAGTCTGTGGAGAAGGAAAGCGACACCCTGTATCGGGTGGTGATGGTGCTTGCCATCGGCCCCTTGAAAGCCAAATTCAATGGTACGCTGACCATCGCCGACGCCCAGGCGCCGCAAGGCTGCACCCTGCAGTTCGAGGGCCAGGGCGGTGCTGTTGGCATGGCCAAGGGTTCGGCCAAGGTCACGCTGGACGAGAGCGAAGGCGGCACGAAACTCGCCTACACGGCCAATGCCCAGATCAGCGGCAAGCTGGCCCAGGTGGGCAGCCGCCTGATCGACAGCGTGGCCAAAAAATTGTCGGCAGTGTTCTTCGACAAGTTCGAAGAAGCGGTGAAAGCAAGGGCGGGCCAACCCGCGGCCTGATTATTTTTGGCGGGATGGAATAAAGCCGGCGCCTGCCTTGTTTACCGCATGCATTGACGACTGCTCCAGCTTCGATGCATCCGACCAACAAGAAATCGAGAGGCCCCTGATGAAAAAAATTTCCTTCCTGCCGCTTTCCCTGATGGCGCTGACCATGGTGGCTGGCGCCGCCACCGCCCCCGCCGGGATCAAGACCGCTGATGGCGTGCTGACCAATTCCTCCGGCATGACCCTGTACACCTTCGACAAGGACAGCGGCGGCAAGAGTGCCTGCAATGACAAGTGCGCTGCCAATTGGCCGCCCGTGATGGCCGCCGAGGGCGACAAGACCACGGGCGACTACAGCGTCATCACCCGCGACGACGGCAAGAAGCAATGGGCCTACAAGGGCAAGCCGCTGTACACCTGGGTCAAAGACAGCAAGCCGGGCGACAAGACCGGCGACGGCTTCAACAACGGTGTCTGGCACGCAGCCAAGCCTTGAATCGCAGATGAGCGACTTCACCCGGGAGTTGGCGGCGCAGATTCCACGCTTGCGCCGCTATGCCCGGGGGTTGACCCATGACCCGCACTGGGCCGACGACCTGGTGCAGGACACCATGGAGCGCGCCCTGTCGCGCTCCTGGCGCTTTCGCGCCGGCAGCAATTTGCGGGCATGGCTGTTTACGATGCTGTATCGTCTTTACCTGAACGATGTGGCGCGCGAGCGGCGCTCGGCGCAGTCGGTGCCGGAAGAGGTGGCAAGCATCCATCCCGAGCCTGGCGACATGCTCGACATGCAGAACGCCATGGCCCGCCTGCCGCCCGAACAGCGGGTGGTGTTGCTGCTGGTCGGGCTGGAACAACTGAGTTACGCCGAAGCGGCGGCAATACTTGAAGTCCCGACGGGCACGGTCATGTCGCGCCTGTCACGCGCACGCGAACGCTTGCGGCAGTTGCTGGCGGGCGAAGCGGGCGCCGAACCGGAAAGCGGCAAACACCTCTCCATCGTGAAGTGAAATGAGCGACACACCCATTACAGAAGCCGACTTGCACGCCTATGTCGATGGCCAGCTCGATCCCGAGCGGCGCGAGCAGGTGCGCGCATGGTTGCAGGCGCATCCCGAGGAACTGAGGCGGGTGCAGCGCTGGGAAGAGCAACTGGCCGGCCTGCGCATTGCCTATGATCCGGTGCTGGATGAACCGGTGCCGATGCGCCTGCTGGCCAGCGGCATGCGGGCGCGTTGGCCGCGTGCCCTGGCGGCCGGCCTGGCCTGCGTGGCCACCGGCCTCGTCGCCGGCTGGTTAGCGCGCGGTGCCGTACTGCCGGCCAATGGCAATACCGTGTTTGCGCGCGAGGCGCTGGCCGCCCATGTTCTGTACGTGGCCGAACAAAAGCACCCGGTGGAGGTGCCGGCCGAGCAGGAGGCGCATCTGGTCGCCTGGTTGTCCAAGCGCCTGGATGGCGCCATCCGCGCGCCGGATCTGCAGCCTCAGGGTTTTGCGCTGCTGGGCGGGCGCCTGCTGCCGGGCGAGCAGGGTCCGCTGGCCCAATTGATGTACCAGTCCAAGGCCGACGAGCGGCTGACCCTCACGGTGCGGCGTGCCAAGACCGCCGGCAAATCAGCTGAGAAGCCGGCTGAGAATCACACCGGCTTCAAGGTGCTGGAGCAGAACGGCGCCAGCGTCTTTTACTGGATCGACCAGGATTTCGGCTACGCCCTGTCGGGCAATATCGGCCGCGCGCGCATGCTGGCGGTGGCGCATCTGGTCGATTCCCAGCTTCAGCCCTGAATTTCCAGCAGTCCTGAATTCCCCTACTGACGACCCGGCCTTGGCTTGTGGCGGCCGATTGTGCTTGATAGTATGACTTTATGCACAAACCGCCCACCGTCTTCGGCAACAGTCGCATGCCCCTGTATCTGCAGGTGGCGGCGCTCATGCGCCAGAAGATCGCCAGCCAGCAGTGGCGGGTAGGCGAGCAAATCCCCACGCTGGAAGCGCTGGAGAAGGAATACCGGGTTTCGCGCATCACCCTGCGCGCCTCGCTCGATCAGCTGGAGCAGCAGGGCGTGATCAAGCGCACCCGTGGCCTGGGTACCTTCGTGCTCAAGGATTTGTCGGAAGAACGCTGGTTCAAGCTGGCCGGCAGTTTTGAGGAATTGGTTTCCGCCACCCGCGGACTGAAGATCAAGCTGCTGCACCTGGACCGCAAGGAACTGCCGCTGGTGCCCGCCATCCATTGCGGCGAGGTGGCCAAGGCTTACCAGCGCATCCGGCGCGTGCACTATCACAACGACACGCCGTATTGCCTGATCGAGATCTACCTCGAAAAGACGCTCTACCAGCAAGACCCGCACGCCTTTGACAGCGCCACCGTGGTGCCGCAACTGGCCCAATTCCCCGGCCTGAAACTCTCTGCCGGCAAGCAGGTGATGCGGGTGACGGCCTCCGATGCGGAAACCGCCGGCCACCTGAATATCGGCATCGGCGATCCGGTGGCCGATGTCTGCCGCTCGCTGGTGGATCAGCATGGCTGCCTGGTGTATTACGCGCACATTCAATATCCGGCACAGATGATCGAGGTCGAAACCGACCTGTTCCCGGTCAAGCCGCCCGCCGCGCACGGCCGCGGCAAAAAGAAATCAGAGATGGAGACAATCTAGATGGCCAATCGAAGCACGAAAAAAATATTCAGCGATGTCGGCTGGGCGATCCTGCCCTTTGCCTGCCTGATCGGATTCTGGTTCGTGCTGCGCGCTACCGGCCTGATCAATCCCACCCTGTTGCCGGCGCCGGATGCGGTGGCGCAGATCTTCTGGACGGCGATCACGCAAGGCGATCTGTTGAAGCACATCGCCATGTCGGTGCAGCGGGTGGTGTTCGGCCTGTTGCTGGGCATGCTGGTGGCGGTGCCGGTCGGCTTTCTGGTGGGCTGGTACAAGCCGGTGCGGCGCTTCGTCGATCCGCTCATCAATTTCTTTCGTGCCTTGCCGCCGATCGCCTTGATTCCGCTGGTGATCGTCTACCTGGGCATCGGCGAGATCGCCAAGATCGCGATCCTGTTCTATGCCTCCTTCTTCGCCGCCGTGATCGTGATGTACGAGGGCATGACCCAGATCAGCCCGGTCTATATCCGGGTGGCGCGCACCCTGGGCGCCAGCGACTTCGAAATCTTCCGCAAGGTGATGCTGCCCATGACCGTGCCGCATATGCTGACCGCCTTGCGGGTGGCGCTGGGCGTGGCCTGGGCCACCCTGGTGGCGTCCGAGCTGGTGGCCGCGCAGCAGGGGTTGGGCGCGATGATCCAGAACGCGTCTTCCTTCTTCGACCTGGGCACGATCTACCTCGGCATCATCTGCATCGGCGCGCTGGCGCTGGCGATGGACCTCATCCTGCGCAAGCTGTCGCGGCGCCTGGTGTCCTGGCAGGACAAAGTGGAAAACTGAACAAGCGGAGCCCACGCAACATGGAACTTCAAAAAGAACGCATCCGCTTTTCCGGCGTGTCGATGCAATACGCCACCCAGGAAGGCTCGCTGGAAGTGGTGCGCGACATGTCGTTTGCCATCAACCAGGGCGACTTCGTGTCCCTGGTCGGACCTTCCGGCTGCGGCAAGACCACGCTTTTGAACATGGCCGCCGGTTTCGTCAAACCCAGTTCGGGCCAGGTGACGCTGGACGGCAAGGCCATCGATGGGCCCGGCCCCGATCGGGGTGTGATGTTCCAGGAGTACGGCGTCTTCCCCTGGCTCACAGTGGAAGAGAACATCGCCTTCGGCCTGAACCTGGCGCGTTCACGGCATATCAGCGCCGCCGAAAAGAAAGAGACGGTGGAGCGCTACCTGAAGCTGATGGGCTTGCAGGATTTCCGGCGCGCCTATCCGAAGACGCTGTCGGGCGGCATGCGCCAGCGCCTGGCCCTGGCGCGCACCTACGCCGTGCATCCCGAATTCGTGCTGTTGGATGAACCCTTCGGCGCGCTCGACGCCCAGACCCGCAGCGCCATGCACGACCTGTTGCTGGAAGTGCTGCACGCCGAGGGCAAGACCGTGCTGCTGATCACGCACTCGGTGGAAGAGGCGGTCTACCTTTCCAACAAGGTGCTGGTGATCTCGGCGCGGCCTTCGCGCATTCGCGAAGTGGTGGAGATTCCTTTCGCCTATCCGCGCCAGCGCGCCTTGCAGGAAACGCCGGAATTCAATTCGATTCGTGCCCACATCCACGAATCGGTCATGCGGGAGTACGCTGCACAACAAGCCCAGGCGCGCGCCGCCTGATCCATCATCGGAAGAGGAGAAAAGCACCATGCAAAGACGCAAGTTCCTGCAAGCGGCATCGGCCACAGCCCTGGCCGGCGTGGCCCCCGGGCTGGCCCTGGCCCAGGCGCCCACCAAGGTCAAGGTCGGCTACCTGCACACGCTGGCGGTGGATGGCCAGATCTGGCTGGCCGATCATCTGGGCCTGTGGAAGAAAGAAGGACTGGAGCCGGAATTCATCCGCTTCCAGACCGGACTGGAATTGTTCCAGGCCATGAGCGGCGGCAGCCTGGATGTGCTGGCCACCGGCGCCGTGCTGTCCAATTTCCCGGCGCGCGGCCAGGGCAAGGTGTTCCTCATCAACGACGTCGAGTTCGCCACCGCCCAGCTGTGGGTGCATCCGGACATGGGCATCAACAAGATTTCCGACCTGGCCGGCAAGAAGGTCTCGACCACCACTGGCACCACCGCCCACGTTTTCCTCGACACGGCGCTGCGCGCCAACAATGTCGATCCCAAGCTGGTCGAGCTGGTCAACCAGCGCATGCCCGATGCCGTCACGGCCTTCATCTCCAAGGCGGTGCCGGCGGTGGCCCTGTGGGTGCCGTTCAACATCTCGGTGCGCAACCGGGTGCCGACCGCGAAGAAGCTGGTGGATGCCTCGGCCTACTATCCGAAAGCGGCCATCGTCGGCGGCTGGGCCGCGCGCAACGATTACTACGACAAGAACAAGGACACGCTGGCGAAGATCATCCGCGCCTGGGCCCAGGCCAACGACTACATGATCAAGAATCCCGATCAGTCGCTGGATATCCTGCAGAAGAGCTACTACAAGGATGTGCCGCTGGCCGACCTGAAAGAGCAGCTCGGCGCGCAGAAGATGTTCACCTCGAAGGACTGGGTCAAGCTGTACACCGACGGTACCGTCACCAAGTGGCTGCAGCAGGTGACCGACTTCTTTGCCGACTTCGCCAAGATTCCGAACGTGACGCCGGCATCGCAGTACTTCGATCCCAAGCTGTACCTGGCCAACATCAAGGCATAACGGGGCAAGACCATGTCGGGAAGCGCATCGTCGAACGAATACGACTACATCATCGTCGGCGCAGGCTCGGCCGGTTGCGTGCTGGCCAACCGGCTTTCAGCCGATCCGCACACGCGGGTCTTGCTGCTGGAAGCCGGCAAGCCCAATCGCAATTTCTGGCTGCATCTGCCGGTGGGCTATTTCCGCACCATCTACGACGAGCGCTTTTCCCGGCTGTTCGACACCGAGCCTTGCGAAGGCACGGCCAATCGCAATATCGTCTGGCCGCGCGGCAGGGTGCTGGGCGGTTCCAGCTCGATCAATGGCCTGCTGTATATTCGCGGCCAGCATGCCGACTATGACGACTGGGCCGCACAGGGCGCGACCGGCTGGAATTACTCGGCGGTGCTGCCCTTCTTCAAGAAATCCGAAGGCTATGCCGGCGGCGAAAGCGAATATCACGGCGGCAGCGGCGAGCTGGGCGTTTCCGATTTGCGCAACGACCATCCCTACTGCCGCCTGTGGCTGGAAGCCGGTCAGCAATTCGGCCTGCCCTTCAATCCCGACTTCAATGGCGCCACCGAGTATGGAGTCGGCGCCTATCAGCTTTCCCTGAAAGACGGTTGGCGTTCCAGCGCCGCCCGCGCTTTTCTCAAGCCCGCGCTGCGGCGGCCCAATCTGCACGTGGTGACCGAAGCCTTCACCCATCGGGTGCTGTTCGAAGGCGATACCGCGGTGGGGGTGCAGTGGGGGCATGGCGGCGAATTGCGCCATACCCGCGCCACGCGTGAAGTGATTCTGGCCGCCGGCGCCCTGCAGTCGCCGCAACTGCTGCAGTTGTCCGGCATCGGTCCGGCGCCCTTGTTGGAAAGCCTGGGCATCAAGGTCAAGGTGCATGCGCCGCAAGTCGGCGAAAACCTGAAAGACCACTATCAGGCACGCACCATCGTGCGCTTGAAAGAGAAGATGTCGCTCAACACCGATGTGCGCAATCCCTTGCGGCTGGCCTCGATGGGTTGGCAGTGGCTGTTCAACAATTCCGGGCCCTTGACGGTTGGCGCCGGCCAGGTCGGTGGCTTTGCCTGCACCGAGTATGCCGAGGGCGGCCGCGCCGACATGCAGTTCAATGTGATGCCGCTGTCGGTGGACAAGCCCGGCACGCCCCTGCACAGCTACCCCGGCTTCACCGCATCGGCCAGCCAGTGCCGGCCGCGTTCGCGCGGGCGACTGGCAATCTGCTCCACCGATCCGCTGCGCGCACCGCGCATTGAAACCAATTACCTTTGCGAAGAACTCGATCGCAAGACCCTGGCGGCCGGCATCGACATGCTGCGCGCCATTTACAACCAGCCGGCATTCCGCGATCTGATTGCCGAAGAAATTTTGCCGGGCGCGGCCGCCAGGAGTCGCGCCGAGCTGCTCGAATTCGCACGCCATGCCGGCGGCACGGTGTTCCATCCGGTGGGCACCTGCCGCATGGGCAGCGATGCCGATTCGGTGGTCGACCCCAGCCTGAAGGTGCGCGGCGTGTCGCGCCTGAGGGTGATCGATGCCTCGGTCATGCCGAACATGGTGTCGGCCAACACCAATGCCGCCGCCATCATGATCGGCGAGCATGGCGCCCACATCGTGCAGCATGGCCTCGGCGTCCCGGCCGCGGCGCGTGAGCCGAAAGTGCAATCCCTTTGAAACCCATTCCAGAACATGCAAGCAATATCCCTTCCTTCATTCGCTCCTCTTCAGATTGCAAAAGTCGAGGCCATGGTCTTGCGGGTGCCGATCTCGGTGCCGGTGCAGACCTCGTTTGGCATCATGCACGACCGGCCCGCGGTGCTGGTGCGCATGGAAGACAAGGAAGGTGCGGTCGGCTGGGGTGAAATCTGGTGCAATTTTCCGGCGGTGGGCGCGGAACATCGCGCCCGCCTGCTGGAGTCGGCCCTGGCTCCGATCCTGTTGCGCCAGGCCTGGACGCGACCGGAGCAGGCTTTCGCCGCCATGACCGAATCCCTGCGGGTACTGGCCATCCAAACCGGCGAGCCGGGACCGATCGCACAAGCGATAGCCGGCGCCGACATCGCCCTTTGGGATCTGCTGGGCCGGCGTTTGGGACAGCCCCTGTGGAAGCTGTTGGGCGGCAGCCGCGAGATCGGCACCTATGCCTCCGGCTTGAGCCCCACGGAACCGGAAAAGCTGGCGGCGCAAAAGCTGGCCGAGGGCTATCGCGCCTTCAAACTGAAAATCGGCTTTGGACTGGAGCGCGACCTTGCCAACCTGCGCGCCTTGCGTCAATTGCTGGGCGACGCAACGCCGCTGATGGTGGATGCCAATCAAGCCTGGAGCCTGGATGAGGCGCTGGAAATGAGCGCGCAGCTGGTGGATTTCAAGCTCGGCTGGCTGGAAGAGCCGATCGCCGCCGACCACTCCCTGGCCGACTGGAAAACGCTTGCGGCACGATCGCCTTTGCCGCTGGCCGGTGGCGAGAATATGCGCGGCCAGGCTGAGTTTGCGGCGGCAATCGAGAGCGGCGCCTTTGGCGTCATTCAACCCGATCTTGGCAAGTGGGGCGGTTTCTCCGCTTGCGTAGCGGTCGGACGCAGCGCCTTGCAGGCCGGGCGCATGTTCTGCCCGCACTGGCTGGGCGGTGGCGTCGGGCTGGTGGCCTCCATGCACCTGAAGGCAGCGGTGGGCGGCGCGGGTTATGTGGAGGTCGATTCCAATCCCAATCCCCTGCGCGATGTACTGGCCACCCCCATGCCGCAGGTTCGGGAAGGCAAGATTTCGCTGTCGGATGCGCCTGGCTTGGGGGTGGATCCTGATTTCGGTGCGGTTAAAGAGTATTTGCGGCGGCACAGCTATTAAGTCCTCAGCCGGCCATGCCAGACCGGTCTCGCCTCAGGACGCTTTTGCCTCCGACCCCGCCTGGGCCGCTTCAACCCTGCGGGAAAACACCGAACCGGCCACCATGCCGAACAGGGCCAGCAGCACGCCCACCAGTTGCGGCGGCCAGTAGCCATCGGGCGCAAACACTTCCATCGACACCCAGGAAGTGAAGCCCAGACCCATCGACCAGCTGGCTCCCATGCGATTGGCGTGCTTCCAGTACAGGCCGAAAGCCAGCGGCACGAAGGCCGAAACCAGGGTGATCTTGTAGGCGTTTTCCACCATCTTGAAAATGCTGGCCTGGCTGTTCAGGGCGATGGTGGTGATGATGAGCGTGAACACCAGCACCACGATCCGCATCAGTTTCAGGAACTGCCGATCGCTCAGTCGCGGCAGGAATTCGCGCAGCACGTTCTCGGTGAAGGTGACCGAAGGCGCCAGCAGGGTGGCCGAGGCGCAGCTCTTGATGGCCGACAGCAGGGCGCCGAAGAACATGATCTGTGCCAGCAGCGGCACCTTGCTCATGATCAGCGTGGGCAGGATCAGTTGCGAATCCTTTTCCATCAGCTCGGCCACCATCTTCGGATCGATCAGCGTTGCCGAGTAAGCCAGGAACATGGGAATGAAGGCGAAGCAGAAGTACATGACGCCGCCCAGCACCGAGGCACGGCCGGCGATCTGTTCATTGGCCGAGGACGACACCCGCTGGAATACGTCCTGCTGCGGGATCGAGCCCAGCATCATGGTGATCAATGCGGCAATGAACCACAGCACCTCGCGGCCCGTGGGTGCCGGCCAGAATTCGAATTTGCCCGCTGCCGCCGCATGCGCCACCACTGCCGGCGCGCCGCCCACCATGCCCGACACTTCCCAGCCGATGTAAAGCATGCCCAGGACGATGATGATCATCTGCAGAAAGTCGGTGATGGCCACCGAGAACATGCCGCCCATCAGGGTGTAGATCAGCACGCTGGCCGCGCCGATGATCATGCCCATCTCGACCGAGATATAGCCGCCCGAGACCACCGAGAACACCAGGCCCAGGGCCTTGATCTGGGCCGCCACCCAGCCAAGATAGGAGACGCAGATGCACAGCGTGATCAGGATTTCCACGGTGCGCCCGTACTTCTGCTTGAAATAGTCGCCTATGGTCAGAAGGTTCATGCGGTACAGCGGCCGCGCGAAGAACAGGCCCACCAGCACCAGGCACATGGAGGCGCCGAAGGGATCGGCCACCACGCCCTTCAGGCCTTCTTTCATGAAGGTGGCGGGGATGCCCAGCACGGTTTCGGAACCGAACCAGGTGGCGAATACCGTGGCCGTGACGACATACATGGGCAGGGAACGACCGGCCACCGCGAAATCGCTGGACGATTTGACATAGCGGGCAGCGTACAGGCCGATGCCAACCGATATGACCCAATAAAGAATCACGAACCAGATCAGGCCGTTCACTTGCGCTCCCTTGAGGTTCCGGAATTGATGGGCGCCAAGTATAACGGCGAAGATGGCCGGTATTCGATGGATTTTTACCCAATCATGGCCATGGCAATGGGGCAGTGGCGCCGTGAATCACACCAGTGCGTGGCCTTTGATTCGGGTGAGGATGGCAAGCGGACTGGTGTCCGGATTGCCCTGGCTTTGCGCCGGCAGGTGCAGGGTTTGCTCCAGCATGTATTGGCCGGACATGGCCGCATGGGCGGTTTGGTCGGAAAAGCAGACCCAGGTCGAGCCGGGCGGGAAAGCCATGCTGAGCTGTTGCCCGCGCTGTTGATAATGCGGATCGGACTTCATGCTGTCGTGCAGTTCCAGCATGAGGTGATCGTATTCACTGCGCAGCGACTTGGTGATGCCCAGTTTGTGCAGCCAGCGCGCCTGCCAGGCCGAATAGGGACGTGCCTGCGGCAGGAAGCGGCGCGCCAGTACGTCGAAGGGTTCGCCCAGGCGCCATACGCGCGGCGCGCCGACCGGATTGATGTTGCTGAACACCCGCAGGATGCGTTCGCCGCGGTTGGGGCGGGACGGGAAGGCATCCACATGCAACAGGCGATCGTTGGCGCGCAGCGACTGCTGACGGCCTTCCACCTCGGCGGGGCGGAAACTGCAATTGCCCATGCGCAGCGCGGCCTGATAGCGCGGAAAGAGCGTATGCACCAATTGTTCCGCCTGACCGCGAAAGCGCAGCAGCATTTCGGTGAGAGCGGCCTGCTGCTGGAGATCGCCGGCCGCGCCCTTGAGCCGACCGTCAGGGCCGAGGCTGATATTGCGTGAACGGGCGGCTCGCAGATCGGGGCGCAGCAGGACTTGTTCGGCCGCCAAGAGCTCGAACGGCAAGTTGGGGAAATACAAAACCTTGCCGGCTTCGACTTCGGACATCCAGCGTTCGGATGGCCCCGCATTGCGCTCGAACTGGCCCACTTCGACAACGGGATTTTCCATGAGGCTTGGCTGCTTGTTCATCGCGCCAACTTAATGCCTGAAAAGCGAAGTTGTAGGCCGAATGCAATACCGCTTGATTTGGCGCAAACGATTCAGGATTTTGTCAGCTCAATTCCGCAGAGGCAGAGCGCCAGTCGAACGAGTCCCAATTTTCATGGAAAGACCGGTACACGCGGGTCTTCGCCGACGAAGCGGGTTTCCGGGTGCGATTGCGCCAACAGGCGTTCGATTTCTTCCACGCGTCGCGCCGGTACGTCCAGGATCATCAGGACCCGCCCTTGCTGCAGGTCTTCCTGGAAGTTCTTCAGCCGGGTATTGGGCAATGCGGCCGCCACCAGGCTGGAGGCCCAGCCTCCAAACAGCAAACCCACCATTGCGGCTGCCACCACCGCTGTGGCGCGCAGGGACGCCGCGCCGATATCGAAATACCACACCACCAGCACGCCCAGCAGCACGCCCAGTGCCGCACCGGCTGCCATGCCGCGCTCGCAACCGTTGACGATATCGGTCTTCTGCAACAGATTGGCTTCCGGCATGTCGTCCGGCAAACCGCCTTCACGCATGAAATGGATGTGACGCGATTCAATGCGCGCCAGCAGCAGGTCGTCCAGCGCGCGGCGGGCGCTGCTCAAGTCCGGAAATACATAGTGAAGATGATGTCTCATGATGCTCTCCGTGGAGCGGACTGGAATTCATTTGACCGGGTCCGCCTTGAAATGTGCCGCGAACCATGCCGTGAATCCGTACCGCGAAGGGCATCGTGAACGGACGCAATCCGGGCCGCGGCCGCGACCCGGAATCCCGCTCGATCAGAGTTTGCGGGCGATGAAGCCGGCGATCACGGTCTGGCCGGTTCCTGCGTTGTTCAGCATGAACGAGCCGGCGGTTTCAGCCGGGCCGCCATTGACCGGCCCGAAGAAGCGGGCGCTGATACCACCCGGGATGGCGCCTGCCACCGCGGCCGTCATGTAGTTGGCGTTGGCCGGCGGCGACCAGGCCATGGTGGCGGCAAAATTGGCCGGCACCGGCGTGGCCGCGGAATTGTAGGTGGCCGCATTCTGGACCGAGATTTGCGCCTGGCGCGTGGCGAAGTCGACCACGAGGTTGGCATTGGCGCGGAAGAATACCGACTCATCGGTGGCGTTGGCGGCATACCAGCCATACACCACGCCGGCGTAACTGGCAGTGCCGCTGGCCGGCACTGCTGCCGAGTCAGTCACCTGGCCGAAGGCGACAGTACCGCGGCGCCCCTTGTTGTGTTCGTTGGAGCCGCCGGCAAATTCCACGATGTTGACCGTGTCCATGGTGTACCACGCGGCCAGGTTGGCGTACTGCATGGTCCAGAGATCCAGGCTGCGGTAGCCCTTGAAGCCGGGATAGGACACGCCGAAGCCGTCGCCACCCGGCAGATACTGGCGCTGGCCGCTGGCGCTGGGCAAGGCGTCGCCCGCATACAGGTCGCCATCGGCATGCAGGCGGAACACGGTACTGGTGTCGGGTTCGCTGCCGCCCATTCTCCAGTTGCCTTGCGTCGTGCTGAAGCCATTGGTTTCAGTGGTTCGGCAAGCCGGATCGTTGGCCGGGCAGCGCACCGGGTACAGGCTCAGGTCGCGCGGGAAGTAGGTGTTGTTGGCGTAGTGCGCCTGGGTGGCGCCGGCACCTTTCACCGCATAGTCGTAGAAATCGATATTGGATGCATCGGGCAGCGGGCCGCTGATGATCTTGCCGCGTGCATCCAGCGCCACCCGGCCCTGTGTGGTGCGGAAGGTTTCAATGATCGGCGGACGATCCGTATGCGAATCCCAGGACAGACCGATATTGCGCAGCAAGAGCGCCGGCGCGGAAGGCACCGAGCCGGCACCCTTGTTGATGCGCAGTTCCGCGATGCCGCCGCTGGCCGGCATCATGCCTACGGCCAGCCCGGTATTGGCAATCACCGGCGCCAGGTCATTGGTCGACTTTCCATACACCTGCACGCCCGAGCTGGTGAGCGCCACTTGGTTGTCGACCCGCAAAATGGTATTGCCACTGCATTGCACGCTGGCGCCGTCGGCGCAGGACATGCTCATCGTGGTGTTCGGCGGCGGGTCGGCGACGGGATTGACACCAACGGTTCGAATGCCTCCGATCAAGGTCATGTCTTCAGTGTCGCTGACGGTCCCGGTGCCAGCAGTGGTCGTATCGGTGATTGTGCCGCCGCTGGAGCCGCCTCCGCCACCGCAAGCCGCGAGCGTACAGGCCAGTGACAGCAGGAGGAAAAGGCGGGAAGGTGTTGGCATCGTTGGTGTCCTGATAGGTCGGATGGGTGAAGGACGTGCACGCCGGGCGCGCACGGCTTGCAGTCAACATATCGAGAATCCGCTGGACAACAGTTGAGAACCAATAAGCTGTCTGGGTGGGAAGGCCGGGACTTGCAGCAGCGTTGATGAGTCGCAATTGAGGACAAGGGTTCACGAGCTGCCTCATTTGCCTGGGGGTAAGCATTAGGCTATCGTTGCTCCGATACCAGGACGCAGATGCCTGCATCGGGCATCCACAACCAAATGAAGCACTTGCTATTCAAGGCCGCGAAAAGTTCGCGGCGGTTCAAGCTGCATCAAGTCGATCGGTGCTATCGGAAGCGGCGCCAATGGAGCCGGTAGCCCTGCGTTATTTCCGCGAAGTGGCCGCACTGGGATCGGTACGCCATGCGGCCGAGCGGCTGTTCGTGGCCCAGAGCGCGATCAGTCGCCAGGTGGCGCTATTGGAAGAAGAACTGGGCGTGGCCCTGTTCGAGCGCCACGCGCGCGGCATGTCCCTCACCGATGCCGGCAAGCGCCTGCTGGAATACGCCCACGAGCAGCGCGGCCGCTTCGACGAATTGCGCAGCGTGATCCAGGAATACGACAGCTTGAAGCGCGGCCACGTCGACATCAATTGCGTCGAAGGCTTGATGTACGGCTTCCTGCCGGATGCGCTGCGCAGCTTTTCCGCGGCCAGTCCCGGCATCACCTTCGGCGTGGCTTCGGTCGGCTCGCATATGGTGGCCGAAGCCGTGGCGGAGCACCGCGCCGACCTTGGCATCGTGTTTGGCAGCGCGCCGCGCACCGATCTGGTGGAACTGGCGCGCATGGCCCAACCTATCTACGTGACGGTGTCGCCCCAGCACCCGCTGGCGG
>JAEVZY010000085.1 GCA_023392035.1 Pseudomonadota bacterium | reverse complement strand
CGCAAATGCAAACGGCCGGAACACCGGCCGTCAGGGTGAGCCTAGGAATACATCCGGATCAGCGGCGCGGTATGTAGATGTCGTGCCCGGCCTCGTTGATCTGGCGCCGCAGGTTGGCCCTTTCTTCAGGGGACATGCGGTTGGCCTGGCGGCGCGCATTGTCCTGCTCGGCTCCGCTATACTGCCCGGCTGGCTGGGGTTGCGACATGCCGCCCCGGTTGTCCTGCATGCCATTGGGAATATTGCGCTCTCCGGCTCGCATCGAGATTCGATCCCACTGAGGACCGGCCCAGCTGGCTGTGGCCAGCGCGGCAATACTCAGTGCAAGGGAAAATGTGAGTGGCTTTGCCATGGAAGATGATTCAGGTCGCTGCAGTAAGATCGGGACTCGATTTCTATTACGGCTGAAAATGCGCGAAATTCAGTGTAGGTCCACTGATTCAGCGACTGAACGGGAATGGGGTAAAGTGTGTAACACTTTGTTCCCCATTCCGCGTCGGATTGTACAGCGCAGCTTTACTGAAGTTAACATGAGCGTATGAATACGACAAACGGAGCCACTACCCCCCCGGCCAACAAGGCACGCATTCTGGTCGTCGACGATGACATCCGCTTGCGCGACTTGCTGCGCCGCTATCTTGGCGAACAGGGTTTCAATGTAGTCACCGCCGAAAACGCCCAGGCCATGAACAAGCTCTGGCTGCGCGAGCGTTTCGAATTGCTGGTTCTCGATCTCATGCTGCCGGGCGAAGACGGCCTCTCCATCTGCCGCCGCCTGCGCGGCGCCGGCGACAAGACGCCGATCATCATGCTCACCGCCAAGGGCGAAGATGTGGACCGCATCATCGGCCTGGAAATGGGCGCCGACGATTACCTGCCCAAGCCTATCAATCCGCGCGAACTGGTGGCGCGCATCAATGCCGTGCTGCGCCGCAAGGCGCCGGAAGAAGCGCCGGGCGCGCCGTCCGAAACGCCGCAGACCTTCAGCTTCGGCGACTTCGTTCTTGACCTCGGCACCCGCACCCTCAAGAAGGCCGGACAGAACGTGCCGCTGACCACCGGCGAATTCTCGGTGCTCAAGGTGTTTGCCCGCCATGCCAGGCAACCGCTGTCGCGCGAGAAGCTGATGGAGCTGGCGCGCGGCCGCGAATACGAAGTCTTCGATCGCAGCCTGGACGTGCAGATCTCGCGCTTGCGCAAATTGATCGAGCCCGATCCTTCCAATCCCCTGTACATCCAGACCGTGTGGGGACTGGGCTATGTCTTCATTCCCGACGGCCAACCGCGCTGACTCGGTGTCCAGCCGCCTGTCGCGCGCGACAGACCGCTTCGCATGGTTGCGCAGCGGTCTGCTCTGGCGCACCTTTTTCCTGCTGGCTTTCCTGATCTTCGCCAGCATGGCGACCTGGGTCGCCACCTTCCGCATTGCCGAACGGGCGCCGCGCGCCAGCCAGGTGGCGGCGCAGGTGGTGTCCATCGTCACCATCACGCGTGCGGCCCTGACCCACTCCGCGCCCGACCTGCGGCGCGAGCTGCTGTTCGACCTGGCCAGCCACGAAGGCATACGCGTGTATGCACGCGAGAAGGATGACCGGATCGAGCAACCGGCCGACAACGGCCTGATGCCCGTGATCGAATCCGAAGTGCGCGCCAAGCTGGGCGAAGAGACCGCCTTTGCCGGCGCCGTGAACGACATTCCGGGTTTCTGGGTCAGCTTCAAGATCGAGGGCGATGAATACTGGCTGGCGGTGGAGCGCGAGAAAGTGGAGCGTTCCTCCGGCGTGCAATGGGCCGGCTTCGTCGCCGTCACGCTGTTGCTGTCGCTGCTGGGCGCGGTGTTCATCTCACGCCTGATCAACCAGCCGCTGGCGCGCCTGACCGAAGCCACCCGCGCCATGGCGCGCGGCCAGCGGCCGGCGCCCTTGCCGGAGGCCGGCCCGACGGAAATGCGCGATGCCAACCGCAGCTTCAACCAGATGGTGAGCGACCTGGAACGGGTGGAAAGCGATCGCGCCGTCATCCTGGCCGGCATCTCGCATGACTTGCGCACGCCGATTGCGCGCATGGTGCTGGAAGTGGAAATGGCGCATCTGCCCGAGGAAGCGCGGCGCGGCATGCAAGCCGACCTGCGCCAGATGGACGCCATCATTTCGCAATTCCTCGACTACGCGCGACCGAGCGACAGCTCGACCTTCACCCAGCTCGACATCGGCGAACTGATGGAAGAAACCGCCAACACCGCGCGCCGCATGCCGGATATGCAGGTCAGCGACCAGATCGAGCGCGGCCTGAAGGTGCGCGGCAATCCCACCGACTTGCGGCGCGTGCTCAACAACCTCGTCGAAAACGTCCATCGCTACGGCTGCAAGGCGGGCGAAGACCTGTGCCGCATCGAACTCACTTGCCGTCAGATCGGCGGCTATGCGGTGCTGGAAGTGAGCGACTGGGGCGCCGGCGTGCCGGAAGACCAGATCGAACAGCTGCTGCAGCC
The DNA here is from genome assembly GCA_023392035.1 of Pseudomonadota bacterium. Classification (GTDB taxonomy): domain Bacteria; phylum Pseudomonadota; class Gammaproteobacteria; order Burkholderiales; family Burkholderiaceae_D; genus Lacisediminimonas. The sequence continues at coordinate 18,429 of JAEVZY010000085.1, read as the reverse complement.
CTTTACCCGCATGAATACCGCGCGCAGCCAGGCCAACGGCGCCGGACTCGGGCTGGCCATTGTCGACCGCGTGCTGCAAAACCACGGCGCCCATCTGCAATTGAGCAATCGCGAAGGCGGCGGCCTGATCGTGCGGATCCGGATACCGCTGGCGCAATAAGGACGCCGGCTTCAGTCGTTGCCGTGCTCGCCGACGATGGGGCCGTCCTTGAACAGGCTTTCCTTCAATTCATGATCGAATTTCGGGTCGCGGCGCCGGATCCATTCCAGCACCATCGCGGCGTGCTCCTTTTCCTCGTCGCGGTTGTGCGTCAGGATGGCCTTGAGTTCTTCATCCTCGCAGGCATCCACCCGCTGGTTGTACCAGTCCACGGCTTCCAGCTCTTCCATCAATGAAACGATGGCGCGATGCATATCGCGCGTCTTGCCGGTCAAACACTGCAGCGGTTCGTGATAACCCTCACTTGCCATATGAAAACTCCTGCTTCGAAGGTGGAATGCGCACTGTAGCGGCAAAGCAGGAAGCGTTCTTTGCGATGTCTGCAAAGAACGCTGAAAGGGATGCCGAAAGGATCAGGCGAAGCGGGTGGGGGATCAGGTAGCGGGCCGGAACAGCAGCGCCACGGCATGCGCGGCCATGCCCTCTTCCCGCCCTTCCCAGCCCATGCGCTCATTGGTCTTGGCCTTGACATTGACCTGGCCGGGCGCAAGGCCCAGGTCCTGCGCGATGTTGGCCACCATGGCGGGAATATGCGGCGCCAGCTTGGGCGCCTGGGCAATCACGGTGGCATCGACATTGCCGACCGCGTAGCCGGCCTCGGCAATTTTTTGGCGCGTCGCGCGCAGCAATACGCGCGAATCGGCACCCTTGTAGGCCGGATCGGTGTCCGGAAAATGGCGGCCGATGTCGCCCAATCCGGCCGCGCCCAGCAGGGCATCGGTGATCGCGTGCAGCAGCACGTCGGCGTCGGAATGGCCGAGCAGGCCGACGCTATGCGGGATGTGCACGCCGCCCAGGATCAGGGCGCGCTGCGGCGCCAACGCATGGCAGTCGTAGCCCTGGCCGATGCGAAACGGTACTTGCGAAATCATGCGGAGAGTCCCATCAACAGTGCGGCCACGGAAAGGTCTTCCGGCCGCGTGACTTTCAGGTTGCGCAGGCTGCCTTCCACCAGCCGCGGCGCCAGTCCCAGCGCTTCGACTGCGCTGGCTTCATCGGTCACCTCGCTGGCAGCGGCCAGGGCGCGCTGCAGCAGGCCGAGGCGAAACATCTGCGGCGTTTGCGCGGCCCACAAGCCCTCGCGCGAAACGGTGCGTGCCACGCGCGCATCAAGCCCGGCTTTCTTGATGGTGTCCACCACCGGCAAGGCCAACAGTCCGCCCACCTCGTCCTGCGCCAGCGCCTGCAACAGGCGCTGCAGCAGTGCGTCATCGAAACCAGGGCGGGCCGCATCGTGCACCAGCACCCAGTCGTCCTCGGCGGCCACAAGACGCAGCGCGCGCAAGCCTTCCTGCACCGAATCCTTGCGGGTGGCGCCGCCGACCTTCAGCACGCTGACCCGCCCGGCCGGCAAGTTCAGGCTGTCGATCCAGCCATCCTCCGCGCTCACCACCACAAACACATGCTCGATGTGCGGTGAGGCGACCAAGGCAGCGATCGAATGCAACAGCATGGGCTGGCCGGCCAGAGGCAGGTATTGCTTGGGGCGGTCGGCTGCCATCCGGCTGCCGACCCCGGCCGCGGGGATCAGCGCGAAATGACGTGGCGTCGGGCGTGGCGTCGCAGGTGGCGTGGAGGCAGGCATGGAGCGTGGCAATCGAGCCGAAGATGGATACGGTGGAGGTTCATGCGTCGCGTTTGCAGCCCATCGGCAAGCGCTTTGCAAGCCGCTTTGCGCCGGCGCATGGCGCATGCGCAAGCGCGCTGGCGGACTTTCGGGTGGGCTATAATCACACCTCACTTTTTCACTGTCAAATTCCTTGTGGCAGGCTCATCGCTGGCGCAAGCGATCCGGCCCACCGCCCGCGATGTCTTTCAATCCCAGGACTTCCCTTCCCCGCCCCGGTCATCGGTTCGTGCCGCCCGCCATGCATGGCTCGGCCGACGCCTGGACCCTGGCCCAGGCCGCGCTTGCGCTCAAGGCCGAACAACGCATGTTGACCGTGGTGGCCGCCAGCGCCACCGATGCCCAGCGCCTGCTGGTGGAAATTCCCTGGTTCACGCCGGCCGGTGAAGATGCCCCGCGCTGCCACCTGCTGCCCGACTGGGAAACCCTGCCCTACGATGCTTTCTCGCCGCACCAGGACCTGGTATCGGAACGCCTGGCCACCCTGCATGAAGTGCAGAGCGGCCGCTGCGACGTGTTGATCGTCCCCGCCACCACGGCCTTGCTGCGCATGGCGCCGCCGTCTTTCCTGGCCGGCCATACCTTCTTCTTCAAGCAAGGTGAAACCCTGGACGAAGCGCGCCTGCGCCAGCAATTGACGCTGGCCGGCTACAGCCATGTGGGCCAGGTGATGTCGCCCGGCGAGTATTCGGTGCGCGGCGGCCTGATCGACCTGTTTCCCATGGGCTCGGCGCTGCCTTACCGGCTGGATCTGTTCGGCGACAGCATAGAAAGCATCCGCAGCTTCGACGCCGACAGCCAGCGTTCGCTCTATCCGGTGAAGGAAGTGCGCCTGCTGCCGGGCCGCGAATTTCCCATGGACGAGGCGGCGCGCCAGGGCTTTCGCAGCCGCTGGCGCGAAAAGATAGAAGGCGATCCTTCGCGCTCCACCATCTACAAGGACATCGGCCAGGGCATCCCCTCGGCCGGCATCGAGTACTACCTGCCGCTGTTCTTCGACGAAACCGCTACCCTGTTCCATTACGTGCCGCCGAACACTGCCTTCGCCCTGGTGGGCGATGTGGACGGAGCGATACGCCGCTTCTGGACCGATACCCAGTCGCGCTATCGCTTCCTGAAGGCGGACCGCGAACGGCCGCTTCTGGAACCGCAGGAAATCTACCTCACCGACGAGGACTTCTACATCCTGATGAAGCCCTTCGGGCGCTGGGTGCTGCAAAGGGATGATGCGCCTTCGGAACTGTCGGCCGCGCTGCCGAATGTGGCCATCAATCGCCGCGCCGACGATCCCCTGGCCAATCTGCGCAGCTTCCTGCTCAAGACCGACAAGCGGGTGCTGCTGTGCGCCGATTCCAGCGGCCGCCGCGAAACCCTGCAGCAAGTCTTCAGTGAATACGACTTGCGCTTCGATCTGTGTGAAGGCTTCCAGGACTTCGCCACCAGCGACAGCCGCCTGATGCTGGGCGTGTCGCCCCTGCACGATGGCTTTCAGCTCGATGCCGCCCACGGCGGCCTGGCCTTCGTCACCGAGACCGAGCTGTACGCCGGCAGCGGACGGCGCGCAGGGCGGCGTCGACAGGAAGCCAGCAGCCAGGTCGAGCACATGGTGCGCGACCTGTCCGAACTCAAGATCGGCGACCCGGTGGTGCACGCCAATCACGGCATCGGCCGCTACATGGGCCTGGTCAGCATGGACCTGGGCGAAGGCGAAACCGAATTCCTGCACCTGGAATACGCCAAGGACGCCAAGCTGTACGTGCCGGTGTCGCAACTGCATGTGATCTCGCGCTACTCGGGCGCGGCGCCGGAAGACGCGCCGCTGCATCAACTGGGCTCCGGCCAGTGGGATCGCGCCAAGCGCAAGGCAGCCCAGCAGATCCGCGACACCGCCGCCGAGCTGCTCAACCTGTATGCACGGCGCGCGGCACGCCAGGGCCATGCCTTCGAATATTCGGCGCGCGACTACGAAGCCTTTGCCGAAAGCTTCGGCTTCGAAGAAACGCCGGACCAGTCGGCCGCCATCAATGCCGTGATCGCCGACATGACCAGCGGCAAACCGATGGACCGCCTGATCTGCGGCGACGTCGGTTTCGGCAAGACCGAAGTCGCCTTGCGCGCGGCCTTTGTGGCGGTGATGGGCGGCAAACAGGTGGCCATCCTCGCGCCCACCACCCTGCTGGCGGAACAGCATGCGCAAACCTTTGCCGACCGCTTTGCCGACTGGCCGGTGAAGATCGCCGAGCTGTCGCGCTTTCGCACCGGCAAGGAAGTCACGGCCGCCATCAAGGGCCTGGCCGATGGCGCCATCGATATCGTGATCGGCACCCACAAGCTGCTCTCGGGCGACGTCAAGTTCCAGCGCCTGGGGCTGGTGATCATCGACGAGGAGCACCGTTTCGGCGTGCGCCAGAAAGAAGCGCTCAAGGCCTTGCGCGCCGAAGTCGATGTCCTGACGCTGACCGCCACCCCGATTCCGCGCACTTTGGGATTGGCGCTGGAAGGCTTGCGCGATTTCTCGGTGATTGCCACCGCGCCGCAAAAGCGGCTGGCGATCAAGACCTTCGTGCGCGCCGAAAGCGAATCGGTGATCCGCGAAGCCTGCCTGCGCGAATTGAAGCGCGGCGGCCAGGTCTACTTCCTGCACAACGAAGTCGAGACCATCGAAAACCGGCGCGCCATGCTAGCCGAGCTGCTGCCCGAAGCGCGCATTGCCATCGCCCATGGGCAGATGCATGAGCGCGAGCTGGAGCGGGTGATGCGCGATTTCGTCAACCAGCGCTTCAATATCCTGCTGTGCACCACCATCATTGAAACCGGCATCGACGTGCCGACCGCCAACACCATCATCATGCATCGGGCCGACAAGTTCGGCCTGGCGCAGCTGCACCAGTTGCGCGGCCGGGTCGGCCGTTCGCACCACCAGGCCTATGCCTACCTGCTGGTGCACGATGTGCAGATCCTGACGCGCCAGGCGCAGCGCCGGCTGGAAGCCATCCAGCAGATGGAAGAACTGGGCAGCGGTTTCTATCTCGCCATGCACGATCTCGAGATTCGCGGCGCGGGCGAGGTGCTGGGTGAAAGCCAGTCCGGCGAAATGGTGGAGATCGGCTTCCAGATGTACAGCGACATGCTGAACCTGGCCGTGCGCGAACTGAAGAACGGCAAGGAACCCGATCTGGAAGCGCCGCTTTCCTCCACCACCGAAATCAACCTGCACGTGCCGGCGCTTCTGCCCAATGAGTACTGCGGCGACGTGCATGAACGGCTCTCGCTCTACAAGCGTCTGGCCAATTGCGAGCGCCAGGACGGCATCGACGCCCTGCAGGAAGAATTGATCGACCGCTTCGGCAAGCTGCCCGACCCGGCGCGCGCGCTGATCGAAACCCACCGCTTGCGGGTGGCGGCCGAGCCGGTGGGCATCGTCAAGATCGATGCCCATACCGATTCGGCGGTGCTGCAGTTCAAGCCCGATCCGCCGGTGGATGCGATGCGCATCATCGACCTGGTGCAGAAGAACCGCCACATCAAGCTCAATGGCCAGGACAAATTGCGCATCACGGCTAAAATGCCGGACCTGGCCAGCCGCGTTTCCCAACTGCGCGCCACCATCAAATCCCTGGTCGCCTGAAGAGGCGCGAGTCCCATGATGAACCTGGTATTGCAAGCCCCTGCCCTCGACCTGGACGCCGCCCGTCGCATCGCCGCCATGGCCGGCGCCCGGCGCAGCGTCGCCACCTCGCCCAATGTGCTGCGCGCCGAAGATGTGCAGCTCGACCTCGACGCCCGCGACGCCGTGTATGGCGCAGCCCACGCCGCCGGCATGGATGCCACGCTGATCGCCGCCGGCCGCAAGCTGTCCGACTTCGCGCTGGTGGCGATGGACATGGATTCCACCCTGATCACCATCGAATGCATCGATGAAATCGCCGACATGCAGGGCTTGAAGCCGCAAGTGGCGGCCATTACCGAAGCGGCCATGCGCGGCGAAATCGAATTTCGCGAAAGCCTGACGCGCCGGGTGGCGCTGCTGCGCGGACTGGATGCAGGTGCCCTGCAACGCGTGTATGACGAAAGACTGCGCCTGTCGCCCGGCGCGCAGAACATGCTCGATGCGGTGCAGGCGGCCGGCCTGAAGACCTTGCTGGTCTCGGGCGGCTTCACCTTTTTCACCGACCGCATGAAGTCGCGCCTGAAGCTCGACTTCACCCATTCCAACCAGCTCGAAATCGTCGACGGCAAGTTGACCGGTAAAGTCGTGGGCGGGATTGTCGATGCCGAGGAAAAAAAGGCCACCGTCGAACGGTCCTGCGCCGCGCTCGGCGTGGACACCCGGCGCGCCATCGTCATGGGCGACGGCGCCAACGATCTGAAAATGATGGGCATCGCCGGACTGTCGGTGGCCTTTCGCGCCAAGCCGGTGGTACGGGCCCAGGCCGACGTGGCCTTGAACTTCTCTGGCCTCGACGGAATCTTGAACTTGTTCGATTAAAAAACCGCGATGTCAGCATCGCTTTGAAGAGGAGCGAAGAATGGCACAGGAATTCGCACAAGAAGTCGTGCTTGACCCTGCCTTGCAGTCCCACAAGAACCTGGTCTGGTGGCTCTATGTGTTTCATGGCGCCAGCTTTCTGTTCTCGCTGGGCATGCTCTCCTTCATTCCGCTCATCATCAACTACCTGCGGCGGCCGGAAGCGGCCGGCACCTTCGTCTACAGCCACCACAGCTGGCAGATCCGTTCTTTCTGGTGGTACCTGCTGTGGATGCTGGTGGGCGGAATCTTGTTCGCCACGCTGGTCGGGATTCCGGTTGCCATGCTGATCTGGGGCGCGGCCTGGATCTGGAAAGCCTATCGCCTGATCCGCGGCTTCATGGACCTCAACGCCAACAAGCCGATGCCATGTTAATTTTGTTAAATCCCTAGAACACTCCTTTGCAGCCGCGCCGGGTCGATATATTTTTTTCAACTCCCCGGCCCGGCATTCTTCACGCCCTGCCGCCTGTTCGATCAGCACCCGACATAGCCGCAGGAGCACCGATTGAGCCCAGAGCACGAAGACTTCCCTCGCGACACCCCGCCCCCCGCTGGCCGTCGCCAGCCGTCCGCCTCGGCGAGCGCGGCAGCAATGCAAGCCGACGCAAAGCTCCCGCCGGCAATCCACGCCGCCCTTCAAGCAAACCAGCAGCCCGCCCACGAAACCCACAGCGTGGCGCCGCGCCCGCGCCGCAGATCCTCCGAAGGTTCCGCCTCTGCGCGCGAGCTGCGCGAAAAATACAAGCGTCTGCTGAATGCGCAGCGTGAATCGGGGCTGGGTTACGCCGCCCTTGAGCACCCCTTTCGGCCCAGTTGGTGCACGCCGCAATTCCTGGCCAACCTCGGTCTGCAGCTGGCGCCGGTCGGAGACGAGTTTTGCGTCGCGCCCAGGCTGCTGTGGCGCCTTTTGTCCGACACCGACCGCCAGTTGCTCAAGCTGCGCATGCGGCAGGCGGCGGCGCGCGGCGCCAGCTTTTCCATGGTGCTCAAGCTGCCGCAGAGACCGCGCGATGCGCGCTGGATCTGGCTGCGTGCCGAGTTGTCCATGCCGGCACGCGGCCCGGGCCGCATGCTGCTCTCCAGCCTCGAACTGCTGTCGCGCCTGCACGCCGGCCTGCCGCAAACCACAAGCCAGGCAGCGGCCGAATTGCTGGCCGAATCCGAATCCGTACGCGAAGCCATGCCGCAGCTGCTGCAACTGCTGTGCGAGCAATTCGGCTGGAGTTGCGGCCTGCTCTGGCTGCAGGACAGCGGCCAGGCTTCATCCGAGCCCTGCGCCACCTGGGGCGCGCCCGACCCGCGCCTGGCCACCTTCATGGACGCCTGCAAGCAACTGCCGCAGGGCTATCCCTGCCCGGCCATGCACCTGCCTGTCCTGCGCGGCGGCCCGGCCCTTTCGGTACCCGACCTGGCGCGGCTGCGCAACTTCGGCCGCGCCGATCTGGCACGCCGGGCCCGGCTGCGCAGCGCGCTGGCGGTGCCGGTGGAAGCCTCCAACCAGGTATTCGGCGTAATCGAGCTGTTCGGTCCGCATCGCGACGACGTCGACTGGGAATCGATCAAGGCGGCCCAGGCCTTGGCCTGGCAAGCCGGCCAGGCGCTGCGGCGCGAAGCGGCGGAAACCGCCCTGGTCCAGCTGGAAGAAAAAATGCATCGCCTGGCCAGCGAGTGCTACGACTCCCTGAGCGACCGCCGCGCGCTGCAGGAACAAACGCAATACCTGGCTCGCCACGATCCCCTGACCGGCCTGCTGAACCGCGCCGGTTTCACCCGCGATCTGTCCAGTTATCTGCATGGCGCGGCCGGTCCCTGCGCGCCCTTCGCCCTGCTCTCGCTCGACCTGGACCGCTTCAAGACCATCAACGAGGGACTCGGCCATCCAGCCGGCGACCGCCTGCTGCAGGAAGCCGCGCGCCGCCTGCAGGCCTGCGTTCCGGCCGGATCGGTGGTGGGGCGCACCGGCGGCGACGAATTCATGCTGCGCGTGCCGGCGGTGGAAAGCCTGCCGGAACTGGCGCGCCGCATCCTGCAAGCCCTGGAAAGCGAGCAGTGGCTGGAGGGCCAGATGGTGCATGTCAGCGCCAGCCTCGGCCTGTGCCTGTGGCCGGACGATGGCGCAGACGAATACCTGCTGCAAAAGCGCGCCGGCATCGCCCTGCACCGCGCCAAGGCGCAGGGAAAAAACACCTGGGCCACCTGGTCGCAGCAGCTCGATACCGGCTCGGCGGCGCAACTGAGCCTGGAAGCGCAACTGCGGCAGGCCATCGACAACAAGCGCCTGACCCTGCACTACCAGCCCAAGGTGGCCAGTCACAATTGCCGCATCACCGGCACCGAAGTGCTGGTGCGCTGGCCGCATGAGCACATGGGCCTGCTGCATCCGGAAGATTTCATTCCCATCGCCGAAGAAAGCGGCTTGATCGTGCCGCTCACGGGCTGGGTGCTGCGCGAAGCCTGCCTGCAAAACCAGCGCTGGCTGAATGCAGGCTTGCCGCCGCTGCGCATGGCGGTGAATCTCTCGCCGCGCCAGTTTGCCGACAGCCGCCTGCCCGAGGACATCAAGGCCATCCTGCTGGAAACCGGCATGCAGCCCAGCCTGCTGGAACTGGAAATCACCGAAAGCATGATGATGCGCGACGTGCGCCATGCGCGGCAGATGCTGGTTTCACTCAAGGCCCTGGGCGTGCATATCGCGCTGGATGATTTCGGCGTGGCTTATTCCTCGCTGTCGCATCTGAAGCGCTTCCCGATCGACATCATCAAGATCGACCGTTCCTTCATCCGCGGCATACCGTCGACCCGCGCCGACGCCGCCATCACGGAAGCCATCATCACCCTGGCGCGCAGCCTGCAGATCGTGGTGGTGGCCGAGGGCGTGGAGAACCATGAACAGCTGCGCTTCCTGCAGAACCATGCCTGCGACGAAGTGCAGGGCTTCCTGTTCAGCCAGCCGCTGGCTGCCGAAGAGTTCTGTGAATTGCTGCAGGGCCGGCGCCAGTCCTCGCTGACGGTGTGAAGCGGAAAGCGCGCTTCAGAGCTGGCCCAGGGCCTGCTCGATATCGGCAATCAGATCGGCCGGGTCTTCCAGGCCGATATTGAAGCGCAGCAGTTGCCCTGTGCCGCTCCAGTCGCGGCGCATCTGCCTGATGCGGTAGGGCACGCACAGGCTGTGCGCCCCGCCCCATGAGAATCCGATGCCGAACAGCTTGAGGCTGTCGACGAAACGGTCGGTCTGCGCCTCGCTGTAGCGCGGCTGGAACACCGCCGAAAACAGACCGCCGGCGCCGCTGAAATCGCGCATGAAGATTTCATGGCCCGGGCAGGAAGGCAGCGCCGGGTGCAGTACCCGCTCGATTTCAGGTCGCGTGGACAGCCAGTTCGCCACCTCGCGCGCGCCGCGATCGTGCGCCTCGAAGCGCAGTTTCAGGCTGGGCAGGTTGCGCAGCACCAGATAGGCATCGTCGGCCGACACCCCCATGCCCATGCGCATGTGCGCCATCTCGATTTTTTCATGCAGGGCGGCGTCACGCGTGATGACCGCGCCCATCAGCACATCCGAGCCGCCGGACTGGTACTTGGTCAGCGCCTGCATCACGATGTCCACGCCATGCTCGAAGGCGGCAAAGGCAATCCCGGCCGACCAGGTATTGTCCAGCGCCACCGGCACCCCGCGCGCGCGGGCCGCTTGGCAGATGGCGGGAATGTCGGGCACCTCCATCGAGACCGAGCCCGGCGCTTCGGTCCATACCAGGCGCGTATTGTCCTGCAGCAGTTGCGCCATGCCGGCACCGACCAGCGGATCGTAATAGCGCACCTGCACCCCGTAATCGCGCGCCAGCCAGTTGGCGAACTCGCGGTTGGGGTTGTACACGTTGTCGGGAATGAGCATGTCGTCCCCGCTCTTGAGCAGGGCCATGCTGATCATGGCAATCGCCGCCAGGCCGCTGGGCGCCAGCAGGCAGTGCTTGCCGTCTTCAATCGCGGCCAGGCGCGCTTCCAGCGTGAAGGTGGTGGGCGTGCCGTGCAGACCGTAGGTATAGGCCGACTTGTCCTGCCAGTTGCGCGAACGCATGGCGGCGACATCCTTGAACAGCACCGTCGAGGCGTGGTGGATCGCCACCGGCAAGGCGGCGAAGCCTTCCGGCGCACGGTAGTCGTTGTGGATCAGCGCGGTCTGCTTGCCGGGTTTTTTCATGGTGTTTATTTGCGGCGCGCGCTCGCCGGTTTGACCACATTCAAAATGAAAGGCCGCTGGTCGCTTTCATTGGCGCCGCGCCAGGTGCCGGACAGCACATTGCCGCGCCGTTCGCCCTCCCACTGGCCGGAGACATCGGTACCGTTGGCCGATTCTTCCATCCAGAAGCTGTCCTTGTCGAATTCGCCGGCCAGCAGGATCTTGCGCCCCTGGCCGAAGACGAAATAGTCGCCTTCCACGCCTTCATCGTTCGGCTTCAGGCGCAGGTTCATCTGCACCGGCACGCTGCCCAGCGTGCCGCGCAGGACCAGGCCGGCGGCCGGAATGGCGCTGTCGTCCGCCAGCACTGCGCCACTGAGCGCAGTTCCTCCGCACAGCACCAGGCTGGCGGCCAGAAGCAGCCAGCGTCGTCGATTTGCGCGCATCATGCCCGCGCCCACAGGTCGTGGGCATCGGCGGCATACACCTCGACATCGACGAACTCGCCCACCTTGAGCGAACGGCCTGGTTCAAACGGCGGCTTGACGTAGACCACGCCATCGATTTCCGGCGCGTCGGCGGCCGAGCGGCCGACGCCGCCCTGCGCCTGCAATTCATCGATCAGCACGCGGATGGTCTTGCCGATCTTGGCCTTCATGCGCTGCTCGGAGATTTTTTCCTGCAACTGCATGACGCGCGCGCGGCGCTCTTCACGCACTTCTTCCGGCAGCGCGCCTTCCAGTTGATTGGCGGTGGCGCCTTCCACCGGCGAATAGGCGAAGCAGCCGAGGCGATCGATCTGCGCCTCGGCCAGGAATTCAAGCAGGTATTCGAATTCGGCCTCGGTCTCGCCCGGGAAGCCGGCGATGAAGGTGGACCGGATGGTCAGGTCCGGGCACATGGCGCGCCAGGCACGGATGCGCTCGATATTCTTTTCGCCGCTGGCCGGGCGTTTCATGCGCTTCAGGACATCCGGATGCGCGTGCTGCAGCGGCACGTCCAGATAAGGCACGACATGGCTGTCGTTCATCAGCGGGATCACCTGGTCCACATGAGGATAGGGATACACATAGTGCAGCCGCACCCAGGCGCCGTACTGTGCCGCCAACTGGTTGAGCGCGCCCACCAGCTCGGTCATGTGGGTGCGCACCGGCTTGCCATTCCAGAAGCCGGTGCGGAACTTGACGTCCACGCCATAGGCGCTGGTGTCTTGCGAAATGACCAGCAATTCCTTGACGCCGGCCTTGAACAGGTTTTCCGCTTCCAGCATCAACTCGCCGATCGGGCGCGACACCAGGTCGCCGCGCATGGAAGGAATGATGCAAAAGCTGCAGCGATGATTGCAGCCTTCGGAAATTTTCAGGTAGGCGTAATGGCGCGGCGTGAGCTTGATCCCTTGCGGCGGCACCAGGTCGGAAAACGGATCGTGCGGCTTGGGCAGGTGCAGGTGCACCGCGTCCATCACCTCGCCCAGCGCATGCGGACCGGTCACGGCCAGCACCTTGGGATGCACTTGCTGGATGATGTCGCCGCCCTGGGCATCCTTCTTGGCGCCCAGGCAACCGGTGACGATCACCTTGCCGTTTTCGGTCAGGGCTTCGCCGATGGCGTCCAGCGATTCCTGCACGGCAGCGTCGATGAAGCCGCAGGTGTTGACGATGACAAGATCCGCGCCGTCATACGACTTGGCGGTGTCATAACCCTCGGCGCGCAGCTGGGTCAGAATTTGCTCGGAATCGACCAGGGCCTTGGGGCAGCCGAGGGAAACGAAGCCGACTTTGGGAGAGGAAGCGTTGGACATGCGACAGCAAAAGGCGGGATGGGCAAAGCCGGCATTTTACCCTGCGCCGGCAGGCCCGGTTGCCCGCCCGGCCGCCGCTTACTTATCCTGCTTCTTGTTGTCCGGCGCGCCCGGCATGCCGCCAAAGGGGAAATTGCCGAACATGCTCTTGGTCTGGTTCTGCATCTGCTCCTGCATCTGCAGGAACAGGTTCTTGCTCTGCTCGATGTAGTTGCTCATCATGCCCTGCATCATCGGGCCCTGGACGCTCATGAACTGGGTCCACATCTCCGGGCTGAAGGGCTTGCCTTCGTACAGGCCCTTGGAGTTTTCGGTGAGCTTGTTCTGGATGTCGATGAAGGCCTGGATGTTTTTCTCCAGGTAATTGCCCATCAAGCCCTGCATCGCATGTCCGTAGTAGCGGATGATCTGGGCCAGCGCGCCGCTGGAGAACATGGGCGAGCCGTTGGCTTCTTCTTCCAGGATGATCTGCAGCAGGATGCTGCGGGTCAGGTCTTCTTCGGACTTGGCGTCAACCACGGTGAAATCTTCGTTGTTGAGCACCAATTGCTTGACGTCCGCCAGCGTGATGTAGGAACTGGTTTGCGTGTCATACAGCCGGCGATTGGGATACTTCTTGATCAAACGCTCGGTGAGTTTCTTTGCACTGTTCATTGCTGCTTTCCTCGATACGCAAGCCACGCAAGCGGATCAGTCTTGTTGGACCGACATCCGGGCTTGCGTGGTTATACCGCTATTCCTGTTGCATCGCAACCCAAAACGCGGGCCCCGGCCGCCGCTTGAATTCAGGCCTTGACCCGCACGTAGCGGCCGGGCGCGGCTTCAATCGGTTTGTGGCGCGCATTGCCATAACGCCCCGGCGCGGCCACCTCCGGACCGCCCTGCCGGGCCAGAAACGCCGCCCATTGCGGCCACCAACTTCCTGGATGCTCGCTGGCGCCGGCCAGCCAGTCCTGCGCATCGGGCGGCAAGGCCTTGCTGCTCCAGTAACTGCGCTTCTTCTTTTCCGGCGGATTGATGACGCCGGCGATATGGCCGGAGGCGCCCAATATGAAGCGGTTGTTGGCCGGTTTCCTGCGGTTGATGATGCGGGTGCTGGCGTAGGCCGAAGTCCAGGGCACGATATGGTCTTCGCGCGAAGCGTAGATGAAGGCCGGCAGATCCAGCCGTCCCAGGTCCACCGGCTGGCCGCAGGTGGTCAGGGCGTTGGGTTCTTTCAGCTTGTCTTCCAGATAGAGCTTGCGCAAGTACCAGCAAAACATCGGGCCCGGCAGATTGGTGCTGTCCGCGTTCCAGTACAGCAAATCGAAGGGCGGCGGATCTTCACCTTTCAGGTAATTGGATTCGACGTAATTCCAGACCAGGTCGTTCGGCCGCAGCGAAGAAAAGGCGGCGGCGAAATCGCGTCCCGGCATCAGTCCGCCACGGCCGATTTCCAGTTCGCGCCGCCCGACCTGGGCCTCGTCGATGTAGACGTCGAGAACGCCGGTGTCGGCAAAATCCAGCAGCGAAGTCAGGAGCGTCAGGCTGGCGGCCAGCTTTTCGCCGCGCGCGGCCAGCACTGCCAGCGCGGTGGCGACGATGGTGCCGCCCACGCAAAAGCCGAAGGCGTTCACTTCCTTCTGGCCGGTTATCTCGGCCGCCACCTTGAGCGCGCGGATTGCGCCCTCTTCCACATAGTCGTCCCAGCTCAGGTGGCCCTGCTCCTGCTGCGGATTGCGCCAGGAGACGAGGAACACGGTATGTCCCTGGCTGACGGCATAGCGCACCAGGGAATTGGCCGGCTGCAGGTCAAGGATGTAGAACTTGTTGATGCAAGGCGGCACCATCACCAGCGGCCGCGCATACACGGTGCGGGTGGCCGGCTTGTACTGGATCAGCTGCATCACCTCGTTTTCGAACACCACCGCGCCTTCGGTGGTGGCGACATTGCGCCCCACTTCGAAGGCGCTTTCGTCGCTTTGCGAGATATGCCCCTTGTGCAGGTCTTCCAGCATATGGGCGATGCCGCGCTGCAGGCTCTCGCCCTTGGTCTCGATGATCTTTTGCTGGGCTTCCGGATTGGTCACCAGGAAATTGGCGGGCGACATGGCGTCCACCGTCTGCTGGATGGCAAAGCGGATGCGCTGCTTCATCTTGGCCGAACCCTGCACCGCATCGCTCATGCTGGCCAGGGTTCGGGCATTGAGCAGGTAGAGCGCGGCACTGAAGGCCGCCAGCGGACTGGACTGCCAGGCCGGGCTGGAGAAGCGCTTGTCCTGCAGCGCCGGAATCTTGCCGGCGCTGACTTCCTGCCACAAGCGCGTGAGCGCCTGCAGATACTCTTCCTGGATTTGCGCCATGCGGCCCGGATCGACATGGACTGCGGCGTCGGCCGGCAGGCTGGATTGCAGCAGCTGGGCCCACTGCTGGTTGGCCATCTGCGGATTGGCCATCTGCGGATGGGCCATCTGCGCGCTGGCCGGAAAAGCGAACTGGGGCGGGAATTGGAACAGGGCCTGCCATTTGGCGGGATCGGCGAACTGGCTGAAGTAAGCCTGCAGGTCCGGGGTATTCATGCCTGTCTCGCTGGTTGGATGGTGTTCGCGGGAGTATCTTTACGGCTTTGTCCTTTGCCCGGTTGCGCCCATGCATATCGTTGCCATCGGCTGGCTGTACGTCACTCTCTTGATGGCTGTTACGGAAGAGAGCGTCGTGGCCGGCATCCTGACCTTCCTGCTCTATGGGTTGTTTCCGGTCGCAATCATCTTATACCTCAGTGCTTCGAAACGGCGCAAGAAGAAGCGGGAGGCAGCGCCCGTGCCATCCGGGTCGGCGCGGGCGGACAGAAACGAAGCAGCCGGGAAGTAGCGAGCAAATCCTGCGGCCATGGGCTTGGCCTCGGCGGACAGTGTCAGGTCGCGCAGCGACCAGGCTTCAGCTGACGGTGCAGTTGCTGCTGTCGCTGCTGTGACTGCTGTGACTGCTGCGACTGCTGTTGCCGCGCTTGCTGCGCTCGGCGTTCTCCTGTTGTTCCCGCGCTTGCGTCCAGAAACCCAAAGCCCGGAAGGGAAGGTCGGAACGCTTGAGTTGCTGGCAAAGCTGCGCAAATTCATCGGCAGAAAGCGACGAACCGCCTTTTTCCAGGGCCTTCTGCATGTTGGCAACGAGGGTTTCGCGAATGGAATCGTCCAAGGGATGGGCATAACTGGCCGCCAGCAATTGCAAAGGCCAGGGGCCGTCATTCCACGAGCCGCCGAATTGCTGGATCGCCGAGTAAAGCGGCGAGCACATGATCTTCGCCCACCATGCCGCTTGTTCGTCCTTCGGCAGGTCGGAAAGAAAATCGACCACGTAGATGGAAATGATGCTGTTTAGATTCGGGTGCGAGAACAGACTGCCGTCGACTATCTTTTCTGCGACGCATAGACTCAGCAGCGGCCCAAACTCCTTGGCGTCATCCGGTCTCCAACCCAGGAGCTCCGCTGTCATTGCATCGAGTTGCAGGGTGGGGCTCTCAACTTTCGCCAAGGCCATGCGGGCTGCCCGAAGTGCCGCATTCACTGCGGCTTCGGCGTTTTCCGCCTCTTGCGGGTCCAAGCCCTGGACAAGTCTTGCATTTGCGTGAAGCCTGGCGATCAGAATAATCAGTTCACAACGGATCTGATCATCGGCTGTTTTTTCCAGCGCATGCTGCAGGTCCGACATCAGCAAATAGGGCTTTTCGAGGGCGCCACCTTCGAGGGCGGTCTTCGCGATCTGCATGGCAAACTCCGGTGAAGCGCTGGCGCAAACTTCAATCCCTCGCGAACCGCTGGTTCCCGGTGTCCCGGCAGCCACAAGGCCTTGCAAGGAGTTCGCCGGAAGAGATTTTTTGGCGGTAGCGGTACGCAAGCTGATCCGGGCCAACATGGACTTGAATTCCGGTTCGGAGGCTTGAAATTGCGTCCAAACCATTTCGCGTGCGCCTTTATTGAATCGATCGGAAAACGCGAGAAAAGAGATCCGGCATTTTTTCAGCGATTCCCTGTTGAATTCAAAAAAGCGTTTGCATGTCAGCGCAGTGGTCAGCAATCCGCGCCCACCGTCTCGGGACTTGAGCAAAATGAGAGTGACCACCTCATCGGGAAGTGGGCTGAAGTTTCCGGAGGCAGGAATGGGTTTGGTCATTACGCGTGTGGTCATGGCAATCGGGTTCCTTGAACTGACTCAAATGAGCCGTCTTGCGTACCCGATTGCTCACCAGCGTTCCAGCTCACCCGCTTGGTGACATCCAGATCAAACTGGCCATGCGGCCGGTGATGCGATCGCGTCGATAGGAATAGAACTGCCTCGTTTGCGTCATGGTGCAATGGCTGCCGCCGCATATGTCTTTCACGCCGGCCGCTTGCAGACGCTGGCGCGCCAGCGCATACAGGTCGCACAGATATTTGCCCGGCGCACCTTCGCGCGGATGGAAGGCGCTGGCGGCCTTGGCATCCTGCGCGGCAAAGGCCGTCAGTACATCTTCGCCCACTTCGAACTGTTGTGGACCAATCGCCGGTCCCATCCAGGCGACGATGTCTTGCGCGCCCGCGCCGCGCATCGCACCAAGAGTCGCTTCCAGTACGCCTCCAGCCAAGCCCCGCCAGCCGGCATGGGCCGCGCCCACCACCTTGCCGGCGCGGTCGGCAAACAGCACCGGCATGCAATCGGCGGTCAGGATGGCGCACACCACATTGGCTTGATTGGTGAAGCTGGCGTCGGCTTCGGGCGGCTCGCTCACTTGCGCCGCATCCACCACTTTCGTGCCATGCACCTGCTTCAGCCAGGCCGGTTCGGCCGGCAGCAGCATGCGCAAGAGCCTGCGGTTTTCCATCACGTTTTGAGCGCTGTCGCCGCTGCCCAGGCCGAGATTCAGACCGCCGCCACCCAGGCCATCGTCCCAGGGTGTCGGCGAAACGCCGCCGCTGCGCAGGGTAGACAAGGCTTGCACACCAGGCAAATCCGGCCATTCCGGACGCAGCAACTGGATCATGGCGTCGGCTCCGCAATGCCGGCCGAAGCCAGCAAGGCTTGCATGTCGGCCGGCAAGGCTGCGGTCCAGGTCTTGGGCTTGCCCGAGCGCGGATGATTCAAGCCGAGGCGGCAGGCATGCAGCGCTTGCCGATGGAAGGCCGAGGCCAGATGCTGCTTGCCGTACACACTGTCGCCCACCAGCGGATAGCCCACCGACTGCATATGCACCCGAATTTGGTGTGTGCGCCCGGTTTCCAGCTGGCAGCGCACCAGGCTGACCGGCGTACCGTTCAAGGAGCCCGTTGCCAGTCGCTCATAACGGGTCACGGCCGGCTTGCCGTTTTCTTCACTTACCACGGCCATCTTGACCCGGTCACGGGGATGACGGCCAATCGGGGCGTCGATGATGCCGGTCGGACGCGTGGTGCCCCAGACCAGGGCCAGGTATTCACGTCCCACCGTGCGCGCCTGCAACTGGCGCACCAGGTCGGTTTGCGCCTGCAGGGTCTTGGCCACCACCATCAGGCCGCTGGTGTCCTTGTCCAGGCGATGCACGATGCCGGCGCGCGGCACACCGGCCAGGTCCGGGTCATGGTGCAGCAAGCCATTGAGCAGAGTGCCGGACCAGTTGCCGGCGGCCGGATGCACCACCAGCCCGGCCGGCTTGTTCAGCACGATCAGGCTGGCATCTTCATGCAGGATGGCAAGGGGAATCTCTTGCGGCTGGTAAGCCTGTTCGTGTTCGGCCGCCTGCGGCTGGACCGACACCGTCTCGTCGCCCAGCACGGTGGCCTTGGCGCGTGCCGGCTGACCGTCGATCAGGACGTGGCCGTCTTCCATCCACTGCTGGATGCGGCTGCGCGAATACTGCGGCAGCAGGCCCGAGAGCGCCTTGTCCAGGCGCAGGCCGCACAGGTCGGGGGTGAGTTGCAGGGTAATCAGGCTGGGAACGTCATTGCCGGCCGCAGGAGCGGCGGCGTCGAGCTCATCTTCCAGTTCATCATCGATATCTTGCTGGAGCTCGGGTGCGGGTTTGTGAACCATGGTCATTGCGGGCATTTCCTTCGGCTATAATCAGCCACCGTCCAAGGTGCATTCC
>JAEVZY010000187.1 GCA_023392035.1 Pseudomonadota bacterium | reverse complement strand
GCCCGACAGCCCGATCCTGATGGAACACCTGATGGACCAGACCGCCACCACCTACAGCTACACGACGCTGACGGAGATGACGGGCGAAACCATCAAGACCATCATGGAAGACGTGGCCGACAACCTGTTCAATCCCGATCCCTACTACCAGCAGGGCGGCGACATGGTGCGCGTGGGCGGTCTCACCTACAGCATCGAACCCAACGCCAGGATGGGCAGCCGGATCCAGGACATGCGCCTGAACGGCAAGCCGCTGCAGGCCAACAAGGCCTACAAGGTCGCGGGCTGGGCGCCGGTGGCCGAAGGCGCCAAGGGCGAACCGGTATGGGATGTGGTCGGCAAATGGCTGCGCGACAAGAAGACCGTGGCGCCGCGCCAGTTGAATCAGCCGCGGCTGATCGGCGTGCAGGGCAATCCGGGCCTGGCGTGATGCCTGGGAGCCGGCGCGGCAGAAAGGAGGGCGGTTTTGCTGCGCCGCCTTTTGCCGCCAGGGCTTGCAGGGCCGCGCTGCTGATGGCCGGCCTGTTGGTTGGCCTTGCCGGCAGCGCCGGCGTGGCGCGGGCCGAGGGGCCGCCGCTGCCCTGGCTGCGCGACGCGCGGCAGGAAGCGGCACCCGCAGTGCGCTCCGGCCAGCCGCTGTTGATCCTGTTTTCCATGCCCGACTGCAGCTATTGTCCCGACGTGCGCGACAACTATCTGCGGCCGCTGGCGCGCGAAGCCAGTGCAAAGCCAGGCAGCGTGCCGGTGGTGCGCGAAGTCGATATCACCAGTACCGAAAAGCTGCTCGATTTCGAAGGCAAGGCGGTCGAGTCGCGCCAGTTCAGCCGGCGCTACCAGGTGAAAGCGACGCCCACGGTCTTGCTGCTGGACGAGCGCGGCCAGCCCCTGGCGCAGCCGCTGGTAGGCGCCGGCATGGCCGGTTTCTACGGGGCTTATCTGGACAGCGCGCTGGAAACCGCGCGGCAGAAATTGAAGGCGCGTGGCGGCAATAAATAAGTCCTGGCGGGACCGGTGGCAGGGCTGGCCTCCTGGGCCTGACCCGCACCGGACCCCTCATGCCGCCGACGATTCCTTGCGCCGCACGCCGCCCCTGGCCGCGACCTTGTCCAGCGTCTGGCCGATGCAGGGCGAATTCTTGCCGAACCAGGCCGGCAGCAACTGGATCACCTTGCGCGCCAGGGCATGGTCGCCGGCAAAGCTGCGCGCCTGGGCCTGATGCAGCAGGCGCAGCACCTCCGCATGCAGCTCACGATGTTCCTTGCAGGCTTCGAGGGCGGCGCCTTCCAGCCAGCGCTCCTCGGCGCGAAACACCGTTTCAAGCTCACGCACAAAAGCCAGGAAGCCGGCTTCGAATGCGTGGTCCGGAGCGGCCAGCAGATGTTCCAGGTCGGCATACAGACGGGGATAGCCACGGGCAATGGCGGGCACGGGCTGGGCGCTTGCGGGCGGTGCGTGCTTCATGGTTTCCTCCTGCCGGGGGAAGGTGACAGATTTTCCGGAAACCAATCTTATTTTTGAGCCGCCGCAGCCGGTTTGCGCTACCGCAACTCCGGACAACAATCAGCGGCCCGGCGGCGGCACGTCGGCCTGGATCGGCGCCTTGTCCTGGGTGATATCCACCGCATGCACGATCTGCTGGCGCAGCCACTGGTGGGCGCGATTGCGCGCATTGCGCTCATGCCACAGCATGTCCACATGGAAGGTGGGCAAGGTGAGCGGCAATTCCTTCCAGATCAGCTCATCTTTCATGCCGGTGGCGGCGATCAGGTGCAGCGGCAGGATGGTGATCAGATCCGAATTGGCGATCAGGCGGCCGGCGGTGAAGTATTGATTGACCGTCAAGCGGGTCAGGCGCTTGCGGCCGATCTTGGCCAGCTCTTCGTCCACCAAACCATGGGCGCGCCCGGAAAAGCTTACTTGCAGGTGATGCGCCTCGCAAAAGCGCGCAAGGGTCATCTCCACCTTGGCCAGCGGATGGTCGGCGCGCATCACGCAGACGTATTTGCCGCTGTACAGGCCCTGGAGGCGGATGGCGGAGGATTGCCCGCCCTGGCCCGCCGCCAAGGCCGCCGCCACGCCCGGGAAAGAGCCCACGGCCAGGTCGATATCGGCCGACAGCAGCAGCGGGCGCGGGTCGCGCGTGAGCAAGGGCGTCATGCGCAGGCGGATGCCGCGCGCTTCGTTTTCGATACCCTTCACCACGCTGGGCAGGAGCATGCTGGCCGTGGAGTCGGCCATCGCCATCCGAAAACTGGCTTCCACCCGCGACAGGTCGAAGGCGCCGGGGGCAATTGCCGACTGCAGCGCGCTCATGGTTTCGCGTACCGTCGGCCACAGTTCGTCGGCACGCGGTGTGGCGCGTACGCCATGGGCGGTGCGCACCACCAGTTCATCCTTGAGCGCATCGCGCAGGCGCTTCAGGGCATTGGACACTGCCGGCTGGGTCATGGCCAGGCGATCCGCGGCGCGCGTCAGATTCTGTTCGGCCATGATGGCGTCGAACACGCGCAGCAGGTTCAAGTCCAGGTTTTTGAAGCTCATGGGACGACGGGTCTTGGGTTGGATCGCGCTTGCATGATAGCCGCAAGCGCGGCTTGCGTCCTAGCGCGCCGAAAGCAGTTCCTGCGCCAGCGCCGCTCCGGACCGCTGGGCAAGGGCGTTGGCGCTGTAGGCCAGGTCTTCGAACTCGTTCGCCGGCAGGGCGGCGGCATACACATAGCCCTGGGCAAAGTCGCAGCCGATCAGGTTCAGCATGTCGCGCTGCTCGGTGTTTTCCACCCCTTCGGCAATCACCCGCAGGCCCAGCTTGTGGGCCATCACGATCATGGCCTCGCACAGGGCGACGTTGCTGGCGTCATGTTCGATGCCATCCACGAAGCTGCGGTCGATCTTGATGCTGTCGATGTCGAATTTCTTCAGGTAGGACAGGGAAGAATAGCCGGTGCCGAAATCGTCCAGCGACAGGCCGATGCCGGCCCGAGAAATCTGCAGCAGGCTGGATTCGGCATGCTGGTTCACGTCCATCAGCAAGCCTTCGGTGATTTCGATGGCGATGCTGCTGCCGGGCAGGTGCAGCGCTTCCAGCATGTGCTGCCAGCGCGACAGCGTATCCACCCCGAGCCGGAACTGGGCCGGCGATTTGTTGATGCTGATCTGGAACTGCCCATCCAGGTTGCGGCGCCAGCGTTGCACCTGCAGGGCGGCCTGGCGGAACACCCAGTCGCCGACCTCGGTCACCAGGCCGGTTTCTTCCAGCACCGGAATGAAATCATTGGGCATGATCAGGCCGCGTTCCGGATGCTGCCAGCGGATCAGGGCTTCGGCCTTGGCGATCTTGCCGCTGCGCAGGTCGACGATGGGCTGGTAATACAGCTTGAACTGCTCGCTGGCCAAGGCCGAGCGCAAGTCGGTCACCAGGCGCTTGCGGTTCTGCGCCTCGATCTGCATCGACTGCGTGAAATAGCTGTAGCGGTTGCGCCCGGCATTCTTGGCGGCATACATGGCCTGGTCGGCATTCTTGATCAGGTCTTCGGCATTGCGCGCGTCTTCCGGATAAAAGGTGATGCCCATGCTGGCCGAGATCCATGCCACTTCCTGGCCCAGGCGGAAGGGCTGGGACAAGCGCGCCAGCACGGTTTCGGCCACCCGCTCCACGCTGCGCGGGCCGGACAGCTCGGACATGATGACGGTGAACTCATCGCCGCCCAGGCGGGCAATGGTGTCCGACTCGCGCACGCTGGACAGCAGGCGGGTGGCGGCGTCCTTCAACAGCAGGTCGCCCACCGAATGGCCCATGGTGTCGTTCACTTCCTTGAACAGGTCGAGGTCGATGAACAACAGCGCCACCGAATGATGCTTGCGGTCAGCCTGCTTGAGCGCCTGCGACAGGCGGTCATGGAACATGCGCCGGTTGGGCAGGCCGGTCAGCGCATCGCGCAAGGCCTGGTCTTCCACCTGGGAGCGGGCACTCGCCAGCTTGGCCAGCAGCAGGATCAGGCGCCAGGCCACCAGCAATGCCAGCAGCGTCAGGATGACGCCAATGGCGATGGCCCAGATCGCGGATTCGCGCCAGTCGGCCAGCACGTCCTCCATGGCGGAGGTGGTCATCACCACCAGCGGGAAATCGGACAGCACCACATGCGACATCAGGCGGTCGCGGCCGTCAATCACGCTGCGCTCCAGGATGCGCGTGCCGCGCGGGGTGGTCGGCAGGACTTCGTTCCACAGCTTGCCGTGGGCGACCGATTTGCCGACATAGCGCAGCGGATCGGGAGTGCGTGCCAGCACCGTGCCATCCCGATGCGCCAGGGTCAGGCTGCCGTTGGGCTTGATGCGGCTCTCTTCATACAGGCGGTCGAAGGGGCGGCTGTCGATGGTGGCCACCAACATGCTGGCCCCATGCGGATGCGCGCTCAGTCGATAGAAAACCGGCAGCAGCCAGTGCGAAGCATCGCTGGCCTGCATCGGCAAGCCTACCTGCAGGGGCTGCAGACCGGCTTCCGGCATGGCCGCCAGGCGCTCACGCAGGCCGGTCCGGCTGAGCGTTTCCCGTTCCGGGTTGCCCGGGTAGACCAGTTCGCCGTTCTGCATCAGCAGGGCGACATCGATCATGCCGCCGGACTGGTGCTCCAGGTTGTCGATCAGGACCAGGAATTCGGCATCGCGGCGCGGATCGGCGTTTGGCCGCAGCAGGAACAGGCGATCGACGTTGGCGGAGAAAGTCTGGATGGTCAGCAGCAGATAGCGCGCCTGCTCCTGGGCCGCCAGCGACATGCGCTCCAGCACCCGGGTTTCGGCGGCGATGGCCGAGGCATGGCCGCGCACCAGCACCGCGGCCACGCAGGCCCAGGTGAGCACGACCAGGAAGGCTGCCGCCAGGGCGACCATAGCCGCGCCGCGTCGCTCGCGCGAGGAGCGCGCCAGGGCATGCAGAGATTCACCGGCGATGGAGTGCCAAATCTTCACGTCTGCTTCAGGTCTGCTTCAGGGCGGCCAAGGGGCTGAACCGGCACTGATAGGGGCGCGAACCGAGGCGCCGCCGGTCTGGCCGGCATTGTACCCGCACAAGGGCCAAAAAGTTACTGTCTTGCAATTTTTTCCCAATTCGCCGTTTTCACCTGCTTGGTCGTTTTCGGCCAGTCGCAAACGATGTTCGCCTATAGGAACAACTGTCCGGATCGAGTTACCCACCCCCGCAAATTTCTTTCACAGGAGGGTGATCATGAGAAGGACTACTACGAGGAAGTTGAGGAATTCGCCGGGCGTGTACAACGAGGGCCGCACGCACGGTTTGGAGCGCAATGTGCAAAACCCGGTCAGTCCGAGGATTTCCCCGTTTGCTTCGAAAGCGCTCGGCGGACACGTCCGCGCTGCAAGCGGCCGCAGCCCGGGCACCACGAAGTTTGCTGACAGCTTCCACAGCGCTGACAGCCTGGCATCCCCCCCTTCTCCCTATCGCAGAACAACGACCAAGTCCGGCCGCGCTGCGGCCAGCGCTGAACCAGCTCCCGAGTCGCCAACCAGGCAGCGCAGGCAAATGTACAAAAACGGCACGATCAGGGGCGCAGTCGAAAAGCGGTCTGCCCGCTCAATGCTGGATTTGACGACTGATAGCGCCGATGTCTACGAGCCCGCTTCGCCGCGTCAAGCCGCGTTTCTTGCCAATCAAAAGAAGCAAAACGTCCAGGACGAACAGCAGGTGCAAGCGCTTGTGTCGAAGATGAAAACGCAGAGCGCGCAAAGTCCGGTCGAAAAACAGCTCGACGCGGTGCTGGAGTTCCTGAATCAGGAATCGCTTTTGAACACGCAAGGCTTGCATCGAGTGTGCGGTCGGCAGTCCGAAATCGACGGAGCAGTCGCAGCCTTCAAGTCGGGCCAACTTGTCGTTCCAAACGACGCTCACGTCGCCTGTGGGCTGCTCAAGGAGTTGTTCAAGCAGACTTTCAAGGACGGCGAGGCTTTGATCCCGCGCTCCTTGCAGTTCGGCCTGGTCATGATGCGCAAGCAAGCGATTGCCGAGCGCGCCGACCCCATCAAGCGCGTTCTTGCATTTTTCAAGCAGTTTATGCCACCCCGCAACATGAAGGCTTTCAGGAAAATTCTTGCGCATTTAGTGCTGGTGGCGGCACACAGTGAGAAGAACCTCATGGGCGTGGAAAATCTTGCGAAGCTCTTCGGAGTGTGGCTTTATGAGGCCACGGGCGAGAAAGACCTGTTTCTGCAACTCGAATATTCGGAGTTCTTCGCAGAAGTGATGAAGCGGCTGATTGAGGAACGCAAGCCGGTCAAAAACTGACCCCTTCAAAGGAAGAGCCCGCCGCGCCGGGCTCTTTCTCCATCTGGCGCCAGCTATTCCGCCCGTATCCCCGCGCGCTTGATCACGCCGCTCCACTTCTTCTCTTCGGCCATCTGAAACTCCGCCAGCTCGGCTGGGGTGCTCAAGGCGACTTCGGCGCCCACGCCGGCCAGGCGCTTGGCCATCTCCGGATTGGAGAAGGCCTTCACCACTTCCGCATGCAGCTTCTGCACGATTTCGCGCGGGGTATTGGCCGGGGCATACAGGGCAAACCAGGTGTAGGCATCAAAGCCCGGCACGCCGCTTTCGGCAATGGTCGGCACCTCCGGCATGGCGGCGGAGCGGGTGGCGGTGGAAACCCCCAGCACGCGCAGCTTGCCGGCGCGCACGAAGGGCAGGGCTTGCGGCCCGAGTTCGATCATCATGTCGATCTGCCCGGCCAGCAGATCGACATTGGCCGGCGCGCTGCCCTTGTAGCCGACACTGAGGATGTAGGTGCCGGTCATGGCCTTGAACAATTCCATGTTGGTGTGCTGCGACAGGCCATTGCCGGAGTTGCCGTAGCTGAGCTTGCCCGGCTTGGACTTGGCCAGCGCGATCAACTCCTGCACCGAATGGGCCGGCACGCTCGGATGCACCACCAGGTAGCTGGGAATGCGCACCAGGCGCGCGATCGGCGTGAAATCCTTCACCGGGTCATAGCGCAGCTGCGGATAGATCGAGGGCGCGACCGTGAACGGCCCGGTGGAACCCACCAGCAGCGTGTAGCCATCGGGAGCGGAACGGGCGGCGGCTTCGCTGCCTATGGTGCCGCCGGCGCCAGACTTGTTTTCCACCACCACCGGCTGACCCAGCCCGCGCAAGCCTTCGGCCAGTGCGCGCGCCACGAAGTCATAGGCGCCGCCGGGCGGGGCCGAGGCGATGATTTTGATCGGTTTGGTGGGATAGTCGGATTGCGCCTGAACCGCGGGTGCCATGGCGCCGGCGGCCAGCGCAAGCGCCGCCAGCATGCTTTGTTTCCACATGTCCTTGTCTCCTGTAGTCGTCTTATGGACAGCGTACGGACGGCGGGTGCGCCCGCCGGTATGACCTGGGCTGCTACCACTGCATTCATGGAAATCTGCTGCGCAAATATTTGTCGCACGTTTGTGCGACAAGGCAACTCTGCTCCAAATCGCCATCCGGCGCAATGCAGGAAATGTCACATGCTTGTAGCGCATTAAATTCGATGGCGAGCCTCACCATTGGCCAGGGAACGAGCCAATCGCGTCGGGATCGTAATTTACAATCGCATTCCTGCGATGCCGCGCGCGGCAGTCGCGGCGCAACTCACACAGGGCTGGGCAAGGGTTTGCAATGGGCATCAACTGGCTGGGACGCCACCTTTCCATACTTCACGATACCGACCGCCGGCGCCTGCTGATCTACGCGGTCGGGCTGGTGTTGCTGGCGGTCGCCTTCCCGATCGGCTTGTCGATCTATTTTGCCGAGCATGAGGCGATCAGCGTCGAAAAACAGCGCGCCGTCAGCTATGCGCGCGATGCCCTGGGCCGCACCGAAGCCACCATGGAACAGATCAACAACGCCTTCGAACGGATGCGCATGCTGCCGGGAGCCGACCCCTGTTCCGAGCAGCACCTTGCGCTGATGCGGCAACTGGATCTGGCCTCCAGCTACATCCAGGCCATCGGCGTGGAGCAGGACAACCGGCTGGTTTGCTCATCGCTGGGCAGCGAAGTGTCCGGCGTCGACCTGGGGCCGGTCGATATCGTGCAACCCAACGGCTTGCGGCTGCGCATGGACGTCGTGTTTCCCTTTGCGCCGGGCAACCGCTTCATCGCGGTCGAGCAGGATGGCCTGGTGGCAATCGTCCACAAGGCCTTGCCGGTGGACGTCATTTCCGACGTCGGAGGCTTGAACCTGGCGATTGCTTCCACCCTCAACGGCAGATTGATCACCGCGCGCGGAGAGCTCGATCCGCGCTGGCTGCAAGCCGCGCGCGGCGGGCCCCCGGTATGGATCGAGGACGGCCATGTGCTGGCTCGGGTGAGCTCGGAAAAATATTTTCTGGAGTCGGTTTGCGCGCTGCCGGTCGGCCAGGTGCGGCTGCGCGTGGCCCGCTACGCGCGGGTGCTGGTTCCGGTGGGCCTGATCGTCGGCCTGCTGCTTGGCACGGCGGCTTTTTTCCTGGTGCGCAAGGGAACTTCCATGCGCAATGTCCTCAAGTCGGCGCTGCGGCGCAATGAATTCTTCGTCGAATACCAACCGGTGGTGGACCTGGTCAGCGGCCGCTGGACCGGCGCCGAAGTGCTGGTCCGCTGGCGTCGCGCGCGCGGCGAACTGGTGCGGCCGGACGTTTTCGTTCCCGTGATTGAAGAGCATGGACTATCGCGGCTGATCAGTGGGCGGGTGGTGCAGCTGGTGGGGCGTGAAGCCTTCGACCTGTTTCGCATGTATCCCGATTTCCAGCTGGCCATCAACCTGACGGCCGACGACCTGCACGACTACGCCACCGTTGAAATATTCTCCCGCCTGTGCGCCGCAACCGGCGCCCGCCCCGGCAATCTGGCGGTGGAGATCACCGAGCGTTGCCTGACCAATGCCAGCGCCGCCAACCAGGTGATCCGCGCCTTCCGCCACCGCGGCATAGAAGTGGCGATCGACGATTTCGGCACCGGCTATTCGAGTCTTTCCTACCTGGAGAGCCTGGAGATCGATGCGATCAAGATCGACAAATCCTTTGTCGATACGGTCCAGACCGCCGCCCCCACCAGCCAGGTGGTCACCTACATCATCCAGATGGGCAAGTCGCTCGGCAAGCGCATGATCGCCGAAGGGGTGGAGAAACCGAATCAGGCCGCCTATCTGCGCCAGCATGGCGTGCAGTCGGCCCAGGGCTGGTTGTATTCCATGCCGCTGGATTACCCGGGCTTGCTGTCCGGCTTGCGCCAGAACCGCATGCGCCTGGCGGCCGAAGAAGCCAGCCGGGCAGGGCAGGGTTCGGTTCATTCCATCTACAGGTAAGGCCTGGCCGGCAGCGGACTCGGCTTGCTCAAGAGAGTGAGGATGACTGGCCTTGCCGCCGCTGCTTGCCGCCGGCGCCGTTTTTTCTCGCCTCATTGATGAACAGCGGCAGGGTTCCGGCCACAGCCACCACGCCCAGGTCGGCCAGGCCCAGGCCTGCGCCCAGGCCCAGCAGCGTTCTCAGGCCGGGCAGGAAGTTGGCCAGCACCTGGACCGCAATCGAACCGCCGATGGCCATGCCCAGCCGCGGATTGTGCGGCATGCCGGGCTCGAGCAGCGAGTGTTCCTTCGAGCGGCAGGAGAGCGCGTGCAGCAGCTGGGTCAGGACCAGGGTGTTGAAGGCGATCGAGCCGGCCCGCGCGCCGGCCCCATGGCGCAAGACGCCGTAGCCCCAGGCCGCCAAGGCGCTGCCCGCCAGCAGGCTGCCTTCCAG
>JAEVZY010000020.1 GCA_023392035.1 Pseudomonadota bacterium | reverse complement strand
CTTATGTACTGCCGCCCCCGCTCCCTCAAAGCTTACTGGTGATGCATTATTTTCCTGCCGCTAAGCCAGCCAGCCCTACCGGGGTGTTTTTTGAGGTGACACATTGTAAGGCATCAGGCGTCCAGTCGCAATGGCAAGGACCGGTTTGACGGTCCCTGCGCGCAAAAACAGCCAAAAAAACCGGCTTCAACCGCGCGAGCGGCGCCTCTGCCCGCCACCGGCGCCGCGCATATTCACCTTGGCGTGGCTGCCGGGAATGGTCTGGTCGCCCCGGCCCGGCGTCACCCGCGGCCGGGCCATGCCGGGGAAACCGAGAGCGGTTTGCAGCGGATCGGGCTGGCGCGAGCGTTGCTGCCGGCCTTGTCCTTGTCCCTGCCCCTGGCCCTGGCCTTGGCCCCAGCCGCGGTTTCCGTCCTGGCGCGGATGGGCCACATTGCCGTTGGCACCGCGCTGCGGACGATTGCCCTTGGGCTGCGCCTGGGCGCCGCCGCCCTTCTTTTCCAGGCCGCATTGCGCCAAAAGCGAGCGCACTGCATTTTCTTCCAGTTCATCCCAGCGTCCGCGCTTGAGCGTGGGCGGCAGTGTGAAATTGCCATAGCGCGTGCGGATCAGCCGCGAAACCGTCAGGCCGACGGCTTCGAACATGCGCCGCACTTCGCGATTGCGGCCTTCGCCGATGGTGACCCGGTACCAGCGGTTGGCGCCTTCGCCACCGCCATCGGCAATCCGCGAGAACTGGGCTGGGCCGTCGGACAATTCAACGCCCGCCAGCAGCTTCTGGCGCATGCCCTCTTCCAGTTCGCCCAGGGTGCGCACCGCGTATTCGCGGTCGATGCCGTAGCGCGGATGCATCAGGCGGTTGGCCAGATCGCCGGAAGTGGTAAACAGCAGCAAGCCTTCGGTATTGAAATCCAGGCGCCCCACGGCCAGCCATTTGCCGGCCTTGATGGGAGGCAAGCGATCGAACACCGAGGGCCTGCCTTCGGGATCGCTGGTGCTGACGATTTCGCCAGCTGGCTTGTGATACACCAGCACGCGCGGCGGGCGCTTGCTGACCTTGCGCTGCACCAGCTTGCCATTGATGCGCACTTGATCGGTGGGCAGGATGCGCTGACCGATATGGGCCGGTTCGCCGTTGACGGAAACCCGGCCGGCGACGATCAGCTCCTCCATGTCGCGGCGCGATCCCAGTCCGGCATCGGCCAGGACCTTGTGCAACTTGGGTGCATCGTCTTCGGCGGTCAGGTCGCGCCGCACATTGCGTTGCGGCTGCGGCTTGGCGCCTTCTTTTTCTTCATAGACGGAATCGAATTCGCCGGAGGTGACCAGGCTGAACACATCGTCCGCGCTGGCGCCGCGTTCGCGCTGGGGCTTGCCTTGTTTCTGCTGGCCGCCCTGCGGACGCTGTCCGGCCTGGGCGCCGTTGCCCCGCTGGTTGTTGCGCTTCTTGCGGTCGTTGCGCCCATTGCGCGGCGCCCGGGCTTCGCCCGCGCCGTTGCGGGCCGGCGCATCGGCCTTTGCCTCGGCGCCCGGCTGGGCCTCGCCTGCCTCGCCTTCGGGGCGGGCT
Source organism: Pseudomonadota bacterium (assembly GCA_023392035.1). Classification (GTDB taxonomy): domain Bacteria; phylum Pseudomonadota; class Gammaproteobacteria; order Burkholderiales; family Burkholderiaceae_D; genus Lacisediminimonas. The sequence goes on along the minus strand of JAEVZY010000020.1, from coordinate 4,939 downwards.
TCGTCCTGCTTGCCGGCGACCTTGTCCTTGCCGCGCCTCAGGCTGCGCGGACCGCGCAGGCTGCGCTTGGGTTTGGCCGGCCGTTCGGCATTGTCATTGCCGGCATCGCCATTGGGCTCCGCCTGGAGTTCTTGCGCGCCTGCCTTGCGGCCTTCATCGGCGGCAGACGGCTCAGTCTCGTGTGGAAACGTCATCTTCTGATTCTGCAGTGGGTTCGGCCATCCCGGCCGGTTCTGTTGCGGTAAGCTGCGGCGCCGCTGGCGCTGCTTGTTCTGGTGCTGCTTGTTCTGGTGCTGCTTGTTCTGGCGCTTCTTCCAATGCTGCCTGTTCTGTCTCTGCCGCCGGCAGCGGCTCAACCGGTGCCGGCTCGCCATCGGCGTCAAACTGCATGGAAGCCTGCTCGCTTTCCTGTGCCGGCAATGCATCTTCGAATGCCTGCAGTGCCGACAAGTTCGCGCCATCGCCATCGACACCCTTGCCCACCGGCTCCAGCGGCGGCAACTGCGACAAGGCCGACAGGCCGAGGTCGTCCAGGAACTGGCGGGTGGTGGCAAACAGCGCCGGCCGCCCGGGCACATCGCGATGGCCTATGGTTTCGATCCAGCCACGGTCTTCCAGCATCTTGATGGTCTGCGAATTGACCGTGACGCCGCGTATTTCTTCGATATCGCCCCGCGTGACAGGCTGGCGGTAAGCGATGATGGCCAGGGTTTCCAGCGTGGCGCGGGTATAGCGCGGCGGCTTTTCGGGATTCAGGCGCTCAAGATAGACTTTCATCTGCGGCCGGCTTTGAAAGCGCCAACCGGTGGACAGCGCCACCAGCTCGATTCCGCGCTCGGACCAGTCGCCGCGCAATTCTTCCAGCATGCGCTTGACGGTATCGGCGCCGACCTCGTCTTCATCGAGGTAGAGCTTCTTCAGATCGTTGATGGTCAGTGGTTCATGCGCGCACAGCAAGGCTGTCTCGAGGACTTTTTTGGCCTCAGCAGTATTCATGCGATTCCTGGACGGCGAATTGGTTGCACGATGCAGAACTTAGACTGCGACGGTCATTGTGAAAATGACGAAGGGTTGATAACCGGGGTTCCCGTGGTTGATATAAACCACCAGGTGCTGCTTCGATTACTGCCGCTTTCGATTGGTGCTGCTTTCCACACGCCCGTGATTATTTTTTTTGTGTCGGGCAGGGAATATGAGGCTGGTTGCGGGGGCAGGATTTGAACCTACGACCTTCGGGTTATGAGCCCGACGAGCTGCCAGACTGCTCCACCCCGCGTCTGAAGAAACGAACTATACACATCATCGATCCGAATTGCAAACAAGTTTCACAAATTGGCCGGGTGATACACTGCCAACTCGCTGCAATCCGCATGCGCACGGCTCGTTCGTTTCACACCTTACAGCTCATGAAATTCTGTTCAGAATGCGCCCATCCGGTGGCGCTGAGTATTCCTCCCGACGACACGCGCGAGCGTTTCGTGTGCACCCATTGCGGCACCATCCATTATCAGAATCCGAAGATGGTGATCGGCTCGATTCCGCTGTGGGAAGAAGATGGCGTGACCAAGGTGCTGCTGTGCAAACGGGCCATCGAGCCGCGCCGCGGCTACTGGACCCTGCCCGCCGGCTTCATGGAGAACGCCGAGACCACGGCCCAGGCCGCACAGCGTGAAACCGAAGAAGAAGCCGGCGCCCATATTGAAATCGGGCCGCTGTTTTCATTGCTGAATGTGCCGCATGTGCACCAGGTGCACATGTTCTACCTGGCCCGGCTGCTCGACCTGGATTACGCCGCCGGCGTGGAAAGCCTGGACGTGCAGCTGTTTGCGGAAGAAGAGATCCCCTGGGACGAGATCTCCTTCCCCACCATCGTCCACACCTTGAAGTTCCTGTTTGCCGACCTCAGGAAGCGGCGCGAGGGCCGCGGCGATTTCGGCATGCATACGCACGACATCCTGCGCCACTACAAGGAACCGATTCCGACCTGAGCAGGCTGCGGGCTTGCCAGCCCGTTGCGCTTACCAGCTCGTTTCGCGCTCGGCCGTGGACGAGATGCGATGGATGCTCAAATCGGCGCCCATGAACTCCTGTTCCGGGTCCAGGCGCAAGCCGAGAAATTTCTTGATCAAGCCATACACCACGAAGCTGCCCGCCAGCGCAATCGCCACGCCCATCACAGTACCGAGCAATTGCGAAGCGGGACTGACCCCGCCCAGGCCGCCGAGCGCTTTCAACCCGAAGATGCCGGCGGCGATACCGCCCCAGGCGCCGCACAGTCCGTGCAAGGGCCAGACACCCAGCACATCGTCGATGTGCCATTTGTTTTGCACGATGGTGAAGGTCCACACGAAGAGCGCGCCGGCGATGCCGCCGGTGACCAGCGCCCCCAGCGGATGCATCAGGTCCGAACCGGCGCAGATCGCCACCAGTCCCGCCAGCGGACCGTTATAGGCGAAGCCGGGGTCGTTCTTGCCGGCCAGGACCGCAGCCAGCGTACCGCCCACCATGGCCATCAGCGAGTTGATGGCGACCAGGCCGTTGATCTTGTCCAGGGTTTGCGCGCTCATGACATTGAAGCCGAACCAGCCCACGGTCAGGATCCAGGCGCCCAGCGCCAGGAAGGGAATCGAGGACGGCGGATGCGCGGCCATGACGCCATCGCGCGAGTAGCGTCCGCGGCGCGCACCCAGCAGCATGACCGCCGGCAAGGCAATCCAGCCGCCCACCGCATGCACCACCACCGAACCGGCAAAGTCATGAAACTCGGCGCCGAAGCTGGAATTCAGCCAGGCTTGCACACCCAGGTTGTGGTTCCAGGCGATGCCTTCAAAAAACGGATAGACCAGCCCGACCAGGAAAGCCGTGGCCAGCAATTGCGGGTGAAAGCGCGCCCGCTCGGCGATGCCGCCCGACACAATGGCGGGAATGGCGGCAGCGAAGGTCAACAGGAAAAAGAACTTGGTCAGCTCATAGCCGTTCTTCTGGGCCAGCACATCCGCACGGCCAAAAAAGTGAAGGCCATAGGCGATGCCATAGCCGACAAAGAAATAGGCGATGGTCGAGACCGCAAAATCCACTAAGATTTTCACCAGCGCATTGACCTGGTTCTTTTTGCGGACCGTCCCCAATTCAAGAAAGGCAAATCCCGCGTGCATGGCCAGGATCATGATGGCGCCCAACAAGATAAACAGAGTATCGGCTCCGTGCCGTATTGCTTCCATGCGGATTTCTCCCCAAACAGGTGCAGGAATATGAAAAGCGCTGATTGGAAGCAATATTCAAGCCAATTTGGTGCGAGATCGCAAGTCTTTGATTTTAAAAGGGCGAATTCTTGCCGTGGGCTTTCCGCGCTCCACGCTTGTGCGGCCCGCGGCGCGTTTTTGGTGAAAGCATGATCCCCTGGCTGGAAGTCGATACCCCATTCCCGGACGTTCGCCGCGCCCTGGTCGAAGAAGACGGCGCGCCCGGCTTGCTGGCCGCGGGCGCCGATCTTTCTCCCGCACGCCTGCTGGATGCGTATCGCCATGGCATTTTTCCCTGGTACTCGGAAGGCCAGCCCATCCTGTGGTGGAGCACCGATCCGCGCATGGTCTTGCATACTGATGAATTGCGCATCTCGCACAGCCTGGCGAAAAAACTGCGCAAGACCGAACGCGAAATGGGCCAGCCTGGCGCGCCGCGCATCTGCTTCGATCAAAATTTCGAGGGCGTGATGCGGGCCTGTGCACAACCGCGCGCCAGCGGCGCAGGCACCTGGATTTCCGAAGACATCGTGGCCGGTTATTGCGGCTTGCATGCCCAGGGCCATGCCCATTCCTCCGAACTATGGCTGGATGGCGAACTTGTGGCCGGTGCCTATGGCGTGGCCATCGGAAGAATGTTCTATGGCGAATCGATGTTCACCCGCATACCCGACGGTTCCAAGATCGCCTTGGTCTACCTGGTGCATTTCCTGCGCGAGCACGGCGTCAAGATGATCGATTGCCAGCAAGAGACTTCGCATCTGGCTTCGTTGGGCGCCCGGCCGATCGCGCGCAGCGCCTTCCTGCAACACTTGCGCCAAGCGATCGATCAAGCATCCATCGCTAAATGGCAGCCTCTTGCGCTTTTCGGCGGTGAGCTGAAAAACTTTTGCGGGTGAGCGCGCACCAATGTACAGTGTTCCGGTCATCGATTAGCGCATTCATCCAATGACGCACCTGAAAGACCTGCCGTTTTCGACGCTGCAGTTCTATGCAACGGCGCCCTACCCTTGCAGTTATCTGCCCGATCGTCAGGCGCGCTCCCAGGTTGCCACGCCCTCGCATTTGATCAACGCCGATATTTATTCGGACTTGGTGCGCAGCGGCTTTCGTCGCAGTGGTGTGTTCACTTATCGGCCGTATTGCGATGGTTGCCAGGCTTGCATGCCGGTGCGGGTGCGGGTGGCGGATTTCAAGCCGGGGCGCAGCCAGCGCCGTGCCTGGCAAAAACACCAGGACTTGAGCGCCTGGGTCACCGGGCTGGCCTACAGCGCCGAGCATTACGATCTTTATCTTCGTTATCAATCGGTGCGCCACGCCGGCGGCGGCATGGACCATGACAGCCGCGACCAGTACGCCCAGTTCCTCCTGCAAAGCAAGGTGAATACGCGGCTGGTGGAATTCCGCGATGCGCAGCAGGTGCTGCGCATGCTCAGCATCATCGACATCCTGGAAGACGGCTTGTCGTCGGTCTACACCTTTTACGACCCGGACCAGCCGCGCGCCAGTTATGGCACCTACAACGTGCTGTGGCAACTGGAGCAGGCGCGCGCGCTCGAACTGCCCTATGTCTATCTGGGTTACTGGATCGCGGAGAGCGCGAAGATGGCCTACAAAACCAACTTCCGCCCGATAGAAGGTCTGCGCAATGGCAAGTGGGAGATCCTGTCCGAGTCTGAAATGCGCGCCGCCTGAGC
>JAEVZY010000378.1 GCA_023392035.1 Pseudomonadota bacterium | reverse complement strand
ACCGGCACCACCGGCAGCGGCACCGCCGGCACCACGGGTGCAACCGGCACTGCCGGCACCGGCTCGGCAGCGGGTACGACGACTACCGGCTGAGCAAGCAGGCAGGCGAGTCGCAATCAGGAGCCGGGGGCCGCAGGGCCTCCGGCTTTTTTTCGCGGCGCCTGATTGGCGCGTGCTGGAATTCGAAGCGGGGACCAGCCTCTTTTGCGGCATCTTGCTGGCGCACATGCCCGCATACGCGCATGCCGCCACGGCCGGCCGAAGCGCCTCAGGCGGCGGGCGTCAGCACCGTCGGCAGCGCCATTGGCAGGGTCTGCGGAAAGTCGCGCGACTCGTGCAGCCCACGGCTTTCGTGGCGCGACAAGGCGCACTCCACGATCAGCTTGGCCACCTGCACCAGATTGCGCAATTCAACCAGATCGCGCGTCACGCGGAAGCGGCGGTAGTACTCGTCGATTTCTTCCTGCAGCAGCACAATGCGGTTTTGCGCGCGCTGCAGGCGGCGCGTGGTGCGCACGATGCCGACGTAATTCCACATCGAGCGCCGCAGTTCGTCCCAGTTGTGGGAGATCACCACTTCCTCGTCCGCATTGGTCACCAGGCTTTCATCCCAGGCCGGCAATTTTGCTTCGGCCTGGCCGCCATTGGCGGCGATATGCTGGCCGGCGGCGCGTCCCAGCACCAGGCATTCCAGCAGCGAATTGCTGGCCAGGCGATTGGCGCCGTGCAAGCCGGTGTAGGCCGTTTCGCCGACGGCATACAGTCCTTCGATGTCGGTGCGTGCCTGCATGTCGGTGACCACCCCGCCGCAGGTGTAATGCGCGGCCGGCACCACCGGGATCGGCTCTTTGGTGATGTCGATGCCGTATTGCTTGCAGCGCGCCATGATGTTGGGGAAATGCGCCTGCAGGAACTCCGGACTTTGATGCGAGATATCCAGGTCGACATGTTCCAGGCCGCGCTTTTTCATTTCGAAATCGATGGCGCGCGCCACCACGTCGCGCGGCGCCAGTTCGCCGCGCGCGTCATGCGCCGGCATGAAGCGTTGGCCGGCGGCAGCGCCGGCGCTGGCCGGCAGAATCAGACGACCGCCTTCGCCGCGCACCGCTTCGCTGATGAGAAAGGATTTCGCAAACGGGTGATACAGGCAGGTCGGATGAAACTGGATGAACTCCATGTTGGCCACCCGGCAGCCGGCGCGCCAGGCCATGGCAATGCCGTCGCCGGTGGCGGTGTCGGGATTGCTGGTGTAGAGATAGACCTTGCCGGCGCCGCCGGTGGCCAGCACCGTGTGGGCGGCGGCAATCGTCAGCACGCGTTGATTGCGGATGTCCTGCACATACAGGCCCAGGCAGCGATTGGGGCCGCTGCGCTGCAGGTGGCGTGTGGTGATCAGGTCGATCGCGATGTGTTCTTCCAGCACCGTGATGTTGGCGTGCGCGGCCACCCTTTGCGCCAGCGTGGTCTGCACCGCGTGCCCGGTGGCGTCGGCCGCGTGGATGATGCGGCGCTGGCTGTGGCCGCCTTCGCGCGTCAGGTGAAAGCCGCGTTCGGCGCCGGCATCCGGCGTGAACGGCACACCCAACTGGATCAGCCAGTCGATGGCAGCGCTGCTGCGCTCGATGATGCTGCGGGTGGCGGCGGCATCGCACAAGCCGGCGCCGGCAATCAGCGTGTCCTGCACATGCGCGTCCACGCTGTCGTGCGAATCGAGCACGGCGGCAATGCCGCCTTGCGCCCAGTCGCTGGCGCCTTCCATCAGGCCGCGCTTGGCGATCAACAATACCTTGTGGGTTTCGGCCAGATGCAGGGCCACCGACATTCCGGCCAGTCCGCTGCCGACGATGGCGACATCGAATTGCATAAAGTCTTTATGATGTGCGCTTGTCATTGCCGGTCCTGGTGTGAAGTGAGTAAAGCAAAATTATAAGGCGTGCCGCATGAAGAGAATCCTGGGTTGGACCGCGATTGCATTGTTGCTGTCGCTTGCCTTGCTGGCGGCTGGCTTGCTGTGGTACCGCCAGGCCAGCCTGCCGCAAATGAGCGGCCAGGCGCAGGCGCCCGGTTTGCGCCAGGCGGTCGACGTCGTGCGCGACAAGGACGGCATTCCCCACATCTATGCCGCATCGGCGCGCGACGCCTGGTTCAGCCTGGGCTATGTGCATGCGCAAGACCGCTTGTGGCAAATGGAAATGAATCGCCGCATCGCCGCCGGCCGGGTCGCCGAAATCCTCGGCCCCAAGGCCTTGCCGACCGACCGCTTCCTGCGCACCCTGGGCGTGCGCCACAACGCCGATCGCATCTGGAGCAAGCTGGATGCCGAAACCCGCTCGCTGATGACTGCCTACGCCGATGGCGTGAATGCCTTTCTTGCCAGTCGCCAGCAGGCTTTGCCGCCGGAATTCTTCCTGACTGGCGCACCGGCGCCGGAACCCTGGACGCCGGCCGATTCCATCGCCTGGCAAACCATGATGGCCTGGGACCTGGGCGGCAACTGGACCCAGGAAGTCTTGCGCATGCGCCTGTCCCAGCGCCTGTCCCAGGCCCAGATCAATGCCTTCCTGCCGCCTTATCCGGGCGACGCGCCCTTGGCCACGCGCGACTTCGGCGCGCTGTACCGCGAACTGAATGCCAGCCTGGAAGACCTGCAAAAGCTGATGGCAATGGCGCCGCCTTCCGGTGTGGACGGACTGGGCTCCAACAACTGGGTGGTGAATGGTGCACAGAGCACCAGCGGCAAGCCCTTGCTGGCCAACGATCCGCATCTGGGCCTGACCGCGCCTTCGCTCTGGTATTTCGCCCATCTGTCGGCGCCAGGGCTGGAAGTGGTGGGCGCCACCTTGCCGGGCGTTCCGGGCATGGTGCTGGGCCGCAATCGCCGCATTGCCTGGGGCTTCACCAATACCGGGCCGGACGTCCAGGACTTGTTCATTGAACACGTGCGCCCCGGCGCGCCGGGCCAATACCAGACGCCCGAGGGCTGGCTCGCCTTCCAGGAGCGCGAAGAAGTCCTGCGCGTGAAGGGCCAGCCCGAGGTCCGCATGAAAGTGCGTGAAAGCCGGCATGGTCCCATCGTGACCGGCGCCTTGCCGGTGATCGAGAAGACCGGCCTGGACAGCCGCCAATATGTGGTGGCCTTTGCCTGGACCGCATTGCAGCCGGACGACAAGACCTCGCGCGTGGCCATCCGCCTGGCCAGCGTCGGCGACTGGAACGGTTTCGTGCAAGTCATGCGCGATTTTCATGCGCCCCAGCAAAACATCGTGTACGCCGATGTCGATGGCAATATCGGCTTCATCGCGCCCGGCCGGGTGCCGCTGCGCAAGCCCGGCAATGACTTGATGGGGCTGGCGCCCGCCCCGGGCTGGGATGCGCGTTACGACTGGAACGGCTATATCCCTTTCGAAGCCTTGCCGCAGCGTTTCAATCCTGCGTCCGGCCGCATCGCCAGCGCCAATGAAAAAATCGTCGGGCCCGACTATCCGTATTTCCTCACCAGCGAATGGCATTTGCCGTATCGGGCCCAACGCATAGCCAGCCTGCTTTCCGCGCAGGACAAGCACGACCCGCAAAGCTTCAGGCGCATGCAGCAGGACACGCTGTCCCTGGCGGCGGCAGAGTTGCTGCCGGTGCTGCGCCAGACCCGTCCCTTGAGCGCGCGTGGCGGGGAGGCGCTGCAGTTGCTGCAAAACTGGCAGGGTGACATGCGCGCCGATGCGCCGCAGCCCTTGCTGTTCAATGAATGGACGCGCGAACTGGCCTGGCGCATGTTTTCCGATGAGCTGGGCGAGGCGCTGATGAAAGACTATTTCGAGCAGCGCAACGTACATGCGCCGATGCGTGACGCGCTGCTCGGTCGCAATGGCCAATCCGCCTGGTGCCGTGATGTGCGTCCCGGCGCCGCGCCCACTGACTGCGCGACGCTGCAGTCGCAAGCCCTGGAAGCGGCGGTCACGACGCTCAGCCGGCAATACGGCAATGACATGCAGGCCTGGCGCTGGGGCCTTGCGCATGATGCGCGTTCAGAACATCGTCCATTCAGTCAGGTGCCGGCCTTGGCTTGGTTGTTCGAATTGCGTGTGCCCTCGGCCGGCGACACCTATACCGTGAACGTCGGTCGCTACAACCCGCGCGATACCGCCCATCCCTTCGAAAACCGTCATGCCGCCAGTTTGCGGGCGGTGTACGACTTGTCCTCTCCCGAGAGTTTGTGGCTGATGCATTCCACCGGCCAGTCGGGCAATCCGCTATCCACCCTCTATCGCAATTTCAGCGAGCGCTGGGCGCATGGCGAATATTTGAGCGTCAGCATGCAAAGGTCGCGGGCGGAGCAGGGAGGAATGGGAACGCTGAGGCTGCAGCCCTGACAGGAAGGGGACAGGTCCCAAGCAGACTGCAAGCGCACAGATGAAAAACGCTGAGCCGTTGTCCGCGCCACGTATTAATAAATCTCCGTTGAATCTTTCCTCTGCGACGAAGGCGCATCGATTCTCGATTCGTCTTTTGTCCGCAGGAGGAAATTTTGCAAGCATCAGGTTCCATCGGCACGTCGCAGCAAGGCAAACACTTCGGTTCGAGCGAGTCGACGCCGGTCCAGGAGGGCGGTAGCGTCCAGGTATTGCGCGTCAGTCATGGCAGACGCGCCGACATGGCCGAGAGTGAGAGCGAACAGCTTGCCCTGGTCACTCCGACCGCCAAACCCAAATCGGCCGAGACTGTCACGCCTGGCAGCGAGCTGAGCGCCACGCCGTTTTCGCCATTCTCGCCAAGCTCACCATTTTCGGCCCATGTCAGCACCGAGGCGCGGGGGCAGCTTGCGGCCCGGGCGGCGGCGCCGGCACCCACATCGCCACTGGCCAGCAGTTTGCCCAACTTGCCGGGCACGGCGCGGCAGCGTGAAGCCTTGAACGGCAACAGCCCATACCGCGGCCGCTCCAACAGCAGCAACAGCAGCAACAACAGCAGCAACGCCAGCAGCAATAATTCTGGTGCGAACAAGCCCAGCAGAAGCCCCTCGCCAGTCAAGGCGCTTCAGAAGACCACCACGCTGCGCAGCTTGTCCTCGCCCGCACGCCAGCCCACGGCCACGTCGGCCAGCAATTCCAGTTCAGGCGTGGCCAAGGCAGAGCCGCCATCGCCAAGACCACGGCCGTATGAGCGCGCGTTCCCCCTTACCCCGCCGAAGCTGCATGCTGAATCCCTGGCCGGAACGCCTGCGGCTTCCAATGACACGACCCAGGCCTATACCAACACCGTTTCCCTGATGGGCTTGCTCACGAAAGTGCCGGATCTCCTTGCCAAGTCCAAACCGGTGGCGGCCGACTTGAAGGATTTCGCCGCGCAGCTGCTTGAAGAACATCCCGACCGCAAGGCATTGCGCGCTTGCTTCGATCGCTTCCGCGGGGCCCTGGAGTACCACGTGGTGGCGCGCAGCCTGCTGGCGCAGATCGAAGGCACCATCGGCTTTTTGCCCGAGCTGTCGCCGGAAAAGCCCGACCCGCGCCTGTTGGTCTTGCGTCGCCAGGTGGCAGACGCTCTCGGTGAATATGCCAGGCTGGCCTGTCAATAGACTTTTCCTCGCGTCCGCCCAAAGAAAAACGCCTTGCCGAAAATCGGCAAGGCGTTGAGGGATGGCAGAGGACGGACTGGCCGTCCGTCTGTCATCAACCGCGTTCGAGCGCGTAGATGTCGTTGTCCTTGGTTTCGCGGATGAACAGCATGCCGACCACGAAAGTGATCAGCGCGATGACGATCGGATACCAGAGGCCGTAGTAGATGTCGCCCTTCAAGGCCACCAGCGCGAAGGAGGTGGTCGGCAGCAGGCCGCCGAACCAGCCATTGCCGATGTGGTAGGGCAGGGACATCGAGGTGTAGCGGATGCGGGTCGGGAACATCTCGACCAGCATGGCGGCGATCGGTCCGTAGACCATGGTCACGTAGATCACCAGGATGGTCAGGATCAACAGCACCATGCCCTTGTTAATCTCGGCCGGATTGGCGCTGGCCGGATAGCCGGCGGCCTTGATGGCGTCGCTGATGTCTTTCTTGAAGGCCTTGTCCTTGGCGTCGGCCTCGGCCTTGGACAAGCCGTGGGCATCGTAGCCTTCGATCACCTTGTCGCCGATCTTCACCTTGGCGAGGCTGCCGGCCGGGGCCTCTTCATTGGTGTAGGCCACCGAGGCATTGGCCAGCAGGGTGCGGGCGATATCGCAGGAGCTGGTGAACTTCTTGGTGCCGGTCGGGTTGAACAGGAACTGGCAACGCGACGGGTCGGCAACCACGGTCACCGGCGAAGACTTGATGGCGGCTTCCAGCTTGGGATTGGCGTAGTGGGTCAGCGCCTGGAACAGCGGGAAGTAGGTCAGCGCGGCGATCAGGCAGCCACCGAGGATGATCGGCTTGCGGCCGATCTTGTCCGACAGCGAGCCGAAGATGATGAAGAAGGGCGTACCGATCACCAGCGAAGCGGCGATCAGGATGTTGGCGGTCGCGCCATCCACCTTCAGGGTTTGGGTGAGGAAGAACAGGGCATAGAACTGGCCCGTGTACCAGACCACGGCTTGGCCGGCGGTCAGGCCGACCAGGGCCAGGATCACGATCTTCAGGTTCTTCCATTGGCCGAAGGCTTCCGACAGCGGCGCCTTGGAAGTCTTGCCCTCTGCCTTCATGCGGGCAAACGCCGGCGACTCATTCATCGACAGCCGGATCCACACCGAAATGGCGAGCAGGAACACCGACAGCAGGAAAGGAATGCGCCAGCCCCAGTCGGCAAAGGCGGCTTCGCCCATGGCATTGCGGGTGGCCAGGATCACGATCAGCGACAGGAACAGGCCGAGCGTGGCAGTGGTCTGGATCCACGCGGTGAAGGCGCCGCGCTTGTCGTTGGGCGCATGCTCGGCCACATAGGTGGCGGCACCGCCGTACTCGCCGCCCAGCGCCAGGCCTTGCAGGATGCGCAGCGAGATCAGGATGATCGGCGCGGCGATGCCCATGGTGGCGTAGGTCGGCAGCAGGCCGACGATGAAGGTCGAGCTGCCCATGATCAGGATGGTGATCAGGAAGGTGTATTTGCGACCGATCATGTCGCCCAGTCGGCCGAACACCAGCGCGCCGAAAGGACGCACGATGAAGCCGGCGGCAAACGCCAAGAGCGCGAAGATGAAAGCGGTATTCGGATCGGTGCCGGCGAAGAACTGCTTGGCGATGATCCCTGCCAGCGAGCCGTACAGATAGAAGTCATACCATTCGAACACGGTACCCAGGGAAGAAGCGAAGATAACTTTGCGCTCTTCAGCCGTGATACCGCGCGAGGCGGTCTGGACTGTAGCCATGCTGTCTCCTGTTTATTTGAAGGAATGAGTGAGTCAAGCCCCGGATAACCCGTAGCTTGGGGCGAGTCTAGGCGGCCAAACTTACGGATAACTTTCTTCAAACTTACAGAAACTTACAGGGGGTGGGGACGCACTCAAGGCCTTCGTTCACGGCTTTCCGCTCACTCCCATGCTTCCTTCTGCCACTGCGCCGGCTATCGAAACATTCGGCGCTCAATCGACCGCAAACCCCAGCATTTCCCCCAACTCGACTTCGAACCCTGCCAACCCTGGCATGACAAGCGGCCCGCGGTGCGATGCTCAAACTTTGCCGAGCAGCACCAGCGCGATCAGTCCGATCCTTTCCTTGCCGCCCGAGCTCAGGATCAGAATATTTACTTGCTTTGAACGGCGCTTTTTCCGCTCCCATCCCCTGCTCATGTTTGCCAAGACGGCTTGGCAGCCGCAAAGGGAAGTGAGCGATTTTCTGCTGAACAATCAAGATTTCGGGCAAGCCTTCAGCACAGTCTTCGCCGCCGGCCTGCGGGAGGAATGGAAGGCCACGGCGCGCAAGCTGCTTGCGAACGCATTCCGCTTGCGGCAGGCATTCGCGCAATGCGTGGAGATATTGGGCGGCGCGCCGGGCGGGACCGACTTGTCCATTCTGCCGGCGGTGGGGGTGAGCTTTGCCAAGGGCGCACCGTGCGCAGAGGTGCAGGCGCAGTTGCTCGAGCTCTGCGGTGTTCCGATCAAGTTGGACGCGGCCGGGATCGGACGCCAACGCTTCATGGCCGAGGTCTTGGCTTTGCAGAGCCGCCTGCCTGTGAGTTGTCCGGTAGTGCTGGATGCCAGCGGCAATGGTTTGATCGAGGACGACTTCTCGCAGCTGGTGGAACTTGCCGGCAAGTGTCGCAATGTGTACTACCTCGACGTGTCGAACAACCCGCTGTGCGCGGGCGATCAGGTTTGCTGGCCGATGGTCGATCTGCTGCGCAGGGACACGCCGCTGGTCCGGCTGGGTTTGGAAAACACGGGGTGCAACGAGGCGAGCGCAAAGCAGATGGCGCAAACCCTGCACCAGCACCACAGCCTGGGGCACCTGAATCTGCGCGGGAACCGCATCGGCGCCGTGGGCGCGCGCCTGCTGGTGATGGCCGTGCATGCACGTAAAGAAAGCAATCGAGATCCGAGCCAGCTGCGGCTGCAGGGCAATCCCGGCACGAAGGCCTGCCTGGATGCGCTGAATACTGCGTGTCGGATGTTGCAACGGCATGCTTTCCACGCGGAGATCAAAGTGAAATTTCTGACCTGGCGCGGATATGCGCTGATGGGAGAGCATGCAAGCCTTCTGGAGCTGGCCGACCAGCTCAACGGCACGGTAAGAGGCAGTTCTGTATCGAGGAAGAAATCTCTTTTGGTGGAGTTGGGTGAGTCCGGGGAAGACGAGAAGCAGGCCGAGGCACAAGCGCAAGCGCAGCGGCTGTAGCCCCGCGCTGCGGCGTCGCCATCTGTTTTAGAACGACCGTACGAATATGCTATTCTCGGTCCACTGAGCCGACCCGGCCCTCGAACAAGACAGGAGACTTGCATGACCGACGCCGTCATCGTATCCACCGCCCGCACCGGGCTTGCCAAATCCTGGAAAGGCGCGTTCAACATGACGCATGGCGCCACCCTTGGCGGCCATGTTTTGAAAGCCGCAATCGAGCGAGCGAAGATCGACGGCGCTGAAGTGGAAGACGTGCTGGTCGGCTGCGCCTTTCCGGAAGGCGCAACCGGCAGCAATATCGCGCGCCAGGTTGCCTTGCGCGCGGGCTGCCCGGTGAGCACGGCGGGCGTCACCATCAACCGCTTCTGCTCTTCCGGCCTGCAAACGATTGCCATGGCTGCGCAGCGCATCATTGCCGGCGAAGGCGACATCTACGCCGCCGGCGGGGTGGAATCGATTTCCTGCGTGCAGAACGAATCCAACCGCCACATGCTGGCCGAAACCTGGTTGAAGCAGCACAAGCCGGAAGTCTATTGGCCCATGCTGCAGACCGCCGAAACGGTTGCCAGCCGCTACCACATCGGCCGCGAGCGCCAGGACCAGTACGGCGCGCAAAGCCAGCAACGCGCCGCGGCCGCCGCGGCCGCCGGCAAGTTCGATGCCGAAATCGTGCCCATGACCACCATCATGGGCGTGGCCGACAAGGACAGCGGCCGCATCTTCACGCGCGAAGTCACCATCAGCGCCGACGAAGGCATCCGCGCCGACACCACCTATGAAGGCGTATCCAAGATCAAGCCGGCGATTCCCGGCGGCGTGATCGCGGCCGGCAATGCCAGCCAGTTTTCCGATGGCGGCTCGATGGCGATCGTCATGAACAGCGCTGTTGCCGAGCGCAAGGGCTTGCAGCCGCTGGGCGCCTTCCGCGGCTTTGCTGTCGCCGGTTGCGAGCCGGATGAAATGGGCATCGGCCCCGTGTTTGCCATCCCCAAGCTGCTGAAGAAAGCCGGCCTCAAGGTGGATGACATCGGCCTGTGGGAATTGAACGAAGCCTTCGCGGTGCAGGTGCTGTACTGCGCCGACACCCTGGGCATTCCGATGGACCGCTTGAATGTGAATGGCGGCGCGATCGCGGTCGGTCATCCCTATGGCGTCTCCGGTGCGCGCCTGGTCGGCCATGCGTTGATCGAAGGCAAACGGCGCGGCGTGAAATACGTGGTGGTCACCATGTGCATTGGCGGCGGCCAGGGCGCGGCAGGTTTGTTCGAAGTGCTGTAAGGCGCGTGCCGACATGGATTCGAAAATCCTGTCGCGGCGGGACCTCGAATTCCTGCTGTACGAGTGGCTGGATGCCGAAAGCCTGACCCGGCGCGAGCGCTTTGCCGAGCACAGCCGCGAAACCTTCGATGCCGCCATCGATACTTGCGAGCGCATCGCCACGGATCTGTTCGCGCCGCACAACAAGAAGGCGGACCAGAACGAGCCGCATTTCGATGGCGAGCGGGTGCACATCATCCCGGAAGTCAAGAAGGCGCTGGACGCCTTCTCTGCCGCCGGCTTGATGGCCGCCGGGCAGGATTTCGAGCGCGGCGGCATGCAACTGCCTTGCCTGGTGGAGAAGGCGGCGTTCGCCTGGTTCAAGGCGGCCAATGTCGGGACGTCGGCCTATCCGTTTCTGACGATAGGCAACGCCAATACCCTGCTCAAATGCGGCACGCCCGAGCAGATTGAAACTTACGTCAAACCGATGCTGGCCGGGCGCTGGTTCGGCACCATGTGCCTGTCGGAGCCGCAAGCCGGCTCCAGTCTGTCCGACATCACCACCCGCGCCGAGCCGCAGGCCGACGGCAGCTATCGCCTCACCGGCAACAAAATGTGGATTTCCGGCGGCGAGCACGAATTGTCGGAGAACATCGTGCACCTCGTGCTGGCCAAGGTGCCGGATGAAAACGGCAAGCTGATTCCGGGCGTGAAGGGCATTTCGCTGTTCATCGTGCCCAAGTTTCTTCCAGACGGGCAGGGCGGGATCGGCGAACGCAACGACGTGGTGCTGGCCGGCCTGAACCACAAGATGGGCTACCGCGGCACCACCAACTGCCTGCTCAATTTCGGCGAGGGCAAGTTCCTGCCCGGCGGCCGTGCCGGCGCAGTGGGCTTCCTGGCAGGAGAGCTGCATCGCGGCCTGGCCAACATGTTCCACATGATGAACGAAGCCAGGATAGGCGTGGGCCTGGGCGCGGTGGCGCTGGGGTATACCGGCTACCTGCATGCGCGGGACTATGCGCGCAACCGTCCGCAGGGTCGGCACCCCTTGAACAAGGATCCTTCCCAGCCGCAGCTGAAGATCATCGAGCACACCGATGTGAAACGCATGCTGCTGGCGCAAAAAGCCTACGTGGAAGGCGGCATGGCGCTATGCCTGTACTGCGCCCGGCTGGTGGACGACGAACGCACCGCGCCGCAGGAGCAGGCGCGTCGCCAGGCCAGCCTGTTGCTGGAAATATTGACGCCGATTGCCAAGTCCTGGCCGAGCCAGTGGTGCCTGCAGGCCAATGACCTGGCGATACAGGTGCACGGCGGTTATGGCTATACCCGCGAATACAATGTCGAGCAGTTCTACCGCGACAATCGCCTCAACCCCATCCATGAGGGCACCCATGGCATACAGGGACTGGACCTGCTTGGCCGCAAGGTGGTGATGCAGGAAGGCGCGGCCTTGCAGGCGCTGCTGGCCACCATGCGTCACACCATCGCGCGCGGCGAGGGCCAGCCGGCACTGGCGGCGCAATCGCGCCAGCTGGAAGAGGTGCTGCAGCGGCTGGAATCAGTGACCGCCACCGTGCACGCGGCGGGCGACCTCAACAAGACGCTCGCCAATGCCTCCGCCTATCTGGAAGCGTTCGGCCATACCGTGCTGGCCTGGATCTGGCTGGAACAGGCGCTGGCGGCGATGCAGGGCCAGGCGCGCGACGACAGGGAGGATCAGGATTTCTACCACGGCAAGATGCAGGCGGCCGCCTATTTCTTCCGCTGGGAATTGCCCAGGGTCGGGCCGCAACTGGATTTGCTGGAACAGCTGGATACCACGGCGCTGGACATGCAGGATGCCTGGTTCTGAACCGGCACACACAAGGCACAAGGAGACGACATGCGCAAGGTAAGTGAATTGTTCAACCTGGCCGGCAAGACCGCGCTGGTGACCGGCGGCTCGCGCGGCCTGGGTTTGCAGATTGCCCAGGCCCTGGGCGAGCAAGGCGCCACGCTGGCCCTGGTGTCGCGCAAGCAGGCGGATCTGGATGAGGCCGTGGCTTACCTGAAGGATCAGGGCATCAGTGCGGTGGCTATCGCTGCCGACCTGCAGGAACCGGAAGCGGTGCAGGCCATGGTAGACCAGGCCATGCAGAAGCTCGGCCACATCGACATCCTGGTCAACAATGCCGGCGCCAGCTGG
>JAEVZY010000330.1 GCA_023392035.1 Pseudomonadota bacterium | reverse complement strand
GGCGTGGGCGGCGCCGGCGCGCGGCGGCGGCGGCGCGCCGTCGAAGGCGTAATACAGCGGATAGCTCATCCACTCGGCCATGGCTTCCAGCATCGAGACGTCGATGCGGCAACCCTGGCCGCTGCGGCCGCGCTGCAGCAGCGCCGCCAGGATATTGGTATAGGCGTACATGCCGGCGGCAATGTCGGCCACCGAGCAGCCGGCCTTGGCCGGATCGTCCGGGGTGCCGGTGGTGGAGACGAAGCCGGATTCGCTCTGGATCAGCAGGTCGTAGGCTTTCTTGTCGCGGTACGGGCCATCGCTGCCATAGCCGGAAATGTCGCACACGATCAGGCTCGGATATTTTTCCTTCAGCGCCTCGTACGACAAGCCCAGCCGCGCGGCCGCGCCCGGCGCCAGGTTCTGCACCAGCACGTCGGCCTTGGCCAGCAAGCCCTGCAAAATGTTTTGCGCTTCCTCGTGCTTGACGTCCAGCGTCAGGCTTTCCTTGGAGCGGTTTGTCCAGACGAAGTGCGAAGCCATGCCGCGCACCCGCTTGTCATAGGCGCGGGCAAAGTCGCCCACGCCGGGGCGTTCGACCTTGATCACGCGCGCGCCCAGGTCCGCCAGCTGGCGCGTGCAGAACGGCGCGGCGATGGCGTGTTCCAGGGTGATGACGGTAATTCCTTCCAACGGTCGCATGCTCACCTCAGAAGGAACGCGGCAGACCCAGCACGTGTTCGGCCACGTGCGACAGGATCAGGTTGGTGGAGATCGGCGCCACCTGGTACAGGCGGGTCTCGCGGAACTTGCGCTCGACGTCGTATTCATGGGCGAAGCCGAAGCCGCCATGGAATTGCAGGCAGACGTTGGCCGCTTCCCACGAAGCATCCGCGGCCAGCATCTTCGACATATTGGCTTCGGCGCCGCAGGGCTGGTGGGCATCGTACAGGCGCGCCGCTTCATAGCGCATCAGGTCGGCGGCGCGGATGTTGACATAGGCTTTGGCGATCGGAAATTGCACCCCCTGGTTTTGCGCGATCGGCCGCCCGAACACCACCCGGTCCTTGCTGTATTGCGAGACCTTGTCGATGAACCAGTAGCCGTCGCCTATGCATTCGGCGGCAATCAAAATGCGCTCCGCATTCAGGCCGGTGAGGATGTACTTGAAGCCCTGCCCTTCTTCGCCGATCAGGTTCTCGGCCGGGATTTCCAGGTCTTCGAAGAACAGTTCATTGGTCTCGTGGTTGACCATGTTCATGATCGGCTTGACCGTCAGGCCATTGCCGATTGCCTGCTTCAAGTCGACCAGGAAGATCGACATGCCTTCCGACTTCTTCTTCACTTCCGCCAGCGGCGTGGTGCGCGCCAGCAGGATCATCAGGTCGGAATGCTGGATGCGCGAGATCCACACCTTCTGGCCATTCACCACGTAGCGGTCGCCCTTCTTCACTGCCGTGGTCTTGATCTTGGTGGTGTCGGTGCCGGTGGTGGGTTCGGTCACGCCCATCGACTGCAGGCGCAGTTCGCCGCTGGCGATCTTGGGCAGGTAGTACTGGCGCTGCTGTTCCGAGCCGTGGCGCAGCAGGGTGTTCATGTTGTACATCTGGCCGTGGCAGGCGCCGGAATTGCCGCCGCAACGGTTGATCTCTTCCATGATCACCGAAGCTTCGGTGAGCGACAGACCGGAGCCGCCGTACTCCTGCGGAATCAGCGCCGCCATCCAGCCCGCTTCGGTCAGGGCGTTGACGAAGGCTTCCGGATAGGCGCGCTCTTCGTCCACCTTGCGGAAGTACTCTTGCGGGAATTGCTCGCACAGGCCGCGCACGCCGTCGCGGATATCCTGGAATTGGTCGGGTGTGGATGTGCTCATGTTCTGTCGTGGAGGTGGATGGTGGCTCAGGCGATTTCGGCTTCGGCCTGCATGGCCAGTTCGCCGCGTTGGTTTTTGGCCCACAGGCGCACGGTCTTGCCTTCTTGCTTGCCGCAGACGGTGAAGGGCTCGATGTCAAACAAGGGACCGACCGCGCGGAAGCTGAATTTGCGCACCTGGGCTTGCGGCAGATTGCGATGCAAAAGGTCCATCAGCAAGGTGGCGATCAGCGGGCCGTGCACGATCAGGCCGGGATAACCTTCCACCCCGGTGACATAGCTGCGGTCGTAGTGAATGCGATGACCGTTGAAGGTCAGCGCCGAGTAGCGAAACAGCAGCACCGGATCGGGATGGATCTCGCGCGAAAAGGCTTCATCGGTCGGCGCCGGCTTGCCGGGCGCGGGCTTGGCATCGGGCGGCGGCAGGTCGCGGTAGACGATGTCATGTTCCTCGGACAGCGCCAGGTGACCGCCGCTGCTGATGTCGTGCCGCACGGTGACAAAGGCCAGCAGGCCACTGCCGCCGCTCTTGGCGTTCACGTCGAGGATGGTGGACTTGCGCTGCATGGCGTCGCCGGCCTTGAGCGGCGCATCGAAGCTCAGGCGGCCGCCGGCCCACATGCGGCGCGGCAGCGGCACTGGCGGCAGGAAGCCGCCGCGCCGCGGATGGCCGTCTTCGCCGATCTGCGAAGCCGGCGCCAGTGGCCAGAAATGGGTCCAGTGCCACAGCGGCGGCAGGCTGGAATCGGCCGGCGCCGCCCTGTCCAGGGT
>JAEVZY010000323.1 GCA_023392035.1 Pseudomonadota bacterium | reverse complement strand
ATCGAACCCAAGCTGCTGTTGACGGTGGACGGTTACCGCTACGGCGGCCGCGACTTCAATCGCATGGAAGAAGTGGCCGCCCTGCGCGCCGCGCTGCCCACGCTGCAGCATACGGTGCTGCTGCCTTATCTCGATGCCCAGGCCAGCCTGGGCGGGGCAGCCAGTCACTGGAACAGCCTGTTGGCCGAGACCGATGCGCCGCTCGAGTTTGCCCAACTGCCTTTCGATCATCCGCTGTGGGTGTTGTATTCCTCGGGCACCACCGGCATGCCCAAGCCCATCGTGCATGGCCATGGCGGGGCTTTGCTGGAAAGCCTGAAGGGCCTGGGCCTGCAACTGGACATCGGGCCGCAAGACCGCTTCCTGTGGTTCTCCACCACCGGCTGGATCATGTGGAATACCCAGGTCAGCGGCTTGCTGTTGGGCGCGACCATTTGCATTGTCGACGGCAATCCCGGCTGGCCCGATTTATCCACGCTCTGGAAGTTCGCCGAAGAGACGCAAGTCACGTTCTTTGGCGCCGGCGCGGCCTACTATGCCAACTGCCTGAAGGCGGGCATTTCACCCGGACGTGACTACGCGCTTGGCCACTTGCGCAGCCTGGGCTCGACCGGCTCGCCCTTGTCGGAAGATTGCTATGAATGGGTGTACCGCAAAGTCGGTGAGGATTTGCTGCTGGCCTGCATCAGCGGCGGCACCGACATTGCCGCCGCCTTCGTCGGCGCCTGTCCCATCCTTCCCGTGTATTCCGGCGAGATGCAATGCCGTTGCCTGGGGGTGGCGGTGCATGCCTGGAATGCGCAAGGCGAGTCCGTGATCGACGAAGTGGGTGAGCTGGTGGTGACCGAGCCCATGCCGTCCATGCCGCTCTATTTCTGGAACGACGCCGGCAACCGGCGCTACCTGGAAAGCTATTTCGAAACCTTCCCCGGCGTCTGGCGCCATGGCGACTGGATCCGCATCACGCCGCGCGGCGGCGCCATCATCTACGGCCGTTCCGACACCACCATCAACCGCCATGGCATCCGCATGGGCACCGCCGAAATCTATCGCGTGGTGGAGCAATTTCCGCAGGTGCTGGACAGCCTGGTGGTGGATCTGGAATACCTCGGTCGTCCTTCCTTCATGCCGCTGTTCCTGGTGCTGCGAGAAGGCGCGGTACTGGACGCTGATCTGCAGAACGCGATCTGCCAGCGCATCCGCAAGGAACTGTCGGCGCGCCATGTGCCGGACCAGATCGTGGTGACGCCCGAAGTGCCGCGCACGCTCACGGGCAAGAAGATGGAGCTGCCGATCAAGAAGCTATTGCTGGGCATGCCGCTGGAAAAAGTCGCCAATCCGGATGCGATGGCCAATCCCGGCAGTCTTGATTGGTATGTGGAGTATGCGCGGCAGCGTGCGGGGTAGGCTTGGTCGGTCTCACGCAAATCACGATTACTTCGGCGATACGTCGAGCGAATCGAAGGATGACTTCGTGGATTCCTGGGACCAGTAAACGCCACTTCGGCAAACACCCCATCAGCGGACGCGCCCTTGCCGGCGCGTCCTTTTTTTTTCAGCCTCGCGCAAGCATGAAGCCGGTGAATCGCCAGCGCCGCGGTGGGCGCCGGCTGGACGCATCAGGACGCGCGCGCCTCGGCCGCGTCCGGCAGCACCACATTCACGTCCAGCACCTCAAGATTGCCCTGGCGATCGAGCGAAATCTTGATGTCGTCCGGGTTGACGCGGGTGTACTTGGCGATCACCTCGATCAGCTCGCGCCGCAGGGCCGGCAGGAAGTCCGGACCGCTCTTGCCGCTGCGCTCGCTGGCAATGATGATCTGCAGCCTTTCCTTGGCGGTGGCGGCCGACTTCGGCTTGCTGTTGAACAGGAATGAGAGCAGGGCCATTACTTGCCTCCGAAGATGCGCTGCAGGATTCCGGGCTTCTGGTAGTCGGTGAAACGCAGGGGACGCTCTTCGCCAAGGAAGCGCGCCACCACATCCTGATAGGCCTCGGCCACGTCGCTGCCTTCAATGTGGATCGCCGGCTGGCCGGAGTTGGAGGCGTGCAGCACGCTTTCCGATTCGGGGATGATGCCGATCAGCGGAATGCGCAGGATTTCCTGCACGTCCTGGTGCGACAGCATCTCGCCCGCGTCCACCCGCTTGGGCACGTAGCGGGTCAAGAGCAGATGCTCCTTGACCGGCGTATCGCCATTCAGCGCGCGGCGCGACTTGGCCTGGATGATGCCCAGGATGCGGTCCGAATCGCGCACCGAAGAGACTTCCGGATTGGTCACCACGATCGCCTCATCGGCGAAGGTGAGCGCCATCACCGCGCCATGCTCGATGCCGGCCGGCGAATCGCAGACGATGAATTCGAAATCCATGTCGGCCAGGTCCTTGAGCACCTGCTCCACGCCGGCTTCGGTCAGCGCTTCCTTGTCGCGGGTCTGGGAAGCGGGCAGGACGAACAGCTTGTCGCAATGCTTGTCCTTGATCAGGGCCTGGTTGAGCGTGGCTTCCTTGTTGATCACATTGATCAGGTCATACACCACGCGCCGCTCGCAACCCATGATGAGATCAAGATTGCGCAAGCCGACGTCAAAATCGATCACAGCGGTCCGGTGGCCGCGCAGGGCCAGGCCGGTTGCGAAGCTGGCGCTGGAGGTGGTTTTACCCACGCCACCCTTGCCCGAAGTTACGACGATGATTTTTGCCACAAGGACGCTCCTAAGATGAATTGGCGAATTGGCTGAATGTCGGATCAGTGTTTGGGCTTCTTGCTGGGCACCAGCGCCGGGGCGCCGATGGCACGCAAATCGAGGCGGTCGCCTTCCAGCCTGACTTCGGCGGGGACTTTGCCCAGTCCCGGCGGCGGACCCTCTTCAAAAGTTCGGTAGATGCCGGCGATGCTGACCAGCTCCGGCTCCATCTCCAAGGCGAAGATGCGGGCGCCGGGCTCACCCGCCGCGCCGGCCAGCGCACGGCCGCGCAAAGGCGCGTAGACGTGAATGCTTCCATCGGCGATCAGTTCGGCGCCGGCATTGACGATGGCCGTCACCACCAGGTCGGCGCCGCGCGCATAAATGCGCTGGCCGCTACGCACCGGCGTATCGACGATCATGCAAGGGGCCTTGGTCGGCGCGGCGGCGGCCGGCGCAAGGGGCGCGGCTTCGGCCTTCGCACGGGCGGACGGTTTCACGGATGGCGCTGGCGTCGGAGCGGGGGGCGGGGTCGCGGCTTCCGGACGTGCTGCGATTTCATCCAGTGACAGGCCAAGTGTGCGCAACTGCTCGTGCAATGCAGCAGGCGCATGGCGCACCGCAACCGGATTCAGATTCCATTCTCGCAACAAGGCCAGCAGTGCCGGCCAATCCATGGCTTCGGCGGCCGCCGAATCCATGCCCAGCTCGATAACCGCCAGTTCATGGTCGAAATAATCTTTCTGACCGTTGGCGATGTGGTGCAACTGCGCCTGGATCGTCTCCAGATTGCTGTCGTGCAGAATGAGATTGAGGGCGACCACGGTTGCGATCTTCGCTTCCAGGATCTTCCCGACGTTCTGTTTTGCCATGGATGATGATGCGTGCCGCTGAGGGCGGATTGATGGGTGGGGATTATACCTGCGGGCAAGGCGTATTGAGGGCCGGATCTTGAGCTTCGCACCCCGCTTCGTCATTCGCCCGCGGCTTTTGAAAGTGTTTGTAAGAAAGCATGCTGGCCTGCACAAGGACTCCGCTCATAATTGCGCGTGAGTCATCCATTCCAAGGACACGAGCAATGATTGGCAAGGATATTTCGCCGAATAAACGAAAACCTTTTCCTCAGTTCGGCGGCCGCAAGGCCGCTGTAACCGCCAGGGAATTGCAGAGCAGCTTTGATGCTTTGCCGGAGGTGAAGCCAGTCCCCTCCGGCCAGCCTAAGCCGGAGGTGAAGCCAGCTCCGGCCCGTACCATCAGGCCTTCCGCCGAGAAAGGGCCGAAGTCGGGTTTGAAGCCAGCTCCGGCCCCTACCATCACGCCTTCCGCCGAGCAGAAGTGGGGTTCGAACGCAGCTCCGGCCCGTACCGTCAGGGCTTCCTCCGAGGCCGACTTCAAACTCTGGCTTGCCAGTCTAAGCCAACTGCAGCCTGCCAGTACAAACGCAGTGCGCCCGGTGTCCGCCAAGTCAGGCGCAAGCCCGACCGCAAGCCCCCGAATCGTGTGCACCGCAACCCAGCCCCGTTGGCGGTATGAGAGTTCCAGCGACCAGTCAGCCGGGGACGATTCCGCTTCGGTCGTCGAGGCAGAATCTCAATCCCATGTCGGATTGAATGCGGGATCGGACAGTGTGGGCAGCCAAAGCCATAGCTATAGCGAGTCAAGCGAAACGGTTCAGCCAAAGGGCAGAAGTGCTTCCGCCGAACTGACCCGGCCGCAAGTGGAGGTGCCGCCCCTCAAGCTGAGACGGGTCCGCAGAACCGGTGCTTCCGCCGGTCGGAACTACGACCCCAGGTTTCGCCTGCAGAAATCGGTGCTCAAGAACCTGGCCCATAAGAAGCACTTGCATTCCTCGCTTCTGGTTTTGAACAGAATTTTGCGCCTGGCAGACGAAGAACAAAGAAGAAATCAGAAGAGTTTTTCCCAAAGCTTGCTTCCGCTACTCATCAATTTGACCGTCAATCAGAAAGACGCCTTGATCTGGTTCGAGGCGCAAACCAAAAACAGCTCAAGGAAGAATTTTGGGAAATGGTCGGAATTCGCCGCGGCCGTGAATCGAAGCATTCGAGCCATAGACGCCGCAGCCGCCAGGCCGCGTCCAGGCGACGACGGGGGCTCGGAAGACGAGTCCAATGTCGCTTGCCTGGTCCTGCGCAGAGCTCCGGAAAGCAGCACCTTGTTCGACTTTGTACTGGCCAACCTTAATCTGCGCCTCATTTGATGATCTCGGTCTGCGCTGGCGGCCTTTAGCCATTCAGCCGTGCGCTTCGCGCCCGTCGCCTGAGCCTTGTGTGAATTCTTGCTAGCGCCTCGCAACCTGCATCGCGGGCCAGTGACGTAAGCCACGAGGCAGGCAATTGTTGTCTGCCCACTCTACGACATCGAATGACAGGAGTGCACATGGCATATGCAGGAAAGGGTGGTGTTGAATCCTCGGCAAAGCGGCCGATCAAGCTTTCACGCGAGCGGAAGACGGAAGGCGATTCGTCAGAATCGTCAGCGAAATCCGGAGAGTATTCAAAACTGCCAAAGGTAAAGCACAGGGAAAGAAAGGCCGCGTGGGCGCTGGACAAGGCGCAGAAGAAGACGCTCAAGGGGGAGTTGGACAAACTGTGCCGGCCGACGGAGGACAGGGAAGAGAGAGTTGCGAAGTGGGTGGCACTCAGCAGGATCAAGGTTGAAAAGAGCTGGTTGAAAGAGCACGCCGAAGCTTTTGAAGACATGGAGCGTTTCAAGCCTTCGCAATTCCTGCTGACCCTGTCTGCCCAGAAATACGACGCCAACACGGCAATCCACTACACCAATGCCTTGATCGTCAGCCAAACCGCATTCTCCAGCGTCGCCAGCTATAACGCGGCGTATGAGACGGTCAAACTGGTCGCCAAGGGTGTTTGCTCCACTCAGGAAGAATTGCTGGATGAGCTGAGGAAGATTGGCGAGAAGGGCGTCAACGTCAAAAGTCTGCAGACGGCGGCCAGCGATGTCGGCAACAAGAGCCCCGCACTGCGCAACTTGCTGATCCTGGCAGTGGACCTGCAAGAGCCGTACCTGGACGAAAGCGATCGGGCGACAGGACTTCAAACCCTTAAGCAAGCCCTGGCGCGGCTGGGCAAAGCGCCCAGGTCAGCCAATCCGATCCGGAGTTCTGCGCCAACC
The DNA here is from genome assembly GCA_023392035.1 of Pseudomonadota bacterium. Taxonomy (GTDB): domain Bacteria; phylum Pseudomonadota; class Gammaproteobacteria; order Burkholderiales; family Burkholderiaceae_D; genus Lacisediminimonas. Next base: position 618 of record JAEVZY010000323.1, on the reverse strand, counting down.
GGTACCATTTCGTTCGACAGCTTGAAGAAGCAGGCCAAAACCGTTTCGATGCCGCAGGTTGCAACCCAGAGCATTGAACGCAAGCATTCCCATGAAGGCGCCGGTGCAGAGACTCCTCCGGCCTCGCAACGAAGCGAGATACAACGTGAGGAGCAATCCGCCGGAAAGTCCAAGCCGAAGACCATTTCCAAAACCAAGTCCGGCACAAGCGACTCCACACCAGAGCGCGCCAGTGCCTCGAAAAGGGAAAAATTCGGGAAAACGGAAACCAAACGAGAGGTGTCTGGCAACAAGGAGCGCAAGGAAGAGCGCAAGACGGAAGAGGGGCAGTCCCAGCCAGCACATCCGATCACCGCAGCGGAAGGCGACGCCAGTTCCGGCGCCAGTGTAAGCAGCACGCCAGGCACCCCGCGCACGACGCCCGCTCCGCAGCCCAGACCGCAAGGCATGGGGCCCGGCTCACAGGCGACGACCCAGGCCGGCAGCGAAACCGGCACCAAGGGCAAGTACGGCTTTGCTCTCCCCGGCTTGACGCCGAAGCCCGCTGAGCAGAAAAAACCAGCCGAGCAAAGCTGAAACAGGAAAGTGGCACGGGACGGCAGATGTGCCGTCCCGTTG
>JAEVZY010000277.1 GCA_023392035.1 Pseudomonadota bacterium | reverse complement strand
GGTGCGGTGCGCGAGCAGGCCGAGGCGGAAGGCATCGCCCAGCAACTGATTGCGGCCGGCTTTGAATGGCGCAAGCCGGGTTGCTCGATGTGCCTGGCGATGAATGACGACGTACTCGCGCCCGGCGACCGCTGCGCCTCCACCACCAACCGCAACTTCGAAGGCCGCCAGGGCCGCGGCGCCATCACCCACTTGATGAGTCCGGCGATGGCGGCCGCCGCTGCCATCACCGGCAAGATCACCGACGTGCGCCAACTGCTGGCTGAATGAGGACAAGGATGAAACAGGCAAACCAAACCGCCGGCGCCATCATCGAAGGCCGCGCCGTGCCGCTGCAGATCGCCAACTGCGACACTGACCAGATCATGCCCAAGCAGTTCTTGCGCGGGATAGACAAGGCCGGGCTGGACCAGGGCGTGTTCCATGATTTGCGCCATGCGCACGATGGCACGCCGCGCGCGGACTTCGTGTTGAACCAGCCGAAGTATGCCGGTGCCAGCATCATCCTGGCCGGCGCCAACTTCGGTTGCGGCTCCAGCCGCGAGCACGCGGTCTGGGGCTTGCAGCAGGCAGGTATCAAGGCGGTAGTGGCGCCGAGCTTTGGCGAGATTTTTTATTCCAACGCCATGAACAATGGCTTGATGCTGGCAATGGTGAGCGAGGCGGATATGCAAGCCATGATGGCCAGTGCCCTGCGCAGCGAGGAAGCCCTGGCTGTGCGCATCGATGTAGCGCGCTTGCGGGTGGAGAGCGACGCCGGTTCGGCGCCTTTCAGCTTGAGCGCAAGGCATCAGCAGATGTTCATGCAGGGGCTCGATATGCTGGGTGTGTCCTTGCAGCATCTGGAAGCGATCAAGCGGTTTGCAGCGGAGCATCGGGCCAGGCATCCGTGGATGGCGGATGTGGCGCAGCGGATGCATGAGAGGGTGCATCAGGGCTGAGGGCCGCGTGCTGCCAATACTGGAAAGCAAGGACAAACAGATTGAATTGAGCTTGTGCGGGATTGACTATCGCCTCGATTGAAACGGTTAAATAGCGTAGTGGCCGGCTATGGCTTAGCTTGGAGTTTTCAAGGCTCGGCAGCACACCCTCCACTGCACCGACACTTAACCGCTCGAGGCCCGGCATGAACGACAAACTTGGCACCAAGAGTGTCAGCGAAAGCGAAAATCCTGCTATCCCCGCTCCGACCCAGAAGGTTGGCAGGCCGCGAAGGAACAAGGACTGGTGGCCCAACCAGCTCGACCTTTCCGTGCTGCACACCCATTCGCACCTTTCCTCGCCCCTGGAAGAAGAGTTCGACTATGCGCAGCAATTCAAGGACCTTGACGTCGAGGCCCTGAAGCGCGACCTGATCCAGGCCATGACCACGTCGCAGGACTGGTGGCCGGCCGACTACGGCCACTATGGTCCCTTGTTCATTCGCATGACCTGGCACGCGGCCGGCACCTATCGCATCGCCGATGGCCGCGGCGGCGGCGGCCAGGGCCAGCAGCGCTTTGCGCCGCTCAACAGCTGGCCCGACAACGCCAACCTCGACAAGGCGCGCCGGCTGCTGTGGCCCATCAAGCAGAAGTACGGCCAGAAAATTTCCTGGGCCGACCTGCTGATATTCGCCGGCAACGTGGCCTATGAATCGATGGGCTTCAAGACCTTTGGCTTCGGCTTTGGCCGGGCCGATGTGTGGGAACCCGAGGATATCTTCTGGGGCCCGGAAGATACCTGGCTGGGAGACGAGCGCTACAGCGGCGAGCGCCAGCTTGCCAAGCCGCTGGCCAACGTCCAAATGGGGCTGATCTATGTCAATCCCGAAGGGCCGAACGGCAATCCCGATCCCTTGGCGGCCGCAAAAGACGTACGCGAGACCTTTGCCCGCATGGCCATGAACGATGAGGAAACCGTTGCCCTCATCATCGGCGGCCACACTGTCGGCAAGACCCACGGCGCGGCGCCCGCGGTCGGCAATGTCGGCCCGGAACCCGAGGGCGCCGGGCTGGAAGAGCAGGGCCTGGGCTGGAAGAACAAGTTCGGCACGGGTCGCGGCGCAAGCGCAATCACCAGCGGCCTTGAAGGCGCGTGGACCGACAATCCGGTCAAGTGGGACAACGGCTTCCTGGAAAACCTGTTCAAGTACGAGTGGGAACTGACCGAAAGCCCGGCGGGCGCCAAGCAGTGGAAACCGAAGAACCCCGAGGCGCAGGGCACTGTGCCGGATGCGCATGACAAGTCCAAGCGCCACTCGCCCATGATGCTGACCACGGACATGTCCTTGCGCATGGACCCGATCTACGGGCCGATCGCCAAGCGTTTCCACGACCATCCCGACCAGCTCGCGGCTGCATTCGGCAAAGCCTGGTACAAGCTGCTTCACCGCGACATGGGGCCGATCACGCGCTACCTGGGGCCCTGGGTAGCGCAGCCGCAGTTGTGGCAAGACCCGGTGCCGCCGGTCGACCATGAACTGATCAATGACCAGGACATCGCCGAGCTCAAGCGCGCGGTGCTGGGCTCGGGTCTTTCGATCCCGGAGCTGGTCTCCACCGCCTGGGGTGCAGCGGCCAGCTTCCGCGGCACCGACAAGCGCGGCGGCGCCAACGGCGCGCGCATCCGCCTGGCGCCGCAAAAGGATTGGGAGTCCAACGATCCACAGCGGCTGGCCAAGGTGCTGAGCACGCTTGAAAAGCTGCAGAAGGATTTCAACGGCAAGCAAGCTGGCGGCAAGAAAGTTTCCATGGCCGATTTGATCGTGCTGGGCGGCTGCGCGGCCGTCGAAGAAGCGGCCAACAAGGCCGGCCACAAAATTACGGTCCCGTTCTCGCCGGGCCGCAGCGATGCCTCGCAGGAGCAGACCGATGCCAACACCTTCGATGTGCTGGAGCCGATTGGCGATGGCTTTCGCAACTACTTCCGGGCCGACGATCCGCTGACACCTGAAACCCGTCTGCTGGACCGCGCCAACCTGCTGAAGCTGACCGCACCGCAGATGACGGTGCTGGTGGGCGGCATGCGCGTGCTGGATGCGAACCACGGCCAAACCAGGCACGGTGTGTTCACCGACAAGCCGGGCACCCTGAGCAACGACTTCTTCGTCAACCTGCTCGACATCGGCACCACCTGGCGACCTTCCGCTTCCGAAAAAAACCTGTACGAGGGCAGCGATCGCGCCACCGGCAAGCCGAAGTGGACGGCGACGGCCGCCGATCTGGTCTTCGGCGCCCATTCCCAATTGCGGGCACTGGCCGAGGTCTATGCCTGCAGCGATGGGCAGGAGCGTTTCGTGCGCGAGTTCGTATCGGCATGGAACAAGGTCATGAATCTTGATCGCTTCGACCTGCTGGCTGCCGGCAATGCCAAACGGACCGTTGCAGCCGCGACGCATTGACGAGCAGCTTGGCAAGCGCATTGACCAACGCGATTACGCCGGCCGTCCGCTGAAGGATCGCCGGCGGCGCTTGCCGTTGTGAATGGGTCGCCTGCAGCGCTTTACAGGGCGCCGGGTCCGGTGTCGTCGCCGGGCGGCGCGGGAAGATTCCAGTTTCGACGCAAGGCCACCATCCTGATGCCAAAGCAGAGAATGGAGCCAAGGATTCCGGAAACTGCCGCAGGCATGAAAGGCTGGCCCAGCACCACCACGCCGGCGCCTGCCAGCGCGGCGACGGCATATATTTCGGAGCGCAATACAGTTGGAATACTGCCGACCAGCAGGTCGCGTACGACGCCGCCGCCGATGCCGGTCACCATTCCCAGTACCGCTGCCATCAAGGGGTTCAAGCCGAAATCCAGCGCCTTTTGTGATCCCGACACAGCAAACAGGGCGAGCCCTGCCGCGTCGAACAGAAGGACGCCCTGGTGCACTTTCTGGACGTAAGGTCGAGCAAAGATGATCAGCGCTCCGGCGGCCAGGGCAACCGCAAGATAGCGCCAGTCTTGAATCGCGGCTGGCGGCACGGAGCCAATCAGGATATCCCGCACGATGCCGCCGGAGTTGGAAGCCGCGAACGACAGCACCATGATGCCGAAGAAGTCCAGCCGCCGACTGAAGCCCGCCAGGGCGCCGCTCAATGCGAAGACGAAGGTACCCGCCAGGTCAAGCGCCAGCACCAGGACGTTGATTGCATAGTTGACGTCTGTGCCGGCGGCTTGCACCGCTAACTCCTTTGCGAATTCGCTGAAGTGCCCGTGCCTTGTCCCAGCCAGGTCAGCGCTCCCACCACCATGGTTTCGACACCGGTTTCCAGCGTGGGGTAGAGCACCGGAGCGAAGTATGGACTGTGATTGCTGGGGATCTTGTTGACTTCGCCCGCCTCTTTGGCTTGCGCATACTTGGCCGGGTCGGTGCCTCCCACAAACCAGAACACGGCCGGCACGCCCCACTCGGTTCCAAACGAGCCGAAGTCTTCGCTTGCCGAAGACGGGCCGACCTGGGTGACCCGGTCCGAAGGAAAGTGTTCGCGAAATGCGTCGCCCAGGCGCTTGCTGGCCTGTGCATCGTTCTGTCCGAGGGGATAGTTGTCCAGGCGGGTGATTTCCGGCCGTGGCGCGCCCGATGCTTCGGCCTCGGCATTGGCGATCCGCTCGATGGCTCCAAGTACGCGTTTGCGCACGCCCGGGTCATAACTGCGCACGTTCAACTTGATGATGGCCTCGTCGGGAATGACATTTTCCTTGGTGCCCGCCTGCAGCGCGCCGACGGTCACGACCGCGGCCTCGTTGGGCGACACTTCCCGGGAGACGATGGTTTGCAGGCGCATGACCGTTGCCGCGGCCATGACCACCGGGTCTATGCTGGCTTGCGGCATGGACCCGTGCGCACCGCGACCGCGGAGCCGGATCTGCAGGCTGTCCGCGGCCGAGGTGATGGTTCCGCTGCGTCCTCCAACATGTCCGGCCGGCCCGACCATGACGTGCTGGCCAAGGATGACGTCCGGTTTCGGGAAGCGCTTGAGAAGGCCATCGTCAATCATGGCCTTGGCGCCCTCCGCCGTTTCCTCCGCGGGTTGAAAAACAGCGATCAAGGTGCCGCTCCAGGACTGCCGCGCCTGCGCCAGCAGTCGGCTGGCGCCGATCAGCCAGGTCACATGCATGTCGTGGCCGCAAGCATGCATCACCGGAACCGTATTGCCCTCGCGGTCGGTCGCCTGCACCTTGCTGCTGTAAGGCAGGCCCGTCATTTCCTCCACCGGCAAGGCATCCATGTCTGCCCTCAGCATCACCACCGGCCCGGGGCCATTCCTCAGGACACCTACTACGCCAGTCTTTCCGACTCCGGTCGTCACTTCGTAGCCTGATGCGCGCAGGTGTTGCGCGGCAATTCCAGCCGTGCGCACCTCCTGCATGGACAGTTCCGGATGGGAGTGTATGTCCTTGTAGACAGACTCCAATTCGGTATGGATTTTTCCAAGTTCAGCCAGAGCGACATCCTCTGCCCGCGTTGATTGCCGAGACATCTCTGCACCTCCATGGCGATTCGCCCAAGCTGCCGGGCGAGCATTTGGGGACTAGACATACTATGGCCGCCGGCGCGCTCCTGATTAAAGGATGGGTGCCTGGCCTGTGATGCCTGTCAAAGGGCCAGGCACAGGAGCATGCAAGCCGGACCGGGGAGGGCATAGACTTTTTTATTTCCCCCTCATCCATGAGCGGGTGGTGCCTTGTGAATACTGCTTCCTCCCACCTCATGCCGGCAGCCTTCATCGGCCATGGCAGCCCGATGAACACCCTGGAACAGAACCGGTTCACGGCGGTATGGCGCGAGTTTGGCCGCGCCCTGCCGGTTCCGCGCGCGGTGTTGGCCATATCGGCGCACTGGTTCATCAATGGCAGTGCCGTCACGGCCATGCAGAAGCCGCGCGTGATTCACGATTTCTATGGATTTCCGAAAGCCCTGTTCGACTTCGACTATGCCGCGCCCGGCTCGCCCGAACTCGCCGACGAGGTGGTGGAAGTCGTCAAGCCGGCGTATGTCGCCAAGGACTTCGACAGCTGGGGACTGGACCATGGCACCTGGTCGGTCCTGGCCCATATTTTTCCGGAGGCGAACATTCCGGTGGTCCAACTCTCCGTCCATGCCGGCGAGGAGCTCGATTACCACCTCGACCTGGGGGCCCGCCTGGCGCCGCTCAGGGAGCGCGGCGTCTTCATCATTGGAAGCGGGAATGTCGTGCACAATCTTCGCCAGATCGATTGGCGTTCGCCAAACACGGCTTACGACTGGGCCCAGGCCTTTGACCGCAAGGTCAAGGACATCATGACGACGAGTCCAACCGAACTCGTGGCGGTCACAAGCGAATCGGCCTATTCGCTGGCAGTCCCGACGCCGGAGCATTTCCTTCCGCTTGCCTACCTCGCCGGACTTGCCGGGGCGGCGGGACAAAACGCGGAGGTACTGGTCGAAGGCGGCACCATGGGTTCGCTGACCATGACCAGCTTCACTCTGGGCTGCCAGCTGTCCAAAGCGGACGGCTCGGCGGCCGGCCCTGCCGCATCGATTCCCAGCCCCGCGATCGTGCCGCCAGAAAGTACCAATATCTGAAAGCGCCGCATCCACCATGGCCCGTGCCAACGCTCGCGATGGAAACTCGGCAGCAACTTCTTTCGCAGCGGGCAAGGGTTTTTCTCCGCTGAGGCCTTTCAGGCATCGCGCGTTCGCCGTGATCTGGACCGCCACGCTGGTGGCGAATATCGGCGTCTGGATGCAGAACGCCGCAGCCGGATGGTTGATGACGACGCTTGACCCGGCGCCACAGCTGGTCGCCATGGTGCAAGCGGCGGCATCCTTGCCGTATTTCCTGCTTGCAGTGCCGGGAGGCGCGCTCGCCGACATGTTCAATCAGCGACGGCTCTTGCTCGCCATGGAGACAACCGGCACGCTGTTGACCGCGGGTTTTGCGCTGATGGTGACGCTGGGCGCGGCGTCTTCACCGTCCCTGCTGGCTTTCATGTGCCTGGCCGGAATGGCGGCCGCGTCGATCGCTCCCACCTGGCAAGCGATATTGCCGCAGCTGGTCGAAACCAGGGAGGACCTGGCGCCGGCTGTGTCGCTGGACAGCGCGGGCATCAATATCAGCCGCGCAATTGGCCCGGCGCTCGCCGGATTGGTCATCGGCTATTGGGGATTGGCGGCCCCGTTCTGGCTGAATGCAGCGAGCAATATCGGCGTGATTGCGGCGCTTTATTGGTGGCAACCGCCACCGCCTTCCAGAAGTACTTTGCTTGCGGAGAGTTTTGGCAGTGCTATCCGGGCGGGATTGCGCTACGCGCGCTATAACCCACCACTGCGAGCCACGCTTGCCCATGCCCTCGGGTTCTTCATTTTCGCCAGCGCCTACTGGGCATTGCTGCCGCTGCTGGCTCGCAATCAGCTGGGGGGCGGCAGCGAACTGTATGGGCTCATGCTGGGTGCGATTGGCGCAGGCGCCGTCATCGGCGCTTTCATCATGCCCATTGCCAAGGCACGGCTTGGCCCGGACAGACTGGTCTGCCTGGGGTCGCTTGCGACCGCGCTTGCACTGCTTCTCTTTGGCTGGGCGACTCAGCCCCTTGCAGCGTTCGTGGCATGCGCGCTGGCCGGCTTGTCCTGGATCGCCGTGGTGGCAACGCTCAACGTGTCGGCGCAGGTGGCGCTGCCCGCGTGGGTACGGGGTCGTGGCCTCTCTCTCTTCACCACCGCGATGTTCGGGCAGCGCAGTATGGGGAGAAATCGCCTCGGTACTGAGCCTTTCCGCCGCACACTATCTGGCGGCCGTGGGCGCCATTGCCGCAGTACCGCTCCTGCATCGCTTGAAGCTGCAGACCGGCGCTGCGCTTGATTTGACGCCTTCCATGCATTGGCCGGCACCGGTCGTGAGCAAGGATGTGGACCAGGAGCGTGGACCGGTATTGGTCACTGTCGAATACCGGGTCGCAGCGCAGGACCGCGAGGACTTTCTGGCGGCAATCCGGCCGGTCGCGGCCGAGCGCAGGCGGGATGGCGCCTACCAATGGGGCATCTTCCAGGACACGGCCGATGAAGAGCGCTGGCTGGAAACTTTCCTGGTCGATTCCTGGGCCGAGCATTTGCGGCAGCACGAGCGGGTGACCCGTGCAGACTTGGCGTGTGAACTTGCACTGCGCCAGTTCCAGTCCGGGCCGCCCTTGGTGGACCATTTCATCGCCCCCTGAAGTTCTTGAAATGCTCAGCATTGATTTCCAAGGGGCTTTTCAGTTTCTATGACACAGCAGTTTGAATTCCGTGACATTGAAAATGAAACGAACAGAATTTTATTCACGGTGTTCATCGAAATTCCCCGCTTTTTCGGGCGTGAGCTGAGGTTGGAAGACGTCCAGAACAACACATCACTCTTGCCAAAACTAGATGAGCATCATCTGGACGCTCTCTGTAGGCTCTTTGCGGTGCGTCGCGAGTGGTTAGATGGCGCGGATAAACAACCGCATCCAATGCACAGTTTCTACAAACGTCCACGCGACTTCGCCGCCTTTATCAACAATCTCCAGCTCGCAAATCCGGACGGCGAGTTAAGCGGTGTTGTAATCGCACCTGAGGATAGCTGCGAGGGCGTTGCCCTGATAATTCTCGAAGAGACAATCGGATGGGTCGGCGAGAAGCCTATTTTTCGCTATCACCTGTGTGATGAATGGCCTTTCTCATACTGGAAGGCGCGCGCCTACTTGACGGCCTGTATCGCTATCGCTTGGAAAGTACAGGTCCTTGTTCGCAGCAACCACTGCCTAACCGATCAACTACAACCCTAAATCTGCCATTGCGTTTCTTCATCGACTCTTCGGATCGTAATAAATAGCATCAGGCATCGTAAAAAAGGCTCCTTGAGGAGCCTTTTTTCAATATCTGTGGCCGCGATTTTTCACTTACTTGGAATAGATTTCATTTTTTCTGTCATTCGACAACACGTCGTCAAACGTCAATATTCCCCGCCGACAGCGCATTGTTCTCAATGAAGGCCCGGCGCGGCTCCACATCGTCACCCATCAGCGATCCAAAAATCTGGTCCGCCGCGATCGCATCCTCGATCTGCACTTTAAGCAAGCGGCGCACGCTCGGGTCCATCGTGGTTTCCCACAACTGCTCGGGATTCATCTCGCCCAGACCTTTGTAGCGCTGCTTGGAAACGCCGCGCTCGGCTTCATCGCGCAGCCAGTTCATGCCTTCCTGGAAGTCGCGGATGGCGATTTCCTTCAGCTTGTCGCCGGCACCACGACGCACCAGGGCGCCGGGACCGATCAAGCCCTTGAAGGTGGAGGCGGCGCCGGACAGTATGGCGTGGTCCGGGCCGTGCATGAAGTCGGCGTCGATCACGCTGACTTTCACGTTGCCGTGCAGGGTGCGTTCAATGCGCAGTTGCGGTTTGTCGGAAAGTTCGTCGCCGGTCACGGTTACGATCACCGAAGGATCCTTGATCGCGGCTTGCAGGGCCGCGGCCGATGCCTGCGCCTGCTCGGCGCCGGAAAGATCGAGCACCACGCCATTCATGATCGCGGTCAGCGCGGCACTGTCGATGGCGCGCGACAAACGCATGATGATGGCGTTGGCCGTATTGAACTGGCGCACCAGCTCGGCCAGGGCTTCGCCGGCGATCGGGTTGGCGTTCTCCTGGGGCACCAGCTGCGCATCCTGCAGGGCGATCTGCATCATGTAGCCGGCTTCTTCCAGGTCATCTTTCAGATAACGCTCGTCGCGGCCGTGCTTCACCTTGTACAGCGGCGGCTGGGCAATGTACACGTGGCCGCGCTCCACCAGCGCCGGCATCTGGCGATACAGGAGCGTCAGCAGCAGGGTGCGGATGTGGGCGCCGTCGACGTCGGCGTCGGTCATGATGATGATGCGGTGGTAGCGCAGCTTGTCGATGTTGAATTCATCCACGCCGATGCTGGTGCCGAGCGTGGCGATCAGGGTCGTGATCTGCTCCGACGACAGCATCTTTTCAAAGCGCGCCTTCTCCACGTTCAGCACCTTGCCGCGCAAGGGCAGAATCGCCTGGAACTTGCGGTCGCGGCCTTGCTTGGCCGAGCCGCCTGCGGAGTCACCCTCGACGATGTACAGCTCGCACAGGGCCGGGTCGCGTTCCTGGCAGTCGGCCAGTTTGGACGACAGGCCCAGGCCATCCATCACGCCTTTGCGGCGGGTGAGCTCGCGCGCCTTGCGTGCGGCTTCGCGCGCGCGGGCGGCTTCCACGATCTTGCCGCAGATGATCTTGGCGTCGTTGGGACGTTCCGCCAGATAGTCGGTCAGGGTCTTGGCAACGATTTCTTCCACCGGGCCGCGCACTTCGGAGGACACCAGCTTGTCCTTGGTCTGCGAGCTGAACTTGGGCTCGGGCACTTTCACCGACAGCACGCAGGTCAGGCCTTCGCGCATGTCGTCCCCGCTCACTTCAACCTTGGCTTTCTTGGCCAGGTCGTTTTCATCGATGTACTTGTTGATGACGCGGGTCATCGCCGCACGCAGGCCGGTGAGGTGGGTGCCGCCGTCGCGCTGCGGAATGTTGTTGGTGAAGCACAGCACCTGCTCGTTGTACGAGTCGCTCCACTGCATGGAGACGTCCACGCCGATGACGGTGCCCATCTCCGAGGGCCGCTCGCCGGTGGCCTGGAAGATGTTGGGATGCAGCGCGTTCTTGCTCCGGTTGATGTACTCCACAAAGCCGCGCGTGCCGCCTTCGAAGGCGAAGTCTTCTTCCTTGCCGGTACGCTGGTCGCTCAGCTTGATGTGCACGCCATTGTTGAGGAAGGACAGTTCGCGGATGCGCTTGGCCAGGATGTCGTAGTGAAATTCAACGTTGTTAAAGATCTCTTCATCGGCCCAGAAGTGCACTTCGGTGCCGCGCTTGTCGGTGTCGCCCGTCACGCGGATCGGCGAGACTTGCTGGCCGTCGACGATTTCCATCTCGCGGTTTTGCGGCACGCCGCGGGCAAATTCCATCTGATGCTGTTTGCCGTCGCGGCGGATGGTCAGGCGCAGCAGCTTGGACAGCGCGTTCACGCAAGACACGCCCACGCCGTGCAGGCCGCCGGAAACCTTGTACGAGTTCTGGTCGAACTTGCCGCCGGCGTGCAGCTCGGTCATGACGATTTCGGCGGCGCTGCGCTTGGGCTCGTGCTTGTCGTCCCACTTGATGCCGGTCGGGATGCCGCGGCCGTTGTCGGTCACGGAAATCGAATTGTCGGCATGGATGGTGACGTGGATTTCCGAGCAGTAGCCGGCCAGGGCTTCGTCAATCGAGTTGTCCAGCACTTCAAACACCAGGTGATGCAGGCCGGTGCCATCGGAGGTATCACCGATGTACATACCGGGGCGCTTGCGCACGGCCTCCAGGCCTTCAAGGATCTGGATGGAAGATGCACCGTACTGGTTTTGGTTGTTTTCCACAGGGTTCGCTGACATGGCTGCTATTCAAATGGGCATCCGGGCTTGCGCCTTGAAGGCGGCAAGTGCGCGGCTTGGATTCGTATCGACTCCGCCAGCTTGCAATGCGGCTGGCAGGGCTGGGGTGAGGGGGCTTCGCAGAATGACGCCACCGAAATGGCGCCGCCCCCTCAACTCAGCCCTCTGCGCGGGCAGAGGGTGGGAAAGCGCTAAATGCGCATCGGCATCACGACATACTTGAAATCATCGTTGTCCGGAATGGTGAGCAGGGCCGACGAGTTGGCGTCGCCCAGCGAAATGCTGACGTTGTCCACCTTCAGGTTGTTCAGCACATCCAGCAGGTAGGTGACGTTGAAGCCGATATCGATGCTGTCGCCGCCGTAATCGATTTCCAGTTCTTCCACCGCCTCTTCCTGGTCGGCATTGGTGGAGCTGATCTTCATGCTGCCCGGCGCCACCAGGCAACGCACGCCCTTGAACTTGTCGGAGGTCATGATGGCGGCGCGCTGCAGGGCGCGCAGCAATTCTTCGCGGCCCATGCTGAAGCTGTTCTTGTAACCCTTGGGGATCACACGCGTGTAATCCGGGAACTTGCCTTCCACCAGCTTGGAGATGAGCTCAATATCGCCGAAGGAGAACTTCACCTGGTTGGTGGCCAGCTCCAGCTTGACGGCATCGTCGCTGTCGTCCAGCAGGCGCTGCAGTTCAAGAATGGTCTTGCGCGGGATGATGACTTCCTGGCGCGGCAATTCCTGCTCCACTTTCACCTGGCAGAAAGCCAGGCGATGGCCGTCGGTGGCCACGGCAATCACATGATTGCCCGAGGTGACCAGCAGCAGACCGTTGAGGTAGTAGCGGATGTCCTGCTGAGCCATCGAGAAGTACACCATGTTGAACAGGTGCTTCAGGGTCTTTTGCGGCAGGCTGACGGTGGCGTTCCAGGTGCCGGCTTCGGCAACGGTCGGGAAGTCTTCGGCGGCCAGCGTCTGCAGGGCGAAGCGCGACTTGCCGGACTGGACCGTCATGCGCTTGTTGGCCAGCGTGAGCGAAACGTCATGGCTGTCCGGCAGGGCGCGCAGGATGTCCAGCAGCTTGCGCGCGGCCACGGTGGTGGCGGCCACTTCGCCGCCGCTGCCGATGGCGGCCTTGGTGACGATCTGAACCTCGATATCGGTCGAGAGAAAAGACACCTGTTCGCCTTCCTTGCGGATGAGGATATTGGCCAGAATCGGCAGCGTGTGCCGACGCTCGACAATACCGCTCACGATCTGCAGTGGCCGTAGCAGCGTGTCTCTGTTGGTTTTGACCAATTGCATGTTGTTTCCTTGTTCTCCAGGTTAGGACATGTACCGCGTGCTGCCGGGCGAGGAGACTCGCCCTTTCATCAACCCTTCAAGGTCTGCTCGAGCACGTGCAATTCATGATTGCACTCGGGATTCTTGCTGCGGTCGGCAGCGATCTTGCGCACGGCATGCAGCACCGTGGTGTGGTCGCGTCCGCCAAACAGCTCGCCGATTTCGGGCAGGCTCTTTTGCGTCAATTCCTTGGCCAGATACATGGCGATCTGGCGCGGCCGGGCAATATTGGCCGGCCGTTTTTTGGAATACATGTCGGCGACCTTGATGTTGAAAAAGTCGGCCACCGTCTTTTGTATGTTTTCCACCGAGATCTGGCGGTTCTGCACCGACAGCAGATCTTTCAGCGCGTCTTTCACCACGTCGATGGTGATGTCCTTGCCATGAAAACGCGAGTAGGCCAGGATCTTGCGCAGCGCGCCTTCAAGTTCGCGCACGTTGGAGCGCAGATGCTTGGCGACGAAGAAGGCGACGTCATCGGACAGGTTCACGCCTTCCTGCTGGGCTTTCTTGAGCAGAATGGCGACCCGCATTTCCAGCTCCGGCGGCTCGACCGCGACCGTCAGGCCGGAATCGAATCGCGAAATCAGGCGGTCATCCATGCCGGTGATTTCTTTGGGATAGGTGTCGCTGGTGATGATGATCTGCTTCTTGGCCGCGATCAGGGCTTCAAAGGCGTAGAAGAATTCTTCCTGGGTGCGGCTCTTGCCGCCGAAGAATTGGATATCGTCGATCAACAGCAGGTCGAGCGAATGGTAATAGCGCTTGAAATCGTCAAAGCCCTTGCGCTGGTAGGCGGTCACCACGTCGCGCACATATTGTTCCGCGTGGATATAGCGGATGCGCACGCTGGGATTGTCGGCCAGCACCTGGTTGCCGATGGCGTGGATCAAGTGGGTCTTGCCCAGGCCGACGCCGCCGTACAGGAAAAGCGGGTTGTAGGAGCTGCCCGGGTTGTTGGCCACTTGCACGGCGGCGGCGCGCGCCAGCTGGTTGGCCTTGCCGGT
>JAEVZY010000260.1 GCA_023392035.1 Pseudomonadota bacterium | reverse complement strand
GTCATACCCCGTTCTTCAACAACTACCGTCCGCAGTTCTATTTCCGTACCACCGACGTGACCGGCTCGATCGAGCTGCCGAAGGACAAGGAAATGGTGATGCCGGGCGATAACGTGTCGATCACGGTCCAGCTGATCAACCCGATCGCCATGGAAGAAGGTCTGCGCTTCGCAATCCGCGAAGGCGGCCGTACCGTCGGCGCCGGCGTGGTTGCCAAGATCCTGGACTAAGTATTACGGCCCCTCTCGCGAGGGGCTTGCATTTACAGGGGCGTAGCTCAATTGGCAGAGTGACGGTCTCCAAAACCGTAGGTTGGGGGTTCGAGGCCCTCCGCCCCTGCCACCAACTCTGGTGGCTCAACACAGTCCCGGCAAGCGGATTTTCTGCTGCCGGGACATGTTGTTCCGGTCGGGACTTGTGTTCCGGCCTCACCAGTCAGAGCAGTGAAAGTCTTGCACAGTATGTCTAATCAACCCGTCCAGACTGTCAGCCCCTCCGGTGACAAAGCCAAGGTGGCATTGGCTGTATTCGCTGTCATTGCCGGCGTCGTCGGCTTCTACCTGCTGGCTGGCAAGCCCACTTACATGCGTGCCGGCGCGCTGGTGGCCGGCTTGCTTGTGGCCGTGGCCTTCGCCTGGACCACGGCTTCCGGCCAAGGCTTCCTGAATTTCTCCCGCGAAGCGGTACGCGAAACCCGCAAGGTGGTGTGGCCGACCCGTCGCGAAGCGCTGCAGATCACGGGCGTGGTGTTTGGCTTCGTGCTGATTATGGCAATCTTCCTGTGGGGCACTGACAAGGTGCTGGAATTCGTGCTGTACGACCTCATCTTGGGTTGGAAATGACCATGAGCGAAAATCTGCAGGACTCTACGCCGGCGGCTGCGCCTGAAAGCAAGAAGCGCTGGTACGTGGTGCATGCCTATTCGGGCATGGAAAAAAGCGTGCAGCGCTCGCTGGTCGAGCGCATCAATCGCGCCGGCATGCAGGACAAGTTCGGCCAGATCCTGGTGCCGACCGAAGAAGTCATCGAAGTCAAGAACGGCCAGAAATCGGTCACCGAGCGTCGTTTTTTCCCCGGCTATGTGCTGGTTGAAATGGAAATGACCGACGACACCTGGCACCTGGTGAAAAACACCAGCAAGGTCACCGGTTTCATCGGCGGCAAGTCGAACAAGCCGACCCCGATTCCGCCGCACGAAGTCGACAAGATCATGCATCAGATGCAGGAAGGCGTGGAAAAGCCGCGCCCCAAGGTCTTGTACGAAGTGGGCGAGCTGGTGCGCATCAAGGATGGTCCTTTCACCGACTTCAACGGCAATGTCGAAGAGGTCAACTACGAAAAATCGCGCGTGCGCGTCTCGGTCACCATCTTTGGCCGTGCCACGCCGGTTGAACTGGAATTCGGCCAGGTCGAGAAAGTCTGATCTGGTTCGCTGCAATGGAATCAAGGCGCCGCACGGGGTGCCGCCCGCAAGGCAAACACCGATGCAAATGCTTCAAGGAGGAGCCCCAGTAGGAATTCGGCAAGACCACCCGAACGGGCGCTAATACTCAATCAACAGGAAATATCATGGCAAAGAAAATCATCGGCCTGATCAAGCTGCAAGTGCCAGCTGGCAAGGCCAACCCTTCGCCGCCGATCGGCCCGGCTCTGGGTCAGCGCGGTCTGAACATCATGGAATTCTGCAAGGCCTTCAATGCCCAGACCCAGGGCATGGAACCCGGCATGCCGATTCCGGTGACCATCACCGCCTTCGCCGACAAGTCCTTCACCTTCACCATGGCGCAGCCGCCCATGACCTACTTCCTGAAGAAGGCGGCCGGCATCGACAAGGGATCGGCCAAGCCGCATACCGACAAGGTTGCCAAGCTGACCCGCGCCCAGGTGGAAGAAATCGCCAAGAAGAAAATGCCTGACCTGACCGCTGCCGATCTCGAGGCCGCTGTCCTGACGGTCGCTGGCTCCGCCCGTTCCATGGGCATCACGGTGGAGGGTCTGTAATGGCTAAGCTGACTAAACGCGCCAAGGCAATCAAGGGCAAGATCGACAGCACCAAGGCCTATCCGTTCGATGCCGCTGTTGCGCTGATCAAGGAATGCGCAACGGCCAAGTTCAATGAGTCGATCGACGTTGCCGTGCAACTGGGCGTGGACGCCAAGAAGTCGGACCAGGTGGTTCGTGGTTCGGTGGTTCTGCCCGCCGGCACCGGCAAGACCGTGCGCGTGGCCGTGTTCGCCACCGGCGACAAGGCTGAAGCCGCCAAGGCCGCCGGCGCCGACATCGTCGGCATGGAAGACCTGGCCGAGCGCATCAAGGGCGGCGACATGCCGTTCGACATCGTGATCGCTTCGCCCGACACCATGCGTATCGTTGGTACCCTGGGTCAGATCCTGGGCCCGCGCGGCATGATGCCGAACCCGAAGGTCGGCACCGTGACTCCGGACGTCGCTGGCGCCGTGAAGAATGCCAAGGCAGGTCAGGTGCAGTATCGCACCGACAAGGCCGGCATCATTCACGCCACCATCGGTCGCAAATCGTTCAATGATGCCGATCTGAAGACCAACCTGGTCGCTCTGATCGAGGCGCTGAACAAGGCCAAGCCGGCCTCCAGCAAGGGCGTGTACCTGCGCAAGATTTCGCTGTCGTCCACCATGGGCGCCGGCGTGCGCGTGGATCACACCACCCTGGCTGCGCAGTAAGCAATACAAGTCCCCATGCTGAAAAGCGTGGGGCAGGACTTTGGGCTGGTGCGTTTTTGGCAGTATGGAAAACGCACCAGGCAATCAAAGACCGTTGGGCCAAGCGTTGCAGCATCGGACGCGAGGTTAAACCGCCAACAGGCACAAAACCTGAAGGCTCCCAACGCAGATGGCGAACCCGAACAAGTTTAGTGGTCGCTTGGAACCGCTCCGCTGTGGGCGCAACAAGAAACTCCTGGGCTTCGGACGCCGTGTTCGAACCGATGCAAGGCAGGCAGCCAATCCGGCTGCGCAGTGGCCAAGCATCTTTTTTGGAGCTTGAACGTGAGTCTCAATCTGGATGACAAGAAGGCCGTCGTCGCCTCCATCTCCGCCAAGGTTGCCAAGGCGCAGACGATGGTGGTTGCCGAGTACCGTGGCATCTCGGTTGGCGATCTGACGAAACTGCGCAAGGATGCGCGCGAACGTGCCGTCGAGCTGCAAGTGGTGAAGAACACCCTTGCACGCCGCGCTGTGGAAGGCACCCAGTTCGCACCCTTGGCCTCCGCAATGACCGGCCCGTTGATCTACGCGATCTCCGAGGACGCCGTCGCCGCTGCCAAAGTCTTCGCCGACTTTGCCAAAGGCAATGACAAGCTGGTCATCAAGGCAGGCAACTATGCAGGCAAGCCGCTGGACAAGGCAGGCGTGACCGCCCTGGCCAACATCCCGTCCCGTGAAGTGCTGCTGGCCCAGTTGCTGGGCATGATGCAGGCTCCGGTGTCGGGTATGGCCCGTGCACTCGCCGCCCTGGCAGCCAAGAAAGGCGAAGGCGCTCCGGCGGCCGACGCTGAAGCTGCTCCCGCGGCCTGACCCATTCGTCAGGATCTCTGATCCGAAACCGTAATCAATATTCTCAGGAGTTTCAAATGGCAGTTAGCAAAGACGACATTCTCGAAGCCGTAGGCTCGATGTCCGTGATGGAACTGAATGACCTGGTCAAGGCATTCGAAGAAAAGTTTGGTGTTTCCGCAGCCGCTATGGCCGTTGCCGGCCCGGCGGGCGGCGCTGCAGGCGGTGCCGCTGCGGCTGAAGAGCAGACCGAGTTCACGGTCATCCTGGCTGACTTCGGCTCCAACAAGGTTGGCGTCATCAAGGCAGTTCGCGAAATCACCGGCCTGGGCCTGAAAGAAGCCAAGGATCTGGTGGACGGTGCACCGAAGCCCCTGAAAGAAGGCGTTTCGAAAGCCGACGCAGAAGCCGCCAAGAAGAAGCTGGAAGAAGCTGGCGCCAAGGCAGAGATCAAGTAATCACTGCCCGCGCACTTCTGGTAGTACGGAGTCAAAGCCCAAGGACCTGCCGCAAGGCAGGGCCGGCTTTGGCTCCTTTGTCGTTTTAAAAAACCGACAAGAATCGTTGTTCGGTCGAAATAACCGACCTTCGATTTGCAGTATGGCCTATTTGAAGGGCTAAGACTTGAGGTTTCGAAAGCTTTGCCACGGCAGGGTTGCAACAGCGGGTGCGTGACGGCCCGATCGAAACCTGAATTCTCAATCCTTCCTGTCACTCACGGAGTGTTCATGCACTACTCATTCACTGAGAAGAAGCGCATCCGCAAGTCCTTTGCGAAACGCGCTAACGTTCACAATGTTCCGTTCCTGCTGGCGACCCAGCTCGACTCTTACCAGGCATTCCTGCAGGCAGGCACGCCCGTTGCACAACGCAAGAATGAAGGCCTGCAGTCGGCCTTCACCTCGATTTTCCCCATCGTTTCGCATAACGGTTTTGCACGCCTCGAGTTCCTCTCCTATGTGCTGGGCGAACCGCCGTTCGACGTGAAGGAATGCCAACAGCGCGGATTGACTTTCGCCTCGCCCCTGCGCGCCAAGGTGCGGCTGGTGATCCTGGACAAGGAATCGCCGACCAAGCCGGTGGTGAAGGAGATGAAGGAACAGGAAGTCTACATGGGCGAGCTGCCGCTGATGACGCGCAACGGCTCGTTCATCATCAACGGCACCGAGCGTGTGATCGTGTCCCAGCTGCACCGTTCCCCGGGCGTGTTCTTCGAGCACGACCGCGGCAAGACGCATTCGTCCGGCAAGCTGCTGTTCTCGGCCCGTATCATTCCTTACCGCGGCTCCTGGCTCGACTTTGAATTCGACCCGAAGGACATCCTGTTCTTCCGTGTCGACCGTCGTCGCAAGATGCCGGTCACGATCCTGCTCAAAGCCATCGGCATGACGGTGGAGCAGATCCTGGCCCACTTCTTCATGTTCGACAATTTCACCCTGCGTTCGGAAGGCGCGGAGATGGAATTCGTGGCCGAGCGCCTGCGCGGCGAGATGGCTCGCTTCGACATCACCGACCGCTCCGGCAAGGTGATCGTGGCCAAGGACAAGCGCATCAACGCCCGTCACGTGCGTGAAGTGGAAAGCGCCGGCATCACCCATATTTCGGTGCCGGAAGACTATCTGCTGGGCCGCGTGCTGGCCAAGAACGTCATCGACGCCGACACCGGCGAAGTGGTGGCCAGCGCCAACGACGAGCTGACCGACGAACTGCTGGGCAAGCTGCGCGACGCCAACGTGCGCGAGATCCAGACCCTGTACACCAATGACCTGGACCAGGGCGCCTACATTTCGTCCACCCTGCGCACCGACGACACCGCCGACCAGATGGCCGCGCGTGTTGCCATCTACCGCATGATGCGTCCTGGCGAGCCGCCGACCGAAGAATCGGTGGAAGCCCTGTTCAACGGCCTGTTCTACAACGAAGACCGTTACGACCTGTCGGCCGTGGGCCGCATGAAGTTCAATCGTCGCGTCGGTCGCGATGAATTGACCGGCACCATGACCCTGTCCAATGACGACATCCTGGCCGTCATCAAGATCCTGGTCGAGCTGCGCAATGGCCGCGGCGAAGTGGACGACATCGACCACCTCGGCAACCGTCGCGTGCGTTGCGTCGGCGAGCTGGCCGAGAACCAGTTCCGTGCCGGCCTGGTGCGCGTGGAGCGCGCCGTCAAGGAACGCCTGGGCCAGGCCGAGGCGGACAACCTGATGCCGCACGACCTGATCAACTCCAAGCCGATCTCGGCTGCGATCCGCGAGTTCTTCGGTTCTTCGCAACTGTCGCAGTTCATGGACCAGACCAACCCGCTGTCGGAAATCACCCACAAGCGCCGCGTGTCGGCCCTGGGCCCGGGCGGTCTGACCCGCGAGCGTGCCGGCTTCGAAGTGCGCGACGTGCACCCGACCCACTATGGCCGCGTGTGCCCGATCGAAACGCCGGAAGGCCCGAACATCGGTCTGATCAACTCGCTGGCACTGTATGCCCGCCTGAACGAGTATGGCTTCCTCGAGACGCCTTACCGCAAGGTGGAAGGCAGCCGCGTGACCAACCAGATCGATTACCTGTCGGCCATCGAAGAAGGCCGCTACGTGATCGCCCAGGCCAACGCCACCATCAACGATGAAGGCATCCTGTCCGACGAGTTGGTATCTGCCCGTGAAGCCGGCGAGACCATCCTGGTGTCGCCCGAGCGCGTGCAGTACATGGACGTGGCCCCGGGCCAGATCGTCTCGGTCGCAGCATCGCTGATTCCCTTCCTGGAGCACGATGACGCCAACCGTGCACTGATGGGCGCCAACATGCAACGCCAGGCCGTGCCTTGCCTGCGTCCGGAAAAAGCCTTCGTCGGCACCGGCATCGAGCGCACGGTTGCGGTCGACTCCGGCACCACCGTGCAAGCCCTGCGTGGCGGCGTGGTGGACTATGTCGACGCCGGCCGCGTGGTGATCCGCGTGAACGACGATGAAGCCGCTGCTGGCGAAGTCGGCGTGGACATCTACAACCTGATCAAGTACACCCGTTCCAACCAGAACACCAACATCAACCAGCGTCCGATCGTGAAAGTGGGCGATCGCGTGGCGCGCGGCGACGTCATCGCCGACGGCGCTTCGACCGACCTGGGCGAACTGGCACTGGGCCAGAACATGCTGGTGGCCTTCATGCCCTGGAACGGCTACAACTTCGAAGACTCGATCCTGATCTCCGAGAAGGTTGTGGCCGACGACCGCTATACCTCGATCCACATCGAGGAATTGTCGGTGGTGGCGCGTGACACCAAGCTGGGCGCTGAAGAAATCACGCGCGATATCTCCAACCTGGCCGAGAACCAACTGGCCCGTCTGGATGAATCCGGCATCGTCTACATTGGCGCCGAAGTGGAAGCCGGCGACGTGCTGGTCGGTAAGGTCACTCCGAAAGGCGAGACCCAGCTGACGCCGGAAGAGAAGCTGCTGCGCGCCATCTTCGGCGAGAAAGCGTCCGATGTTAAGGACACCTCGCTGCGCGTGCCTTCGGGCATGGTCGGCACCGTGATCGATGTGCAAGTCTTCACCCGCGAAGGCATCCCGCGCGACAAGCGCGCCCAGCAGATCATCGACGATGAACTGAAGCGCTATCGCCTCGACCTGAACGACCAGCTGCGCATCGTGGAAGGCGACGCCTTCCAGCGTCTGGAGCGCATGTTGCTCGGCAAGGTGGTCAACGGCGGTCCGAAGAAACTGGCCAAAGGCGCCCAGCTGACCAAGGAATACCTGGACGACCTGGAGAAATACCACTGGTTCGACATCCGTCCGGCCGATGAAGACGTGGCCGCGGGCCTGGAAGCGATCAAGAACTCGATCGAAGAAAAGCGTCACCAGTACGACCTGGCTTTCGAAGAGAAGCGCAAGAAGCTGACCCAAGGCGACGAACTGCCGCCTGGCGTGCAGAAGATGGTCAAGGTCTACCTGGCCGTGAAGCGCCGCCTGCAGCCTGGCGACAAGATGGCGGGCCGCCACGGCAACAAGGGTGTGGTCTCGCGCATCGTGCCGATCGAGGACATGCCTTACATGGCCGACGGTACGCCGGCCGACATCGTGTTGAACCCGCTGGGCGTGCCTTCGCGCATGAACGTGGGTCAGGTGCTTGAGGTTCACCTCGGCTGGGCGGCCAAGGGTCTGGGCTTGCGCATCGGCGAAATGCTGCAGCGTCAGGCCAAGGCGGCCGAACTGCGCCAGTTCCTGACCACCGTCTACAACGAGTCGGGCCAGAAGGAAGGCATCGATTCGCTGAGCGACGACGAAGTGCTGCAATTGGCCGACAACCTGAAATACGGCGTGCCGTTCGCGACCGCCGTGTTCGACGGCGCGCACGAGAAGGAAATCCATCGCATGCTGGATCTGGCCTACCCGGACAACATCGCCAAGCAGTTGGGCATGACGCCGTCCAAGAACCAGGTCACGATGTACGACGGCCGCACCGGCGAAGCCTTCGAGCGCACCGTCACGGTGGGCTACATGCATGTGCTGAAGCTGCACCACCTGGTGGACGACAAGATGCACGCCCGTTCCACCGGCCCGTACTCGCTGGTGACGCAGCAACCGCTGGGCGGCAAGGCCCAGTTCGGCGGCCAGCGTTTCGGCGAGATGGAGGTGTGGGCACTGGAAGCCTACGGCGCCTCCTACGTGCTGCAGGAAATGCTGACCGTGAAGTCGGACGACGTGAACGGCCGGACCAAGGTGTACGAGAACCTGGTCAAGGGCGATCACGTGATCGACGCCGGCATGCCGGAATCCTTCAATGTGCTGGTGAAGGAAATCCGCTCGCTGGGTATCGACATCGACCTCGAGCGCGAGTAACGGTAAGAGTCGCAAGTCCCTCCCCGCAGGCGGGGAGGGCGCCGAAAGAATTTAGATTTTTCACGCCACCTTGGAGTGATACATGAAAGCCCTGCTGGATCTATTCAAGCAAGTACAGCAAAACGAGCAATTCGACGCCATCAAGATCGGCCTCGCATCGCCCGAGAAAATCCGTTCCTGGTCCTACGGCGAAGTCAAGAAGCCGGAAACGATCAACTACCGTACCTTCAAGCCGGAACGTGATGGTCTCTTCTGCGCCAAGATCTTTGGCCCGATCAAGGACTACGAGTGCCTGTGCGGCAAGTACAAGCGCCTCAAGCACCGCGGCGTGATCTGCGAGAAGTGCGGCGTTGAAGTGACCCTGGCCAAGGTGCGCCGCGAGCGCATGGGCCATATCGAACTGGCTTCGCCGGTCGCGCATATCTGGTTCCTGAAGTCCCTGCCTTCGCGTCTGGGCATGGTGCTGGACATGACCCTGCGCGACATCGAGCGCGTGCTGTACTTCGAAGCCTATGTGGTCACCGACCCCGGCATGACGCCGCTGAAGCGCTGCCAGATCATGTCGGAAGAGGATTACGCCGCCAAGTATGAAGAATACGGCGACGACTTCACCGCCTTCATGGGCGCCGAAGGCGTGCGCGAACTGCTGCGTTCGATCGACATCGATCGCGACGTCGAGCAACTGCGCCAGGAACTGAAAGAGTCCAAGTCCGAAGCCAAGATCAAGAAATTCGCCAAGCGCCTGAAAGTGCTTGAGGCCTTCCAGCGTTCCGGCATCAAGCCGGACTGGATGATCATGGAAGTGCTGCCGGTGCTGCCGCCGGAACTGCGTCCGCTGGTGCCGCTGGATGGCGGCCGCTTCGCGACCTCCGATCTGAACGACCTGTATCGCCGCGTCATCAACCGCAACAACCGCTTGAAGCGGCTGATGGAATTGCGCGCGCCGGAAATCATCACGCGCAATGAAAAGCGCATGCTGCAGGAAGCCGTCGACTCGCTGCTCGACAACGGCCGCCGCGGCAAAGCCATGACCGGCGCCAACAAGCGTCCGCTGAAGTCGCTGGCTGAAATGATCAAGGGTAAAGGCGGTCGTTTCCGTCAAAACCTGCTGGGCAAGCGCGTCGACTACTCCGGTCGTTCCGTGATCGTGGTGGGTCCGCAGTTGAAACTCCATCAGTGCGGTCTGCCCAAGCTGATGGCGCTGGAACTGTTCAAGCCCTTCATCTTCAACAAGCTGGAGTTGATGGGTCTGGCTACCACCATCAAGGCCGCCAAGAAGCTGGTTGAAATTCAAGAGCCGGTGGTGTGGGTCATCCTGGAAGACGTGATCCGCGAACATCCGGTCATGCTCAACCGCGCCCCCACGCTGCACCGTCTGGGCATCCAGGCTTTCGAGCCGGTGCTGATTGAAGGTAAAGCGATCCAGCTGCACCCGCTGGTTTGCGCCGCCTTCAACGCCGACTTCGACGGCGACCAGATGGCTGTGCACGTGCCGCTGTCGATCGAAGCGCAGATGGAAGCCCGCACCCTGATGCTGGCTTCGAACAACATCCTGTTCCCGTCCAACGGCGAACCGTCGATCGTGCCCTCGCAAGATATCGTGCTGGGCCTGTACTACGCCACCCGCGAGAAGATCAACGGCAAGAACGAAGGCATGCTGTTCCCGGACGTGTCGGAAGTGATTCGCGCCTACGACAACAAGGAAGTCGAGCTGACCACCCGTATCCAGGTGCGTATCGTCGAGTTCCCGCGCGATGCCGCCACCGGCGAATTCGTCAAGACCATCAAGCGTTATGAAACGACGGTGGGCCGTGCCATCCTGTCCGAGATCCTGCCCAAAGGCTTGCCGTTCTCGGTGCTGAACCGCGCGCTGAAGAAGAAAGAGATCTCGAAACTGATCAACACTTCCTTCCGCAAGTGCGGCCTGCGCGCCACCGTGGTGTTTGCCGACCAGCTGATGCAGTCGGGCTTCCGCCTCGCCACCCGCGCCGGTATCTCCATCTGCGTGGACGACATGCTGGTGCCGCCGCAAAAGGTGAACATCATTGCCCAGGCCGAGCATGAAGTGAAACAGATCGAGCAGCAGTATTCCTCCGGTTTGGTCACTGCGGGCGAGCGCTACAACAAGGTGGTGGACATCTGGGGCAAGGCCGGCGACGAAGTCGGCAAGGCCATGATGGACCAGCTCAAGGTCGAGCCGGTCACCAAGCGCGACGGTAGCCAGGGCGAGCAGGAGTCCTTCAACGCCATCTACATGATGGCCGACTCCGGCGCCCGCGGTTCGGCCGCCCAGATCCGCCAGCTGGCCGGTATGCGCGGCCTGATGGCCAAGCCGGACGGCTCCATCATCGAAACGCCGATCACCGCGAACTTCCGCGAAGGTCTGAACGTGTTGCAGTACTTCATCTCCACCCACGGCGCCCGTAAGGGTCTGGCCGATACGGCCTTGAAGACCGCGAACTCGGGCTACCTGACCCGTCGTCTGGTCGACGTGACGCAAGACCTGGTGGTGATCGAAGACGATTGCGGCACTTCCAACGGCGCCTCGATGAAGGCCCTGGTTGAAGGCGGTGAAGTGATCGAAGCCCTGCGCGACCGTATCCTCGGCCGCGTGGCAGCGACCGACGTCATCAACCCGGAAAGCCAGGAAACCCTGTTCGAAGCCGGCACTTTGCTGAACGAAGACGCGGTGGAAGAAATCGAGCGTCTGGGCATCGACGAAGTGAAGGTTCGTACGCCTTTGACCTGCGACACCCGCTATGGCCTGTGCGCCAAGTGCTATGGCCGCGACCTGGGCCGTGGCACGCTGGTGAACGCCGGTGAAGCCGTGGGCGTGGTGGCCGCACAATCGATCGGTGAGCCGGGTACCCAGCTGACCATGCGTACCTTCCACATCGGTGGCGCAGCATCCCGTGCCGCCGTGGCGTCCTCGGTTGAAGCCAAGTCCAACGGTACGGTGCGCTTCACCGCCACCATGCGCTACGTCACCAACGGCAAGGGCGACCAGATCGTCATTTCCCGTTCCGGCGAAGTGCTGATCACGGACGACATCGGCCGTGAGCGCGAGCGTCACAAAGTGCCCTACGGCGCGACCCTGATCGTGAAGGACGGCATGGCCATCAAGGCCGGCACCGCCCTGGCGAACTGGGACCCGCTGACCCGTCCGATCATCACCGAGTACAGCGGTACGGTGAAGTTCGAAAACGTGGAAGAGGGCGTGACGGTTGCCAAGCAGATCGACGAAGTCACCGGTCTGTCGACCCTGGTGGTGATCGACGCCAAGCGTCGCGGTTCTTCGACCAAGATCATGCGTCCGCAGGTGAAACTGCTGAACGACAATGGCCAGGAAGTGAAGATTGCCGGCACCGATCATCCGGTGACCATCGGCTTCCAGGTTGGCGCGCTGATCACCGTGAAAGACGGTCAGCAAGTCACCGTGGGCGAAGTGCTGGCACGTATTCCGACCGAGTCGCAGAAGACGCGTGACATCACCGGCGGTCTGCCGCGCGTGGCCGAGCTGTTCGAGGCCCGTTCGCCGAAAGACGCCGGCATGCTGGCCGAAGTCACCGGTACGGTCGCCTTCGGTAAAGAGACCAAGGGCAAGCAGCGCCTGGAAATCACCGACATGGACGGCAACAAGCACGAGTTCCTGATCACCAAGGACAAGCAAGTGCTGGTGCACGACGGCCAGGTAGTGAACAAGGGCGAGATGATTGTGGACGGCCCGGCCGACCCGCAAGACATCTTGCGCCTGTTGGGCATCGAAGCGCTGGCACGTTACATCGTCGACGAAGTGCAGGACGTGTACCGTCTGCAGGGCGTGAAGATCAACGACAAGCACATCGAAGTCATCGTGCGTCAGATGCTGCGCCGCGTGCAGGTGGTGGATGCGGGCGACACCAGCTACATTCCGGGCGAGCAGGTCGAGCGTTCGGAACTGCTGGACGAGAACGATCGCGTGATCGCCGAGCAAAAGCGTCCGGCGACCTACGAGAACGTTCTGCTCGGTATCACCAAGGCTTCGTTGTCGACCGACTCCTTCATCTCGGCGGCCTCCTTCCAGGAGACCACCCGCGTGCTGACCGAAGCCGCCATCATGGGCAAGAAAGACGGTCTGCGCGGCCTGAAGGAAAACGTGATCGTCGGCCGCCTGATCCCGGCTGGCACGGGCCTGGCTTACCACCGCGCCCGCAAGGAGAAGGAAACCTGGGAAGCCGAAGAGCGCCAGGCACTGCTGCAGTCCGAGCGTGCCGCCCGCGAAGCGGAAGCCAATTCCATCTTCATCACGGCCACGCCGAGCTCGGACGAGCAGGGCTGATCAGCCTCTAAGTCGTCCAGCGGCCCGCCACCCGGGCCGTGCCAATGAAAGCCTCCATCGCCTTCGGGCCTGGAGGCTTTTTTTTGTCCTTTTGGCGTTGGCCAAAAGCGTCGACAGCGACCAAAATGGCCAGCAGCAGTGACCGATATGGCCCCAGGAATTCCCGTCATGGACAAGATGAAAACAGCCACTCCCCAAGCTCCGTCCCATTTTGCACAATGGGCACAGAACCAAGCCGCAGACAAAGTCATGGGAGAACCCGCAGTGCTCGCACCGATCCGCAAAGCCACCATTGGTGTGCTGCTGTTTCCGGGCTTTCAGATGCTCGATGTGGCGGGGCCGGGCGACGCTTTTGCCGAGGTGCGGATCCTGACCGGCGGCACCGGCCAGTACGAGATTGTGACCGTGGGCAGTACCCGCCGCGCCATTTCATCTTCCAGCGGCTTTGGCCTGACGCCGGATCGGACCATCTTCGATCCCTGCCCGCATTTCGATACGCTGATTGTTCCCGGCGGCCTCGGCGTCTTCGATCTGCTGGAAGACCACACGGTGCTCGAATGGCTGCGCGAACAGTTTCAAAGCTGTCGCCGGGTGGCGGCAATCTGCAATGGTGTTTTCCTGCTGGGCGCGGCGGGCCTGATCAACGACAAGGTGGTGACGACCCACTGGATGGACGCTTCCCGCCTGGCCGCCACCTTCCGCCGCGCGCGCGTGGAGCGCGACCGCATCTTCGTGAAGGATGGCTCGCTCTACACCACGGCCGGCGTCACCGCCGGAATCGATCTTTCGCTGGCGCTGATCGAAGAAGACTTCGGCCGCAAGCTTGCAGTGGAGGTGGCCAAGTACCTGGTGGTGTATCTGCGGCGCGGCGGCGGCCAGTCGCAATTCAGTCCGCTGCTGGAAAACGAAGCGCCGGATGGCGAGCTGGTGCGAGCGGTACATCGCTGGCTGCATGCGGATTTGTCCGCTGCCATCAGCCTGCAATCGCTGGCCGAGAAGGCACACATGAGCGTGCGCAATTTCACCCGCGCCTTCAAGCGCGAAACGGGAATGACGCCGCTGGCCTTCATCAACGATGCGCGCATCGATCACGCCCGCAGCTTCCTGGAGAACACCGATATCGGCCTGGCGGAGATCGCAAAGCGTTGCGGCTTTGGCAGTGCAGAAAATTTCCGCCGCGTGTTTGCCCGGCGGCTGGACCTCACGCCGATGGAATATCGGCAGCACTTCCGCTCAAGCGTGAACAACGTCTTGGTCGGACCAGTCATTTCGTGAAAGGAGAAGCAAGTGTCAACCCAAAACAAACCGCTCAACGGCATCAAGATCATCGACTTCACCCATGTCCAGGCCGGTCCGGCCTGCACCCAGTTGCTGGCCTGGTTTGGCGCCGACGTCATCAAGGTCGAGCGCCCCGGCGCCGGCGATGTCACGCGCAGCCAGTTGCGTGACGTGCCCGATGCCGACGCCCTGTATTTCACCATGCTGAACTCCAACAAGCGTTCGCTGACGCTGGACACCAAGACGGTGGAAGGCAAGGCGATTCTCGAGAAGCTGATCAAGCGCTCGGATGTGCTGGTGGAGAACTTCGGCCCCGGCGCGCTGGACCGCATGGGCTTTTCCTGGGAACGCATCCGTGAATTGAATCCGCGCATGATCGTGGCCTCGGTGAAGGGCTTCTCCGAAGGCCATCACTACGAAGACCTGAAGGTGTACGAGAACGTGGCGCAGTGCGCCGGCGGCGCCGCCTCCACCACCGGCTGGTGGAAAGGCGAGAACAGCCAGCCCACCATTTCCGGCGCAGCGCTGGGCGATTCCAACACCGGCATGCACCTGGCCATCGGCATCCTGACCGCGCTGATCGGTCGCCAGCAAACCGGCAAAGGCCAAAAGGTGGCCGTGTCGATGCAGGACGCCGTGCTGAACCTGTGCCGCGTGAAGATGCGCGACCAGCAGCGCCTGGAGCGCGTGGGCTACCTGGAAGAATATCCGCAGTATCCGCATGAGATGGACGTGTTCAAGGACCGCGTCACGCCGCGTGGCGGCAATGCCGGCGGCGGCGGCCAGCCGGGCTGGATCCTGAAGTGCAAGGGCTGGGAGACCGACCCCAATGCCTACATCTACTTCACCGTGCAGGGTCATGCATGGGAGCCGATCTGCGACGCCCTGGGCAAACCCGAGTGGAAGACCGATCCGGCCTACACCACTGCATTGGCGCGCCAGCCGCACATCGAAGAAATCTTCGCCACCATCGAAGACTTCATCAAGGACAAGACCAAGTTCGAAGCCGTGGACATCTTCCGCAAATTCGACATTCCTTGCGCTCCGGTGCTATCGATGGCTGAACTGCTGCGTGACGAGTCCTTGCGCAAGTCGGGTTCGATCGTTGAAGTGCAACATCCGGTTCGCGGTTCCTACTTCACCGTCGGCAGCCCGATCAAGTTCTCCGACCTGAAGCCGGAAATCACCGCGTCGCCGCTCTTGGGCCAGCACTCGGCTGAAGTATTGGAAGAGATCGGCTACAGCGGGGAAGAGATTGAAAAACTGCGCGGGTCGAAAGTGATCTGATTTTCAAAAGCGTTCGCACACAGTAGCTGAAGTGCAGAAGCCTCCAGGGTTCGAGCCCTGGAGGCTTTTTTTATCCTTCCATCCCGAAACTATTTCCCACGAGAAGGGCCAAAGCGTTTCTAGAGAAGAACGCTTTGCCTCATGCAAAAAAATCAGATTGTCTTTCCCCCGGCGCTTGCCTTGCCCGCATGGCAAATCGCATTGCAGGCGCTGGCCTTGCCGTGCATGTTTGTGCTGTTCGGCTTCGTCACCGGTTCCTGGGCTGGTCGCATTCCTGCCGTGCGCGATGGCTTGTCGATTGCGCATTCCTCCTTGTCCATGGTGCTCTTGTGCGGCGGGCTGGGCGCGGTCATCTCATACCCGCTGATTGCGCAACTGATGACCCGTCTGGGCGCGCGCCACACCCTGCTCATTTCCGGACTGGCGCTGATCGCCGACCTGCTTGCCATCGGCGCCGCCGGCAGTCTGCCCGGCTTGATGCTGGCCGTGCTGGGCCTGGGCGTGGCGGCCAGTTGTTTCGATGTTGCGGTCAATGCCCTGGCAACGGAAAAAGAGCGCCACAGCGGCAAAGCCGGCTTGTCGGTGCTGCACGCCTGGTTTTGCGCCGGCAGCCTGGCCGGCGCCCGCGAGGCCCCCC
>JAEVZY010000259.1 GCA_023392035.1 Pseudomonadota bacterium | reverse complement strand
TGAACCAGGTGCACAAGCAGAAAAGCGAAGAATGCCAGATGGTCGAATGACCGGGCAGAGGAACAAAAGAATTGGACAAGGTCGAGATTTACACCGACGGCGCCTGCAAGGGCAATCCCGGACCGGGCGGCTGGGGCGCATGGCTCAAGGCCGGCGGCCATGAGAAAGAAATTTTTGGCGGCGAAGCCAACACCACCAACAACCGCATGGAATTGCGCGCCGTGATCGAGGCGCTCAATTTGTTGAAACGCCCTTGCCAGGTGGTGCTGCATACCGACAGCCAGTATGTGCAAAAGGGGATCAGCGAATGGATCCACGGCTGGAAAAAGCGCGGCTGGAAAACCGCCAGCCGCGAGCCGGTAAAAAACGTCGATCTGTGGCAGGCGCTGGACCAGGCCCAGGCCCGGCACCAGATCGAGTGGCGCTGGGTCAAGGGGCATGCCGGGCATGACGGCAATGAACGGGCCGACGCCCTGGCCAACAAGGGCGTGGAAGTGGCCAGCGCCGTGCTTTGACGGCCGGCCTTGGCGCGGGCAGAATCGGCAGCGACGCGCGGCATAGGCCGCAAAAAAAATACAGGGACGGAATGCGACAAATCGTACTGGACACGGAAACCACGGGACTGAACGCGCGCTCGGGTGACCGCATCATTGAAATCGGCTGCGTGGAGATGGTCAACCGCCGGCTCACCGGCAACAACCTCCACTACTACATCAATCCCGAGCGCGATTCCGAAGAAGGCGCGCTGGCGGTGCACGGCCTGACCACTGAATTTCTGTCCGACAAACCCAAGTTCGCCGAGGTGGCGCACGAGTTGGTGAGTTATCTGCAGGGTGCGGAAGTCATCATCCATAACGCACCCTTCGATATCGGCTTTCTCGATGCCGAATTCGAAAGGCTGCAACTCGGGACTTTCAACGAGATGGTGGTGAACGTGATCGACAGCCTGGCCGAAGCCAAGCTGCTCTATCCCGGCAAGCGCAATTCGCTGGATGCGCTATGCGACCGCTATGGCGTCTCCAATGCCCACCGCACTTTGCACGGGGCCTTGCTGGACGCGGAATTGCTGGCCGAAGTCTTCCTGGCCATGACCCGCGGGCAGGACAGCCTGTCCATGGATTTGCATGCCGAAGCCGCAGCCACCGAGGGTGAAGCCTTGCCGATACTGCCGCTGGGTGAAATCGTGGTGGTGCGCGCCAGCGAAGACGAATTGAGCGCGCATGAAAAGCTGCTTGATTCGCTGGACAAGGAGGTCAGGGGCACTTGCGTCTGGCGTGCGCTTGCGACTGTTGATTCCTCTTCAGCCCTGTGACATAATCTCGCTTCTGTTTGGGAGGTTAGCTCAGGGGTAGAGCGATCGCCTCACACGCGATAGGTCGCTGGTTCGAAGCCAGCACTTCCCACCACCAAACACAAAAAAACCTGCAGACATGCAGGTTTTTTTTCGTCCGTACTGCTGCAAAGGTTTGCGCGCCGGATGCTTGCGGCCTCAGGCGGCGTCCGGTTTTGCCAACGGACCGGCATTCAGCCTGCCCAGGGCCAGATCGCGCTGTTGGGCCACAAAATTCACCAGTACTTCCGCGTCCAGCGGCTTGACGAAATGGAAATCGAAGCCGGCTTCCCGTATGCGCGCCACGTCGCTGGCAAACCCGTAGCCGGTGGCGGCCGCCAGCACCATGGGCCGGGCGCCGGCCAGATGCCGCAGCTTGGGGGCCAACTGGTAGCCGCTCATATCCGGCAAACCGATATCCGAAACCACCAGGTGCGGCGAGAACTCCGCCGTCGCCTGCAAGCCGCCGGCGGCGTCGCGCGCCATGCGCACGCCATATCCCAATAGTTCCAGCAGATATCCCATGGATTCATTGGCGTCCGCATTGTCGTCGATGAGCAGGATGCGGAAATCGCCGTTGCGCCGCAACTGGTCCGGCTCCGCTTGGGCAGGAATCGTCATGTGGGTGCGTGCCTTGTTTTTCGTGGAATCATTTTCTCGAAGCCGGATCAGACCAATTTTTACTGTCGACCTGTCATGTCAGATTAGCGCCAGTTTAAGGCAGTCAAGAGGTCATTTTTCTGATGTGGGCTAAGAGCGTGGCGGCAACGCCAATTTCCAGGGGGGAAGCATGGACACTTTGGCCGATATTGCGGCGCATGGCTTGGACGCGGCATCCATGCTGGTGGTGGCTTGTTTCTGCGCCGCCGGGGCACTGATGGGATATTCCCGCAATCGGCTGGGGCCGACCAAGCGCAGCATGTTGGGCATGGCGGCCTTGCTTTGCCTGTTGATCGGTGCTGCGCTTTTGCTGGTGCGGCAGGGGCAGGTGGATGGACATTCTCCTCCCATCCTGGCGCTGGCCGCGCTCGCGGTCGGCATTTCCCTTGCGCTCTGGCCCCTGGCCTGGCGCGCCCGGCGCGAGCCGCAGCGGGCTTTCCAGCAAATGCATCAGCTGATCTGCCAGCTTGAGCATGAAGTACTTGAACGCAAGCGGGCCGAGCAGGAGCTGCAGAAATCGCAGGAATTGCTGCGCCAGCTGGCGGCCTACCAGGAGCGGGTGAAGGAAGACGAACGCAAGCGCATCGCGCGCGAGATCCACGACGAGCTTGGCCAGAACCTGATGGCCCTGCGCATCGACATCGCCATGCTGGAAGCGCGCACCGGCGACGTCCATCCGCGCCTGAACCTGAAAACCCGCCAGGTGCTCAAGCATGTCGACAACTCGATCAAGTCGGTGCGCTCAATCATCAACAACCTGCGGCCTTCGGTGCTGGATCTGGGCCTGCAGGCGGCACTCGAATGGCAGGTGGCGCAATTCGAAAAGCGCACCGGCATCAGTTGCGACCTGCTGGAGTCGCCGCATTTTCCGCTCGATGACGAACAGGCCACGGCCCTGTTCCGGGTGGTGCAGGAGTCCTTGACCAACGTCGCCCGCCACGCCCAGGCCACCCTGGTGACCATCAGCCTGCGCGCCGAGTCCGGAAAGGTCGTGATCAAGATCGCCGACAACGGCGTCGGCCTGTACCCGGGATGCCGGCGCAAGCCGAATTCCTTCGGCTTGCTGGGAATCGGCGAGCGCGTCAGTTCGCTGGGCGGCGAATTCAAGGTCGACAGCGTGCCGGGCGAAGGCACGGTATTGACGGTGGCAGTCCCCCTGCGCACGCCGGAACGGGTCGAGGATGTACGCCTGCCCGAATGGCATCGGCACGAAGCGGCCGCCGACAGAAAAAAAGCCCCGCTTGCCTGAACGCAAGCGGGGCTGGGTGAGAACTAGAACTGCCGGGAATCAGCGCGGCGCCGGCGGCATGCCGGGCGGGGGCGGAGGCGGCGTGGTGGGGGTATGCGCGATAGCGGGCGCACTCATCATGCTGTACGAGCCGGGAATCTTGTTGCCCTTGGCATACATGCACTGCTGATAGGTGTTGTCGTAGCGGTGCTGCAAGCTGCCGGCCGAACCTTGGCCTTGTCCGGCGCCGGCCAGGCCGCCGGCCGCCAGGCCTACACCCGCACCCACGCC
>JAEVZY010000252.1 GCA_023392035.1 Pseudomonadota bacterium | reverse complement strand
GTCATACCCCGTTCTTCAACAACTACCGTCCGCAGTTCTATTTCCGTACCACCGACGTGACCGGCTCGATCGAGCTGCCGAAGGACAAGGAAATGGTGATGCCGGGCGATAACGTGTCGATCACGGTTCAGCTGATCAACCCGATCGCCATGGAAGAAGGTCTGCGTTTTGCAATCCGCGAAGGCGGCCGTACCGTCGGCGCCGGCGTGGTTGCCAAGATCCTGGACTAAGGTCGACCAGGCATTTCACATTGCCGCGGGCGCTGCCCGCGGCTCGCTCTTTTAAGGAAGACATACATGGAACAGCAAAAGCAGGCCGCCAAGCAAAGCCTCAAGCAAAAGATCCGTATCCGCCTGAAGGCTTTTGACTATCGCCTGATCGACCAGTCGGCCCAGGAAATCGTCGACACCGCCAAGCGCACCGGCGCCGTGGTCCGTGGCCCGGTTCCTCTGCCGACCCGCATGCAGCGTTTCGACATCCTGCGTTCGCCGCACGTCAACAATACTTCGCGGGACCAATTCGAAATCCGCACCCACCTGCGTCTGATGGACATCATCGACCCGACCGACAAGACGGTTGATGCCCTGATGAAGCTGGATCTGCCGGCTGGCGTGGACGTCGAGATCAAGCTGCAGTAATTGTTTTTTCAGCAGCAGGGGCTTGCCTTCACAAATTTTGTGTTGTAGGCGAGCCCGAATACCGGCTATACTTGCGGGCTCGTTTTAATGAGCCCGCATTGTCTTTTCATATGTCGGCTTGGTAGTACCCAAAAGCAGTAGTACCAACTTACAGCCCCGCCCAATCGCAGGCGGGAATGGAGAAAAAATGAACCAGGACCAGAATCAGGGCCAAGGCCTGCTCGGTCGCAAGGTTGGCATGATGCGCATCTTCACGGATGACGGGGATTCGATTCCCGTGACCGTGCTGGACGTGTCCAACAACCGCGTGACGCAGATCAAAACCGCTGACACCGACGGCTACAGCGCCGTTCAAGTCGCTTTCGGCGCCCGCCGTGCGACCCGTGTCAACAAGGCCGCCGCCGGTCACTACGCCAAGGCTGGCGTGGAAGCCGGTTCGGTGCTGCGCGAATTCCGCATCAGCGCCGAAGCCGCCGCCCAACTGAAAGTGGGCGACGTCATCCCCGCCACCATGTTTGAAGCCGGCCAGAAGGTCGACGTGCAAGGCACCTCGATCGGTAAGGGCTATGCCGGCACCATCAAGCGCTACAACTTCGGCTCCGGCCGCGCCACCCACGGCAACTCGCGTTCCCACAACGTTCCCGGCTCCATCGGTATGGCGCAGGATCCGGGCCGCGTGTTCCCTGGCAAGCGCATGACCGGTCACCTCGGTGACGTCACCGTGACCACCCAGAACCTGGAAATCGCCCGTGTCGACGTCGAGCGCTCGCTCTTGATGGTCAAGGGTGCTGTTCCCGGCGCCAAGAATGGCCAGGTGGTCGTCAAGCCGGCCGTCAAGGTCGCAGCCAAGAAAGGAGCCTGATAAATGGAACTGAAGCTCCTGAATGAGCAAGGCCAGGAATCCGCGAACGTTGCAGCCCCCGATACCATTTTCGGCCGTGACTACAACGAAGCGCTGATCCACCAGATCGTGGTGGCCTACCAGGCCAACGCCCGCAGCGGCAACCGCAAGCAGAAAGACCGCGAAGAAGTCAAGCACACCACCAAGAAGCCGTGGCGCCAGAAGGGCACCGGCCGCGCGCGTGCTGGTATGTCGTCCTCGCCGCTGTGGCGCGGAGGCGGTCGCATCTTCCCGAATTCGCCGGAAGAAAATTTCTCGCACAAGGTCAACAAGAAGATGTATCGCGCAGGTGTCTGCTCGATCCTCTCCCAGCTGGCCCGCGAAGGTCGCGTGTCCGTCATCGACAGCCTGCAACTCGAAGCTCCCAAGACCAAGCTGCTCTCGCAAAAGCTCAAGGGCATGGGTCTGGATTCGGTGCTGGTCATCACTGACAACCTCGACGAGAACCTGTTACTGGCATCGCGCAACCTGGCCAATGTGCTGGTGTGCGAGCCGCGCCACGCCGACCCGGTGTCGCTGGTCTTCTACAAGAAGGTCCTGCTGACCCGCGCCGCGCTGGCCAAGATTGAGGAGATGCTGGCATGAGCGCCGTTCAATTCTCTGAAGAGCGCCTGATGAAGGTGCTGCTGGCTCCGGTGATCTCCGAAAAGGCCACCTTTGTTGCCGAGCGCAACGAGCAAGTCGTTTTCCTGGTGTCGAAAGATGCCACCAAGCCGGAAATCAAGGCTGCTGTCGAGCTGCTGTTCAAAGTCCAGGTGGAATCGGTGCAAGTCGCCAACCGCCAGGGCAAGCAAAAGCGCTCCGGCCGTTTCATGGGTCGTCGCAACCACACGCGCCGCGCGTTCGTGTGCCTCAAGCCCGGCCAGGAAATCAATTTCGCCGAGGAGGCTAAATAATGGCACTCGTCAAACTGAAGCCGACCTCGCCCGGCCGTCGCGGCATGGTGAAGGTGGTCAACCCTGATCTGTACAAGGGCCGCCCCTTCGACGCGCTGACCGAGAAGAAATCCAAGTCGGCCGGCCGTAACAACAACGGCCACATCACCACCCGTCATCTGGGCGGTGGTCACAAGCAGCACTATCGCGTGGTCGATTTCAAGCGCAACGACAAGGACGGCATTGCCGCCAAGGTCGAGCGTCTGGAATACGATCCGAACCGCAGCGCCCATATCGCCCTGCTGTGCTACGCCGACGGCGAGCGCCGCTATGTGCTGGCCTCCAAGGGCATGGCTGTGGGCGACCAGGTCATGAACGGCTCGGAAGCGCCGATCAAGGCCGGTAACTGCATGCCGATCCGCAATATCCCGGTCGGCACCACCATGCACTGCGTGGAAATGCTGCCTGGTAAAGGCGCGCAGATGGCCCGTACCGCCGGTGCCGCCGTTGTGCTGATGGCCCGTGAAGGTACTTACGCCCAGGTTCGCCTGCGTTCCGGTGAAGTGCGCCGCGTGCATATCGAATGCCGCGCCACCATCGGCGAAGTCGGCAACGGCGAACACAACCTGCGCAAGATCGGTAAAGCCGGTGCAACGCGTTGGCGTGGTATCCGCCCGACCGTGCGCGGTGTGGCAATGAACCCGATCGACCAACCGCACGGTGGTGGCGAGGGCAAGACTGCAGCAGGTCGTCATCCGGTCTCGCCGTGGGGCCAGCAGACGAAGGGCAAGAAGACGCGCCGCAACAAGCGCACGACTTCGATGATTGTCTCCCGTCGCGGCCGGAAATAAGGAATAGGACATGACTCGTTCATTGAAGAAAGGGCCGTTCGTCGACGGCCACCTGCTGGAAAAAGTCGAGGCTGCACAAGCCAACAAAGACAAGAAGCCGATCAAGACCTGGTCCCGTCGTTCGACCATCCTGCCCGACTTCATCGGTCTGACCATCGCTGTCCACAACGGCAAGCAACACGTGCCGGTGTATGTGTCTGAGCAGATGGTTGGTCACAAGCTCGGTGAGTTCGCGCTGACCCGTACGTTCAAAGGTCACGCGGCTGACAAAAAGGCCAAGAAATAGGACTGATCAACATGGAAACCAAAGCTATCGCACGTTCCGTGCCGCTGTCGGAGCAAAAAGGCCGACTGGTTGCGGACCAGATCCGCGGCAAGAAGGTTGACCAGGCCTTGAACATCCTGGCCTTCAGCCCCAAGAAAGCTGCCGGCATCATCAAGAAAGCGCTCGAGTCCGCCATCGCGAACGCCGAGCACAACGACGGTGCTGACATCGACGAGCTGAAAGTGGTGAGCATTTACGTCGAAAAGGCGAGCCTGCTCAAGCGCATGATCGCCCGCGCCAAAGGCCGTGGCGACCGCTACTCGAAACAGTACTGTCACATTTACGTGACTGTCGGCAACTAAGGAGTCACGATGGGACAGAAAATTCATCCGACCGGCTTCCGCCTTGCGGTCACCCGTAACTGGGGCTCGCGCTGGTTTGCCGGCAACCTGAACTTCGCGCGCATGTTGCGCGAAGACCTGTCGGTGCGCGCCTACCTGAAGAAGAAGCTGAAGAACGCTTCCGTTTCGCGCGTGCTGATCGAGCGTCCTGCCAAGAACGCCCGCATCACGATTTTCAGCTCGCGTCCGGGCGTCGTGATCGGCAAGAAAGGCGAAGACATCGAAATCCTGAAGGCCGAGCTTTCCAAGATGATGGGCGTGCCGGTGCACGTCAACATCGAAGAAGTGCGCAAGCCCGAGACCGATGCCCAGCTGATTGCCGACTCGATCGCGCAGCAGCTCGAAAAGCGCATCATGTTCCGCCGCGCCATGAAACGCGCCATGCAGAACGCCATGCGTCTGGGCGCCCAGGGCATCAAAATCATGTCCTCGGGTCGTCTGAACGGCATCGAGATCGCCCGTACCGAGTGGTACCGCGAAGGCCGTGTGCCCCTGCACACCCTGCGCGCCGACATCGACTACGGCTTTGCCGAAGCCGAGACCACCTACGGCATCATCGGCATCAAGGTCTGGGTCTACAAGGGCGAACGCCTGGCTTCCGGCGAAGCTCCGGTGGTCGAGGCTCCGGTAGAAGAAGAACGCAAGCGTCGCGGTCCGCGTCGTGACGACGGCAAGCCGGGTTCCGGCCGCCCGTCGCGTGGCCCGCGTCCGGACGGCGGCACTGGCCGTCCAGCCACCCGGGTGCGCGCTGCCGCCCCGGCTGAGAAAGCAGGGAGCTAATCATGCTGCAACCAGCACGCAGGAAATATCGCAAGGAACAGAAGGGCCGCAACCGCGGCATCTCCCACGAACGCGGCACCGCCGTCTCGTTCGGCGAATTCGGTTTGAAGGCGACCGCTCGCGGCCGCATCACCGCTCGCCAGATCGAGGCCGCCCGTCGCGCCATGACCCGCCACATCAAGCGTGGCGGCCGTATCTGGATCCGCATCTTCCCGGACAAGCCGATTTCGCAAAAGCCGGCCGAAGTTCGTATGGGTAACGGCAAGGGCTCTCCGGAGTACTACGTCGCAGAAATCCATCCCGGCAAGGTGCTGTACGAGATGGACGGTGTCGATGAAGCGCTGGCACGCGAGGCATTCCGCCTGGCCGCCGCCAAGCTGCCGCTGTCGACCACCTTCGTCGTGCGTCAGGTCGGCCAATAAAGGAGTGAAACATGAAAGCATCTGAACTCCGCGGCAAGGACCAGGCTGCCCTGACCAAGGAATTGAACGATCTGTTGAAGGCCCAATTCAGCCTGCGCATGCAGCTGGGCACCCAGCAGCTGTCGAATACTTCGCAGCTGAAGAAAGTGCGCCGCGACATCGCCCGGGTCAAGACGGTCATGAACCAGCAGAAGGCAGGCAAATAATGAGCGACCAGGAAAAGAAAAATACGCGCACGCTGGTGGGCCGCGTTGTGTCCGACAAAATGGACAAGACCGTCACCGTGCTGATCGAAAACCGTACCAAGCATCCCCTGTACGGCAAGATCATTGTGCGTTCGCGCAAGTATCACGCGCATGACGAAGCCAACACGGCCAAGGAAGGCGACCTGGTTGAAATCCAGGAAGGCCGTCCGATCTCCAAGACCAAAGCTTGGACCGTGACGCGCGTCGTACAACAAGCGCAGATCGTCTGATAAGGCGAAACGCGCATAAGGCTTGCGTTATGGTGGCTCGCCTGCCATAATGCACGGCTTCGCTCCGGAAGGGTGCAATGCCAGTCCGGAGCTGCAGTTTTTGTTGGCTGGCAGTGTTTTGCGGGCCGACGGCAAGACCGGCAGTAAAAAGCAGTAAGGCTTGTTCAGGTTGTACCAGGTGGTTTTTGGTAAATCGTCACCCAATCGTTTCGCCGGGCAGGCGAGGCGGCGGGACCAAGACTGGCCGACGTGCCGCATCGTGCGGCAGCGCGGGTTAAGTTGGGAAAGAAAAAACTATGATTCAGACAGAAAGCCGGCTCGAAGTGGCCGACAACACTGGTGCGCGCGAAGTGCTGTGCATCAAGGTGCTGGGCGGCTCCAAGCGTCGCTATGCCAGCATCGGTGACATCATCAAGGTCACCGTCAAGGACGCCGCCCCCCGTGGTCGCGTCAAGAAAGGCGAAATCTACAACGCCGTGGTGGTGCGTACCGCCAAGGGCGTGCGCCGTCAGGACGGCTCGCTGGTGAAGTTCGACGGCAACGCCGCCGTTCTGCTGAATGCCAAGCTCGAGCCCATCGGTACCCGTATCTTCGGACCGGTCACGCGTGAGCTGCGTACCGAGCGCTTCATGAAGATCGTGTCGCTCGCACCCGAAGTTCTGTAAGGAGTCAGCATGAGTCGCATTCGGAAAGACGACGAAGTCATCGTCATCACCGGCAAGGACAAGGGCAAGCGCGGCAAGGTTGCACGCGTTGTCGACGCTGATCATGTGATCGTGGAAGGCGTGAACCAGGCCAAGAAGGCCGTGCGCCCGAACCCGATGACTGGCGTCACCGGCGGCCTGGTCGACAAGCTGCTGCCCATCCATGTTTCCAACGTCGCCCTGTTCAATGCCGCCACCGGCAAGGCAGATCGCGCCGGCTTCAAGACCGTCGATGGCAAGAAGACCCGTGTCTTCAAGTCCAACGGCGAAGCCGTGAAGTGAAGGGGTAAGGACAAATGACCCGTCTCCAGGATATCTACGAAAAAGAAGTGGTCGGCCACCTGACCACCAAGTTTGGCTACAAGTCGCGCATGCAAGTGCCGCGCCTGACCAAGATCACCCTCAACATGGGTGTGGGCGAGGCCGTGGCTGACAAGAAAGTCATCGAGCACGCCGTCGGCGACCTGACCAAGATCGCCGGCCAGAAGCCGGTGGTGACCAAGGCCCGCAAGGCGATCGCCGGTTTCAAGATTCGCGAAGGCTACCCGATCGGCTGCATGGTCACCCTGCGTGGCAAAGCCATGTACGAATTCCTCGACCGCTTCATCACCGTTGCGCTGCCCCGCGTGCGCGACTTCCGTGGCGTGTCGGGCCGTGCATTCGATGGTCGTGGCAACTACAACATCGGTGTCAAAGAGCAGATCATCTTCCCGGAAATCGAGTACGACAAGATCGATGCCCTCCGCGGAATGAACATCAGCATCACGACCACCGCCAAAACCGACGATGAGGCCAAAGCTTTGCTGGCCGCATTCAAATTCCCGTTCAGGAACTGATAAGCCATGGCAAAACTGTCACTCATCAACCGTGAGCAAAAGCGCGCCGACCTGGTGAAAAAGTACGCTGGCAAGCGTGCCGAATTGAAGGCCATCATCGACGATCAGAGCAAGTCGGAAGAAGAGCGCTATGAAGCGCGTCTGAAGCTGCAGGCCCTGCCGCGCAACGCAAACCCGACCCGCCAGCGCAATCGTTGCGCTCTGACCGGTCGTCCCCGTGGCACTTTCCGCAAGTTCGGTCTGGCCCGTACCAAGATCCGTGAAATCGCCATGCGTGGCGAAATCCCGGGTATGACCAAAGCCAGCTGGTAATAGGAGAACAAGCATGAGCATGAGCGATCCTATCGCCGATATGCTGACCCGCATTCGCAACGCCCAAGGCGTTGAGAAGGCAACGGTTGCCATGCCCTCGTCGAAGGTCAAGGTGGCAATCGCCGCCGTCCTGAAAGACGAAGGCTACATCGAAGACTACGCCGTCGCTGAAGAAAGCGGCAAGGCAACGCTGACCATCACCCTCAAGTACTACGCTGGCCGCCCGGTCATCGAGCACCTGCGGCGTGAATCGCGTCCGGGCCTGCGTGTCTACAAAGGCAAGAACGATATTCCGACCGTCCTGAACGGCCTGGGCGTGGCAATCATGTCCACTCCGAAAGGCGTCATGACTGATCGCAAAGCGCGCGCGGCCGGCCTCGGCGGCGAGCTGATTTGCACCGTCGCTTAAGGAGTGCACGATGTCTCGCGTAGGTAAAATGCCCATCGCACTGCCGGCTGGCGTCGAAGTCACGATCACCGCAGAGCAGATCAAGGTCAAGGGACCGCAAGCCACCCTGACCTTGGCGTTGACCGGCCAGGTCAACATCAAGAACGAAAACAACACGCTGACCTTCGCCCCGGCGGATGAGACGCGTGAAGCCAACGCCATGTCGGGCACCGTGCGTGCCCTGGTCAACAACATGGTGGTCGGCGTTTCCAAGGGTTTCGAGAAGAAGCTGAACCTGGTGGGCGTGGGTTATCGCGCCGCCGTGCAGGGCAACAAGCTGAACCTGTCGCTCGGTTTCTCGCACCCCGTGGTCTACGACCTGCCGGAAGGCACCAAGGCGGCCACCCCGACTCCGACTGAAATCATCATCTCCGGCGCCAATCGCCAGGTGGTGGGCCAGATCGCTGCCGAGGTGCGCGCGTTCCGTCCGCCCGAGCCTTACAAAGGCAAGGGTGTGCGTTATGCCGACGAAGTCGTCGTCATCAAAGAAACCAAGAAGAAGTAACAGGGGCTCTTTATGGACAAGAAACAATCCCGTTTGCGCCGCGGTCGTCAGACCCGCGCCAAGATTGCCGAGCTCAAGGTCAACCGCCTGTCGGTGCATCGCACCAACCTGCACATCTACGCGACCGTCTACGCACCCGATTCCACCGTCCTGGCTACCGCCTCGACCCTGGAAGCCGAAGTGCGCCAGCAACTGGCCGGCGAGTCGGGCAAGGGCGGCAACGTCGCCGCTGCCACGATCGTGGGCAAGCGCGTGGCAGAGAAGGCCTTGAAGGCTGGCATTTCCGAAGTCGCTTTTGACCGCTCGGGTTTCCGTTACCACGGCCGTGTCAAGGCAGTGGCCGATGCCGCGCGTGAAGCCGGTCTGAAATTCTAAGGAATAGTCATCATGGCAAAGATGCAATCGAAGATGCAAAGCGAAAAGCCCGATGACGGCATGCGCGAAAAAATGATCGCCGTGAACCGCGTCACCAAGGTGGTGAAGGGCGGCCGGATCATGGGTTTCGCGGCGCTGGCAGTGGTGGGCGATGGCGATGGCCGCATCGGCATGGGCAAGGGCAAATCGAAAGAAGTGCCGGTGGCCGTGCAGAAGGCGATGGAAGAAGCCCGCCGCAAGATGATCAAGGTGCAACTCAAGAACGGCACGCTGCAACACGCGGTGACCGGCAAGCACGGCGCCTCCTCGGTGCTGATGGCGCCGGCCAAGGACGGTACCGGTGTGATCGCCGGTGGCCCGATGCGCGCCATTTTTGAAGTGATGGGCGTCACCAATGTGGTGGCCAAGTCGCACGGTTCGACCAATCCGTACAACATGGTTCGCGCCACGCTGGACGGCCTGTCGAAGATGAACACGCCTTCCGAGATCGCTGCCAAGCGTGGTAAGTCGGTCGAAGAAATCCTCGGCTAAGGGTGATGCAGATGGCAAAAATCAAAGTCAAGCTGGTCAAGGGCCTGATCGGCACGCGCCAGGACCATCGCGATACCGTGCGTGGCCTGGGCCTGCGCCGTACCAACTCGGTGTCCGAGCTGGAAGATACCCCAGCGGTGCGCGGCATGATCAACAAGGTCGCCTATCTCGTGAAAGTGGTGTCGTAAGCTGCGCTTGCGACTGGAGCAAAACATGGAATTGAACACTATCCAACCCGCAGAAGGCGCCAAGCACGCCAAGCGTCGCGTCGGCCGTGGCATCGGTTCGGGCCTGGGCAAGACCGCCGGCCGTGGCCACAAGGGTCAGAAGTCGCGTTCGGGCGGCTTCCACAAGGTCGGCTTCGAAGGCGGCCAGATGCCCCTGCAGCGTCGTCTGCCCAAGCGCGGTTTCAAATCGCTGGCCACGCCTTTCAAGGCTGAAGTGCGCCTGTCCGATCTGGAAAAGCTGCCGGTTGATGAAGTTGACATGCTGGCGTTGAAGCAAGCCGGTGTGGTGCCTGAACTGGCCCGCGTCGTGCGTGTGATCGCATCCGGCACCCTGAGCAAGAAAGTCACGCTCAAGGGTCTGACCGCAACCAAAGGCGCGAAAGCCGCAATCGAAGCCGCTGGCGGCTCGGTCGCGTAATTCGGCGCACTCGGAGCACAGGTTTGGCGACTAGTCCGCAATTGGCGAAAAGTGGTTCAAGCGCGTTCCCCTGGAACCGCGTCTGGTTCCTGCTGGGCGCGCTGGTGGTGTATCGCATCGGCGCCCACATCCCGGTGCCGGGTATCGATGCAGGCCAGCTGGCGCAGCTGTTCAAGCAAAACCAGGGCGGCATCCTGGGCATGTTCAACATGTTCTCGGGTGGCGCGCTGTCTCGCTTCACGGTTTTCGCGCTGAGGATCATGCCCTACATCTCGGCCTCGATCATCATGCAACTGCTGACGGTGGTTTCGCCGCAGCTGGAAGCATTGAAGAAAGAGGGCGAGGCCGGTCGTCGCAAGATCACGCAATACACCCGCTACGGCACCTTGGTGCTGGCGACGTTCCAGGCGCTCGGTATCGCCGTGGCGTTGGAGTCGCAGGCTGGTCTGGTGATCGATCCGGGTCTGGGTTTCCGCTTCACCGCGGTGGTGACGCTGGTGACCGGCACCATGTTCCTGATGTGGCTGGGTGAGCAGATCACCGAGCGCGGTCTGGGCAATGGCATCTCGATCATCATCTTTGCCGGTATTGCGGCGGGATTGCCCAGCGCCATCGGCGGCTTGTTTGAACTGGTGCGCACTGGCTCCATGAGTGCCCTGGCTGCAATCCTGATCTGTGCGATCGTGGCTGTGGTGACCTTCGTGGTGGTGTTCATTGAACGCGGCCAGCGCAAGATCCTGGTCAACTATGCCAAGCGCCAAGTCGGCAACAAGATCTACGGCGGCCAGAGCAGCCATCTGCCGCTGAAGCTGAACATGGCAGGCGTGATTCCGCCGATCTTTGCGTCATCGATCATCCTGTTCCCGGCCACCATCACCAGCTGGTTCACCAGTGGTGACACCACCAACGTCGTCACCCGGTTCCTGAAGGACCTGGCGGCTTCGCTGGCGCCGGGCGAGCCGATTCATGCCTTGTTGTACGCCGCTGCCATCGTGTTTTTCTGCTTCTTCTACACGGCGCTGGTGTT
The DNA here is from genome assembly GCA_023392035.1 of Pseudomonadota bacterium. GTDB lineage: Bacteria > Pseudomonadota > Gammaproteobacteria > Burkholderiales > Burkholderiaceae_D > Lacisediminimonas. Next base: position 34,868 of record JAEVZY010000252.1, on the reverse strand, counting down.
CAACAGCCGTGAGACGGCGGACAACCTGAAGAAGAGCGGTGCATTCGTTCCGGGTATTCGTCCGGGCGAGCAAACCGCGCGGTATATCGACAAGATCCTGATGCGCCTGACCTTGGCCGGCGCCTTGTACATCACGCTGGTGTGCCTGTTGCCGGAATTCCTGATCGCGCGCTGGAAAGTGCCCTTCTATTTCGGTGGCACTTCGCTGTTGATTATCGTGGTCGTGACCATGGATTTCATGGCCCAGGTGCAGAACTATGCAATGTCGCAGCAATATGAATCGCTGCTGCGCAAGGCGAATTTCAAGGGTGGCATGCCGCGCTGATGCGGCAGTCTACGGACGGATCGAATGGCAAAAGACGACGTTATCCAGATGCAGGGCGAGATTCTCGAGAATCTTCCCAACGCGACATTCAGGGTCAAGCTGGAAAACGGGCACGTGGTGCTGGGTCACATTTCGGGAAAGATGCGCATGAACTACATCCGCATCCTGCCGGGCGACAAAGTCACCGTCGAGCTCACGCCGTATGACCTGTCGCGGGCGCGGATTGTGTTCCGCACGAAGTAATTCAAGAAACTGAACAAACCAGAACGGGAAGAAAGAGGGCCACCATGAAAGTGCTCGCATCAGTGAAGCGGATCTGCCGCAACTGCAAAATCATCAAGCGCAAAGGCGTCGTCCGCGTGATCTGCACGGAGCCGCGCCACAAGCAGCGCCAAGGCTAACTAAACGTTATCGATCGAGGAATAACGAATGGCACGTATTGCAGGGGTCAATATCCCCAACCACCAGCACGCCGTGATCGGCCTGACCGCGATCTATGGCATCGGCCGTCCGCGCGCGGCAGAAATTTGCGCCGCCACGGGCGTTCCGACCGACAAGAAGGTCAAGGACCTCGACGACAACGAGCTCGAGAAGCTGCGTGACGCGATTTCGAAGTTCCTGGTCGAAGGCGATCTGCGCCGTGAAGTGTCGATGAACATCAAGCGTTTGATGGACCTCGGCTCGTATCGCGGTCTGCGTCATCGCAAGGGTCTGCCGGTCCGTGGTCAGCGTACCCGCACCAATGCCCGTACCCGCAAGGGTCCGCGCAAGGCCGCGCAAGCGCTGAAGAAATAATTCCCGGCACAGTCCGGAATCTAGGAAAAGATCATGGCAAAAGCACCGACCAACGCCGCCGCAGCCCGCGTGCGCAAGAAAGTCAAAAAGAACGTTTCCGACGGCGTTGCCCACATCCACGCCTCGTTCAACAACACGATCATCACCATCACCGACCGTCAGGGCAATGCCCTGTCGTGGGCGACCTCCGGTGGCGCCGGCTTCAAGGGTTCGCGCAAATCGACCCCGTTCGCAGCCCAGGTGGCCGCGGAAGCCGCTGGTCGCGTGGCGATCGAATTCGGCATGAAGAACCTGGAAGTGCGCATCAAGGGCCCGGGCCCTGGCCGTGAGTCGGCAGTGCGCGCCCTGAATAACCTGGGTCTGAAGATCACCCAGATCCAGGACGTGACGCCGGTGCCGCACAACGGCTGCCGCCCGCCCAAGCGTCGTCGCATCTAAGCAGTACAGCAGTATCTGAAGTGTGCCCGCCGCCAGCCGGCGGGCCTTGTTTTCAAAGCCCACCGTCCGGCCCAAGTTGGCTGGACTAGCGCCTGATGGTTTGCCAGTCAAATCACCGGGGCGTCATTCAAAAAGGAAAGCAAAGTGGCTCGTTATACCGGTCCCAAAGCAAAACTGTCGCGCCGTGAAGGCACCGACCTGTTCCTCAAGAGCGCTCGTCGTTCGCTGGATTCCAAGTGCAAACTGGATTCCAAGCCTGGCCAGCATGGCCGCACCTCGGGTTCGCGTACCTCCGACTATGGCAACCAGCTGCGTGAAAAGCAGAAGGTCAAGCGCATGTACGGCTTGCTCGAGCGTCAGTTCCGCCGCTATTTCGCCGAAGCCGACCGCCGCAAGGGCAACACCGGCGAAACCCTGTTGAAGCTGCTGGAATCGCGTCTGGACAACGTCGTCTACCGCATGGGTTTCGGCTCCACTCGCGCTGAAGCGCGCCAATTGGTGTCGCACAAGGCCCTGACCGTCAACGGTACCGTGGTCAACATCCCGTCCTACCAGGTCAAGCCGGGCGACGTGGTTGCCATCCGTGAAAAAGCCAAGAAGCAAGCCCGTATCGTGGAATCGCTGTCTCTGGCCGAGCAGGGCGGCATGCCCTCCTGGGTCGCGGTGGATGCCAAGAAGATGGAAGGCACCTTCAAGCAGGCTCCGGATCGCAGCGAAATCGCCAACGACGTCAACGAGTCGCTGATCGTCGAATTGTATTCGCGTTAAAATCCGTGCCGCCTGGCTGCCCGGCCAGGCGGACCGCATCGCCCGCCTCATGGTTTTCGCCCTGGGCGGGTTTCTTCGTAATGCCATCAGCCTTATCGGTGTAACGAACCGAGGGTATTGAAAAGGACATTCCATGCAAAACAGTTTGTTGAAACCCCGCATCATCGAAGTTGAAGCCACCGGCCCCGGCCAAGCCAAGGTCGTGATGGAGCCCTTCGAGCGCGGTTATGGCCACACCCTGGGCAATGCCCTGCGCCGCGTGTTGCTGTCGTCGATGGTCGGCTATGCGCCCACTGAAGTGACGATCGCCGGTGTCGTGCACGAATACTCGTCGCTGGATGGCGTGCAGGAAGACGTGGTCGATCTGCTGCTGAACCTGAAAGGCGTGGTATTCAAGCTGCACAACCGCGATGAAGTCACGCTGAACCTGAAGAAGGAAGGCGAAGGCGCCGTGCTGGCTTCGGATATCGACCTGCCGCACGATGTCGAGCTGATCAATCCCGAGCACGTGATTGCGCACCTGACCGCCGGCGGCAAGCTGGACATGCAGATCAAGGTCGAGAAAGGCCGTGGCTATGTGCCGGGCAATGTGCGCCGCCTGTCGGAAGACGCCAACAAGACCATCGGTCGCATCATCCTCGACGCTTCGTTCTCGCCGGTGCGCCGCGTGTCCTACGCCGTGGAATCGGCTCGTGTGGAACAGCGTACCGACCTCGACCGCCTGGTGATGAATATCGAAACCAACGGCGTGATCTCGCCCGAGGAAGCGATTCGCCAATCGGCGCGCGTGCTGGTTGACCAACTGAACGTGTTCGCCGCCTTGGAAGGCACGGAAGCCGCCGCCGAAGCGCCCTCGCGTGCGCCGTCGGTCGATCCGATCCTGCTGCGTCCGGTGGACGATCTGGAACTCACGGTTCGTTCGGCCAACTGCCTCAAGGCCGAGAACATCTACTACATCGGCGATCTGATCCAACGCTCCGAGAACGAGCTGCTGAAGACGCCGAACCTGGGCCGCAAATCGCTCAACGAGATCAAGGAAGTGCTGGCCTCGCGCGGTCTGACCCTGGGCATGAAGCTCGAAAACTGGCCGCCGGCCGGTCTGGAGAAGTAATTCAAGCGGAGGGTGGCCAGCCCACTCTCCATTTTTTTCCACCGGCCCGCGATCTTGTATCGATAGAAGAGCTGGATTCAAACTCAAACGAAAGGAAGTAAAAAATGCGTCATCGTCACGGACTTCGCAAACTCAATCGCACCTCGTCGCATCGCCTGGCGATGCTGCGCAACATGACCGTTTCCCTGCTGCGCCACGAAGCGATCAAGACCACTCTGCCCAAGGCCAAGGAACTGCGCCGTGTGGTCGAGCCGATCATCACCCTGGGCAAGACCGACAACCTGTCCAACAAGCGTCTGGCTTTCTCCCGTCTGCGCGACCGCGAAATGGTGGTCAAGCTGTTCGCCGAAATCGGCCCGCGTTACGCTGCCCGCAACGGCGGCTATATCCGCATCCTGAAGATGGGTTTCCGCCAGGGCGACAACGCACCGATGGCTTTCATCGAGCTGGTTGACCGTCCGGAGCCGACCGAAGCCGTGGAAGACACCTCCGCCGAGTAAGCTTTCCGGTTGAGCCCACGCAAAGCCAGGCCACGCGCCTGGCTTTTGTTTTTCTGGATAATGCAATTCCTGCCGCCCGGAAATCTCCGCCATGACCGAATCGGACATCCTCGTTGCAAAAGGCCTGCACAAAGCCTATGGCGAAGGCGCGGCGCGGCTGGAGGTGATCAACGGTCTGTCCTTTTCATTGCGGCGTGGCGAGTGCTATGGCTTGCTTGGACCGAATGGCGCCGGCAAGACCACGACCTTGAGACTGTGCCTGGGATTGACGACACCGGACGCCGGCAGCATCCGCCTGGTGGGCCATGAGGTCCCGCGCCAGGCACGCGAAGCGCGGGTGCGGATCGGTGTGGTGCCGCAGGGGGACAATCTCGACCCCGATTTCACGGTGGCCGAAAACCTTCTGGTCTACGGGCGCTACTTCAAGTTGCCCTCAAAGCTGATTGAAGAGCGCATTCCTTCCCTGCTGGAATTCGCCAACCTCAGCGCCAAGAAAGACGCCCGCATTGGCGAGCTTTCAGGGGGCATGAAGCGTCGGCTGACCTTGGCGCGCGCGCTGATCAATGATCCCGACCTGATCTTCATGGATGAGCCCACCACCGGGCTCGACCCGCAGGCGCGGCACATGATCTGGGACCGCTTGAAGCAATTGCTGTCCAACGGCAAGACCATCCTGCTGACCACCCATTTCATGGATGAGGCCGAACGGCTGTGCAACCGCCTGGCCGTGATCGACCATGGCCGCATGATCGCCGAGGGCGAACCACGCGCCTTGATCGCGCAGCACATTGAAGCCGAAGTGGTCGAAGTCTATGGCGAGAATGCGCGGCGCTGGGGCGAAGCCGAAGGGCGCCGCATGGCGGCGCGGCTGGAGGTCAGCGGCGAGACCATCTTCTGCTATACCAATGAAGCGCAGCCGCTCCTGGACAGCCTGGCGCATACCGGCGGCGTGCGCTATATCCACCGTCCGGCCAATCTTGAAGACCTGTTCCTCAAGCTCACCGGGCGCGAAATGCGCGACTGATTGCAGAGGCGACCATGCTTGGCTCCCATTTCGCTCCACCGGCATTTTCCATGCGTTTCCTGCCCATCTGGCGCCGCAATTTCCTGGTCTGGAAAAAGCTGGCGGTGGCCAGCGTGCTGGGCAATGTGGCAGAGCCGCTCATCACCCTGATCGCATTTGGTTATGGCCTGGGCAGCTTCCTCAACCAGGTGAACGGCGTGCCCTATATCGCCTTCCTGGCCTCGGGCGCGGTGTGCATGTCGATCATGATGGCGGCGTCTTTCGAAGCCCTGTATTCCGCGTTCTCGCGCATGCATGTGCAAAAAACCTGGGATGCCCTGCTCAATGCGCCGCTGGCACTGGATGACGTGGTGCTGGCCGAGATGCTGTGGGCGGCCACCAAGGCCATGTACTCGGGCCTTGCGATCGTGATTGTCATGTTCATCCTGGGCATAGGCCTGCATGCGCAAACGGTGCTGGTGCTGCCTCTGCTGTTCCTGGCCGGGATGACCTTCGCATCGCTTGGGCTGGTGGCCAATGCCCTGGCCCGTGGCTATGATTTCTTTACCTACTATTTCACGCTGTTCAACACGCCCATGATTTTCTTGTCGGGCGTCTATTACCCGACCGATCGCATGCCGCAATGGCTGCAGACGGTGTCGAGCTTTCTGCCGCTGACCGCCGCAGTGCAACTGGTGCGGCCATTGATCCTGGGCGACTGGCCGCAACATGGCGCATTCAACCTGGCGGTCCTGGGCGTATATTGCGTCGGCGGCTTCTATGCCGCCACCGTGCTGACCCGCCGCCGCTTGCTACGATGATAACCATGGACAACGTGATACTGGTCTTGTGCAATGTGCCGGACGAAGCCGTGGGCCAGGCCATTGCCACCGCGCTGGTGGAACAGCGTCTGGCCGCCTGCGTCAATTTGCTGCCTGTGGTTCAATCCATCTATCGCTGGCAAGGGAAAGTGGAAAGCGCCAGCGAAACCACGCTGCTGATCAAGTCGGCAGCCTCGCGTTATCCGGAACTGGAACAGGCAATCAGCGCGCTGCACCCCTATGATGTTCCGGAGATTATTTGCCTGCCGGTGAACGCCGGCTTGCCGGCTTACCTGCAATGGGTGCTGGCTGAAACGAGGAAACCGTTCGATGTCTGATGCACGGACCGCGCCGCGTCTGCTGATCCTGCTCTGGCTCTGGGCCCTGGCCCTGGCCTGGACCGGACTTGCGCGTGCGGAGGAAGATTATCTTGAGCCCGAAGCCGCCTTCAAGTTTTCCGCCCGCATGGCGGATGAAAAAACCATAGAGCTGCGTTACCGGATCGCGCCCGGCTACTACATGTACCGCGAGCGTTTCGCCTTTCATGCCGAGGGCGCGCAGCTGGGCCAGGCCGAGCTGCCGCCGGGGAAGGTCAAGTTCGACGAGACCTTCAAGAAAGAGGTGGAAACCTATCGCGATGAGCTCACGATCCGCATCCCGGTCACGGCCAGCGGCAGCTTCAAGCTGATCGCCACCAGCCAGGGGTGCGCCGACCGTGGCCTGTGCTACACGCCCATGGATTCCGAGGCAAAGCTGTCGCCCAAGGGCGGCCTGTGGTCGGCGATCCAGGGCGCCACTCAGGGTGGGGAATCGGCGGCAGCTTCCGCGCCTTCCACCGCCGAAATCCAAAGCAGCGCCGGCGGCGAAATCGGCCGCATCGAAAGTTCGCTCAAGAGCGGAAAACTGGCGGTGATCATTCCGCTCTTCATCCTGCTTGGCCTGGGGCTGGCCTTCACGCCCTGTGTCCTGCCTATGGTGCCGATTCTCTCTTCCATCATCGTCGGCGAGGGCGGACAGGCTTCACGCCTGCGCAGTTTCACCCTGGCGCTTTCCTATTCGCTGGGCATGGCGCTGGTCTATACCGCGCTGGGCGTGGCGGCCGGCTTGATCGGCGAGGGCCTTTCGGCCAGCCTGCAAAATCCCTGGGTACTGTCAGTCTTCGCTTTGCTGATGGTCGCCTTGTCGCTCTCCATGTTCGGCGTTTATCAACTGCAGATGCCTGCCAGCTGGCAAACGCGCCTGGCGCAGAGCTCGGGCAAGGGCGGCGGCAAGCTGTTTGGCGTGCTGCTCATGGGCGGTATTTCGGCCCTGATCGTTGGCCCCTGCGTCGCCGCCCCGCTGGCGGGTGCCCTGGTCTATATCAGCCAGACACGCGATGTGGTGGTGGGTGGCGTGGCGCTGTTTTCCATGGCGGCCGGGATGAGCATTCCGCTTTTGCTGGTGGGCTTGTCGGCCGGCATGCTCTTGCCGCGCGCCGGCGCCTGGATGGAAACCGTCAAGCGTTTCTTCGGCGTGATCATGCTCGGCATGGCGGTATGGATGGTAACGCCTGTCATTCCCGGCTGGGTTGCCATGCTGGCCTGGGCGCTGCTGGGCGTCATGGCTGGCATCTGGCTTTTGCGCTCACGGCAAGGCAAGCTCGCCTTGCGCGCGCTTGGCGTGTTGCTGCTGTTGGGCGGGGTGCTGCAGGCAGCAGGACTGGCCACCGGCGGCAATGATCCGCTGTCGCCCCTGGCGCATCTGGGCAGCGCAGCAGGCGAGCCAAAATTCCAGACCGTAAAAAGCAACGCCGAACTGGACCGCGTGCTGCAGAACACCGGCGGCCGGGTGGTGATGCTCGACTTCTATGCCGACTGGTGCGTGTCCTGCAAGGAAATGGAAAAGCTCACCTTTACCAAGCCCGGGGTCAAGGGCGAGCTGGACAAGATGCTGCTCTTGCGCGTGGACGTGACGGCCAACAATGCCGACGACCGCGCCTTGCTCAAGCGCTTTGGTTTGTTCGGACCGCCCGGCATTCTGTTCTTTGGCAAGGACGGGCAGGAGATCCGGCAGGCCCGGGTCATCGGTTTTCAGGCCGCGCCGGAATTTCAGTCGTCACTTTCAAAGCTTGCGCTGACCGGCAATACAGCCTTGTAGCTTTACCGCTTTATAGCTCCACGTTTTTTGCATCCTGTTTTTCTGTCTTTGGTCCCGGGTATCGCGCCCGGTATATTTCCGCAGGAAGTTTTCAAATCGACAGGAGGAAGAAATGGCTTTGCATCTGGGCGATATCGCGCCTGACTTCGAGCAAGACTCTTCGCTGGGCCGCATCAAGTTTCACGAATGGGCCGGCGATTCCTGGGTGGTGCTGTTTTCGCACCCGGCTGATTTCACTCCGGTCTGCACCACCGAATTGGGCCTGACCGCCAAGCTGAAGGACGAATTCGCCAAGCGGAATGTGAAGGCGATTGCGCTCTCGGTCGATCCGGCCGACAAGCACAAGGAATGGATCAAGGATATCGAAGAGACGCAGACCACCGTGGTTGGCTTTCCCATCATTGCCGACGCCGACCGCAAGGTCTCGCAGCTGTACGACATGATTCACCCCAACCAGTCGGAAACTGCGACCGTGCGCTCGCTGTTCGTGATCGATCCGAAAAAGAAAATCCGCCTGACGATCACCTATCCCATGAGCACCGGCCGCAACTTCGACGAAGTGCTGCGCGTGATCGATGCCTTGCAGCTGACCGACAAGTACACCGTGGCCACGCCCGGCAACTGGCGCAACGGCGACGACGTCATCATCCCGCTCACCGTGCAGGATGAGGAAGTGATCAAGCAGAAATATCCCAAGGGTTACAAGGCGCCGCGGCCGTATTTGCGGATGACGCCGCAACCCAACAAGTAAGCATCTTCCTGGCGAGGCGGCACGGCCTTATGCGGCCGTGTCCCTGCGCCGCCAGCCGGCGGACGCAGGCAGCGAAAGGCGCTCGACTTCCATTGAACGAGAGCTGCTACTGACCGGCGCCCCGGTCCCGCCCCCGCTCGCGATGTTCTTCCAGGTAATGCCGGCGCCTGAACAGGACCAGCAGCATCACCACGATCACGGCCATTGCGCCGATCGAAATCCAGAAGCCCTGCTTGTCGTGCAGCAGCGGCATGTCGACGAAGTTCATGCCGAAAATACCGGTAATGAGCGTCAGCGGCATGAACAGCGCCGTGATCACCGTCAGCGTGCGCATGATCTCGCTGGTGCGATGGGCCATGGCGGCAAAGTGGATCTGCACCGCCGTTTCAATCGAAGACTGCAGGCGGCGCGCGTGATTCAGCACGCGAGTCACATGCTCCATCACATCGTTGATGCGCACCAGCAGCAAATCATGCGCATGCTCTTCCGAATCGGGCAGGTTTTCCAGGAAGTGATCGCGCAACTCCTGCAAGGCGTCATGCTGTTCCTCGCACAGGTGCTCCAGCTTGCGCAATTCCACCCGCGCGTCCAGCAAGGCCATCCAGTTGTCGAAACGCCGCTTTGGATTGAGCAGGGCGCGCTGCCAGCGGTCGATCTGGTTGGACAGCGGTTGCCGCAAGTCCAGGTACTGGTCCACCATGGCGTTCAACAGGCGCAGCATCAATTCCTGCGGCGTGGAAGGGATGCGGGCGCGGCCGCTCTTGGGGCGCGCTTCCAGCAGGCGCGCGCGTGCCGTATCAATGGTACGGCTGCCGGGCGAGTGCACCGTCACCAGTGCGCATTCGAGCAGCAGGAAAGTGACCGGCACCGTCGACAGCCGGGTCACCGCTGCCGGCAGGCGCCGCTCCATCGGCGCCGGCTCTTCATACAGTTCAGCGGGGTCCAGTGCCAGCTTGCGAAACACCAGCATGTGATAGGCCTGGGCAGCATCGAAGTAAGAGGGATGGCGCAGGTTGACCGCGTCGGTCAGGTGCGGGTCGTAGATATGGGTGCCGGTCACCCGCTGCACCCGGTCGCGCCAGCCCTCGGGATCGGCGCGCACTTCCTCGTGCGTCACATCCAGCCAGTAGAAGCCGCGTTCGGGCATGCCTTGCGGCAATTCGGGCAACAGCCTGGCTTCGCCATCGACGATCAGGAAAACATCCATCCCCGCTCCCTTGCAGCCGGCCTCAGGCGCTCTCTTTCAGCAGCCGGGCGATATCGCGCGCGAAGTAGGTCAGTACGCCATCGGCACCGGCTCGCTTGAAGGCCATCATCGCTTCCATCATGGTCTTGTCGTGGTCCAGCCAGCCATTGCGGGCGGCGGCCTTGATCATGGCGTACTCGCCGCTGACCTGATAGGCGAAGGTCGGCATGCGGAATTCGTCTTTCACCCGCCGCACCACGTCAAGATAGGGCATGCCGGGTTTCACCATCACCATGTCGGCGCCTTCGGCGATATCCAGCGCCACTTCGCGCAGGGCTTCGTCGATATTGGCCGGGTCCATCTGATAGGTGGCCTTGCTGCCCTTGCCCAGGTTGCTGGCCGAGCCGACCGCGTCGCGGAAGGGACCATAGAAGGCCGATGCGTACTTGGCGGAGTAGGCCATGATGCGGGTGTGGATGCGACCGTCCTTCTCCAGCGCATCGCGCACGGCGCCGATGCGGCCATCCATCATGTCCGACGGGGCGACGATGTCGACGCCGGCCTCGGCCTGCACCTGCGCCTGGCGCACCAGGATCGAGGTGGTTTCATCGTTGAGCACATAGCCATCCTCATTCAGCACGCCGTCCTGGCCGTGGCTGGTGTAAGGGTCGAGGGCGACGTCGGTCAGCAGGCCCAGCTCGGGGAAGCGCTGCTTCAGCTCGCGCACCGCGCGCGGCACCAGGCCTTCGGGGTTGATGGCTTCGATGCCATCCGGCGTCTTCAAGGCCGGGTCGATCACGGGAAACAGCGCCAGCACGGGAATCCCGAGCTTGACGCAATCTTCCGCCACTTCCAGCAGCAGATCGACCGAGACCCGTTCCACCTCCGGCATGGAGGGCACCTGCTGGCGCTGCTTCTGGCCTTCCAGGATGAACACCGGGTAAATCAGGTCGGCCGAGGTAATCACGTTCTCGCGCATCAAGGCGCGGGAGAACGCGTCGCGCCGCATGCGCCGCATGCGCAGGGCAGGGAAGGCCGGGCTGGTATTTGAAGTCGATCGGGTCATGGCAGGTCTTGATTTAGAGAGACGGTTCAAATTTTTCGCACTAGTGGAAACTTTTCCGGGGTCGGGGCCTCTACCTGACAGGTGATTCGTCACCTCCCGCTTCTCCTCCCTGAGCGGGGCCGGCCGTTTCGGCGGTTGGCGTTACTACCCTGGAGATACTCCCCTTTCTCCAGGGTTTTTTTCTGCCTGCGCATTCTGCGCTTCGCCGTCGTCGGCGGCATTCAATCCCAGCAAGGCTTCGATGCGGGCCGTGGCCTCGTCGATCCCGGTACGCTTGAGCGACGAGAACAATTGTGCCGTGAAAGGGAAGGGCTTGCCCTGCTCATCCACATAGCTGGAGAGAATGGTGTTCGCCTGGCGCAAGGCATTCACACTTTCGTTGCGATTGAGCTTGTCCGCCTTTGACAGCAGGCAATGGACCGGCTTGCCGGTGGGGGCAAACCATTCAAGCATCTGCACGTCCAGCTCGGTGAATGGGCGGCGGCTGTCGACGATCAGCACCAGGCCGGCCAGTTGTTGCCGCGTTTGCACGTAGTCGCCCAGCAGATGCTGCCAGTGTTCCTTGGCCGAGCCCGACACTTCGGCATAGCCATAGCCGGGCAAATCGACCACGAAAGCGCGAATCTCATCGACCCGGGTGGCGTCCTTGCGATGCTGGCCGACATGGGCGCCGCCGATGGAAAAATAATTGATGTGCTGGGTGCGTCCGGGCGTCTTGGAGGCAAAGGCCAGGCGCTTCTGGTTGCACAGCACGTTCAATGCGGTGGATTTGCCGGCATTGCTGCGGCCGGCGAATGCGATTTCGGGCACCTGGGTGCGGGGCAAATCGCGCAAATGATTGGCGGTGGTGAAAAAGCGCGCCTGCCAGAGCTGGGACATGAGAAAGATGAACGGAGAGTGAAAGCCCTGCGGCAAAAATGCCAGGAAGCTATTGTACAATGCCGGGTTGCATGCACCGGGTTTGCAATCAGGCCAAACACTTCGATTTGCAGGGCGAAGCGAAGTGCAATCGGGCCGAAGTGCAATCGAGCAGCATACCGGGCGGCGCAGTACGAGCGAGACGAGCGATGGTTCGGCCGGATCAACCATCGGGCAGAATTTTAAAACCTATCAGGGTGTTTGAATGAATCGTGCATTGATCCCGTTTCTGAAGTCGGCGTTCCTGGCCTTGCTGGCCGCAGCATCTGTAGCAGCCATCGCGGCGGACGCCAAGCCCGCCCCCAAAGTCGACCCGGCCAAGGGCGAAGCGCTGTATGCCAACGGTGACAATGCACGCAACATCACAGCCTGCGCTTCCTGTCACGGCGCGGCCGGCAACTCCACCATCGTCCAGAACCCCAGGCTGGCTGGCCAGCATGAAGCCTACATCGCCAAGCAACTGGCAGACTTCAAAACCCCGGCACGCAACAATGCCGTGATGACGGCCATGGCCAAGCCCCTGTCGGACGAGGACATGAACAACATCGCCGCCTACCTCGCCAAGCAGCAAGCCAAGCCGGGCGCCGCCAAGAACAAGGACACGGTTGAGCTGGGCAAGAAGATTTACCGCGGCGGCATTGCCGAGAAAAATGTACCGGCCTGTGCCGGCTGCCACAGCGCCACTGGCGCCGGCATCCCGTCCGAGTTCCCGCGCCTGGCCGGACAGCATCAGGATTACACTGCAGCCCAGCTGGTGAATTTCCGCAATGGCAGCCGCAAGAACAGCGAGCCGATGACCACCATCGCCAAGCGTCTTTCGGATGACGAAATCAAGGCTGTTGCGGATTACGTGGCCGGCCTCAAGTAAAGCGCGCGAGCGTAAGGCAAGAACCAAAGCGCCCAAGGCGCTGTAAAGGGGTGGCGTTGGCCGCCCCTTTTGCATTTTCAGGCTTAAATGGCAAATCGGCATGATGGAAACGAGTACGACAGGCATTGAACTGCAGACCAGCCGGCGCTGGCTGCGCGAGGCGGTGGAACTGCTGTCTTCCATGCGCTTTGCCATCAGCCTGCTGACCCTGATTGCAATCGCCTCGATCATCGGCACGGTGCTCAAGCAGGGCGAGCCGATGCCCAATTACGTCAACCAGCTGGGGCCATTCTGGTTCGAGGTCTTCGACAAGCTCGGCCTGTACACCGTCTATTCGACCTGGTGGTTCCTGCTGATCATGGCCTTCCTGGTGACCTCCACCAGCCTGTGCATCATCCGCAATGCCCCGCGCATGCTGGCCGACATGAAAAGCTGGCGCGAAAACCTGCGCGAGCAAACCCTGCGCAATTTTCATCATCGGGTGGAATGGACTGAAGCCGGCAGCAGCCAGGCGCTGGTGCAGCGTGCGCAGGCCTTGCTGGCCCATCGCGGCTACAAGGTCAAGGCGCTGCCGCGCGACGAGGCGGTGCTGGTCACCGCCAAGCGCGGCGCGGCCAACAAGTGGGGCTACATCCTGGCGCACTCGGCCATCGTCATCATCTGCATCGGCGGCCTGCTCGATTCGGACTTGCCGATCCGCTTCCAGGAATGGGCTTTCGGCAAGACGCCGTTTGCCGGCAGCGGCCTGATTGCCGAGGTCCCGGCGCAGCATCGGCTGCCGTTGTCCAATCCCAGTTTTCGCGGCAACACCTTCATCCCGGAAGGCGGCAAGAGCAATACCGCCGTGCTGCCGCGCGCCAATGGCGTACTGATCCAGGAGCTGCCCTTCACCCTGGAGCTGAAAAGATTCGTGGTCGATTTCTACTCGACCGGCATGCCCAAGCTGTTCGCCAGCGATGTGGTGGTGACCGATCATGAAACCGGCAAACAATTTCCGGCCACCATCAAGGTCAATGAGCCGCTGATCTACAAGGGGCTGGCGGTCTATCAATCCAGTTTTGAAGATGGCGGCAGCAAGCTCAAGGTGAGCGCCTATCCCATGCAAGGCGATCGCAACACCAGTTTTGTGCTGGCCGGGGAAGTGGGCGGCAGCACGCCGCTGGCCGGCGACCGCGGCGACCAGCTCACTGTGGAGTGGAGCGGATTTCGACCTTTCAACGTCGAGAACATGGCCGCCAATGGCGACACGCGCTCGGTGGCAAAGAACAAGTCGCTGTCTGAAAGCCTGGATGCCCGCCTCGGTTCGGCCGCCAAGGGCGCCAATACCAAGGACTTGAAGAACGTCGGCCCCAGCCTGCAATACAAGCTGCGCGACAAGAATGGCCAGGCGCGCGAATTCAACAACTACATGCAGCCGGTGCAGATCGATGGCGAGACCGTGTTCCTGGCCGGCATGCGCGAGACGCCGAGTGAGCCTTTCAAGTATCTGCGCATTCCGGCGGACGACCAGGATTCCGTGCAGGAATGGATGCGCCTGCGCGCCGCGCTGAAGAACCCGCAACTGCGCACCGAGGCTGCCAAGCGTTATGCCGCGCGCGCCATGTCGCAATCGAGCGATGCCACCATGCGTGAGCGCCTGCGCGAATCCGCCCAGCGCGGCCTGGAGATTTTCGCCGGCAATGAACAGCAATCGGGCTTCATTGCCGTCTCGCGCTTCCTGGAAAAAATCCCGCCAGAGGAGCAGGAAAAGGCGGCCGATATTTTCATGAAGATATTGAACGGCAGCCTGTGGGACCTGTGGCAAGTGGCGCGCATCGCCGAGGGCTTGCCCGAATATCCTTTCGATGAAAAACATGGCAGATTCCTGCAATTGGCGACCAATGCGCTGGCCGATTCCTTCTTCTATCGCGCGCCGGTCTTTCTGCAACTCAAGGAATTCGAAGAGATCAAAGCTTCTGTCCTGCAGGTGACCCGTTCGCCCGGCAAGAAAGTGGTTTATCTTGGATGCCTGCTGTTGGTATTGGGTGTGTTCGCCATGCTGTATATTCGCGAGCGGCGTTTGTGGATCTGGGTTCGTCCCACGCACGAAGGCGCGCATGCCTTGATGGCCATGAGCACCCAGCGCCGCACTCTGGACTTTGAACAGGAGTTCGAGTCCATGAAGGCTGAACTGGCCACCGGCCAGCCCGAGCCCAAGTCGCGGCATTAAGTCGCGCATTCGGAGACATCGCAATGGATTTGGCACAACAAGGCCCCGGCGCCTACGCCGCCCCCCCTGGCTTCTTCAAGCGCCTGTCGGCACTGGACTGGATATACGGCGCGGCCTTGCTGGGAGGCGCGCTGTTTGCGCTGAACCGCTATGGCCACTGGATGGACATCTACGAGAAAGCCATTCTGCTTTTGGCCGCGCCGGTGTTCGCGTGGCTGGGGTGGAATTGGAAGCCGGTGCGGGCCTTGATGGCGGGGCTGGCCATTCTCTCGCTGTCGGCGGTGGCGATGTACGACGGCTCGCTGGCGGCGGCCAACCAGCGCTTCTTCCTCAAGTATCTGCTCTCCAGCCAGTCGGCCATTTTGTGGATGAGCACGCTGTTCTTCCTCTCCACGCTGTTCTACATGGGCGGGTTGGCGCTGCGCTCGGAAACCGGGGCCTCGATCGGCAACAAGCTGTGCTGGGCCGCCGTGGTGGCGGGTTTCACCGGCATGCTGGTGCGCTGGTACGAGTCTTACCTGGTGGGGACGGACGTGGGTCACATCCCGGTCTCCAACCTGTATGAAGTCTTCATCCTGTTCAGCCTGATCACGGCGCTGTTCTACCTGTACTACGAGATGCGCTACAACACCCGCTCTCTCGGTGCTTTCGTGCTGCTGGTGATTTCTGCAGCAGTGGGCTTCCTGATCTGGTACACCGTGAGCCGCGACGCCCAGGAAATCCAGCCGCTGGTGCCGGCCTTGCAGAGCTGGTGGATGAAGATCCACGTGCCCGCCAATTTCATCGGCTACGGCACCTTCTCGCTGGCCGCCATGGTCGCCAGCGCTTACCTGTTGAAATCGCATGGCAAGCTGGAAGATCGCCTACCGTCGCTTGAGCTGCTGGACGACGTGATGTACAAGGCGATTGCGGTCGGCTTTGCCTTCTTCACCATCGCCACCATCCTCGGCGCGCTATGGGCGGCCGATGCCTGGGGCGGCTACTGGTCCTGGGACCCGAAGGAAACCTGGGCCCTTATCGTCTGGCTCAACTACGCGGCCTGGCTGCACATGCGGCTGATGAAGGGCTTGCGTGGCCGGCTGGCCGCGTGGTGGGCGCTGGTGGGCTTGCTGGTGACCACCTTCGCCTTCCTCGGGGTGAACATGTTCCTGTCCGGTTTGCACTCCTACGGGCAGCTTTGAGGCTGCACACAGGCCGGCATGAATTGGTGTAAGGTTGGCCAGAGTCCACTAGCCTGGAAAGCCTTCCCCGGAGTCCGCCATGCTCATCAAGCGCAGTCCCCGCGGCATCGATCTGCCGCTCTCATCCGAGATTACACCGCGCGAAGTGTTTGAATCGCGCCGCAGCTTCATCAAGCAATTGGCCCTGGGCAGCATTGCCGCCCCGGCCTTGCTTGAAATGGCCAGCCGCGAGGCCTTCGCCGCGCAAAGCGGGCAGAAACTCTCGGCCCAGCCCAACTCGTCCTATGTGGTGATGGAAAAGCACACCAGCTTCAAGGACGCCAGCACCTACAACAACTACTACGAGTTCAGCACCGACAAGGACGAGCCAGCCGGCCTGGCTCACTCCTTGAAACCCCGGCCGTGGAGCATCGCCATCGAAGGCGAGGTCGCCAAGCCGATGACGATCGGCATCGACGACCTGATGAAAATCGCGCCCTTGGAAGAGCGGGTTTACCGCCTGCGCTGCGTGGAAGGCTGGTCGATGGTGATTCCGTGGATCGGCTATTCGCTGTCGGCCTTGATCAAGAAGGTGGAACCCAACAGCAATGCCAAGTTCGTCGAGTTCACCACCCTGGCCGATCCCAAGCAGATGCCCGGCCTGAATTCGCGCGTGCTGAAGTGGCCCTATGTGGAGGGCTTGCGCATCGATGAGGCGAATCATCCGCTCACACTGCTGACTTTCGGCATGTATGGCGAAGTGCTGCCCAACCAGAATGGCGCGCCGCTGCGGGTGGTGGTGCCCTGGAAGTATGGCTTCAAGTCGGCCAAGTCGCTGGTGAAAATCCGCTTCGTGCGCGAGCAACCCAAAACCGCCTGGAACCTGGCCGCGCCGCGTGAGTATGGCTTTTATTCGAATGTAAATCCGGATGTGGATCACCCGCGCTGGTCGCAAGCCACCGAGCGCCGCATCGGCGATGAAGGCGGCCTGTTCGCCAGGAAGCGCAAGACGCTGATGTTCAATGGCTACAACGAGGTGGCGTCGCTGTATTCGGGCATGGATTTGAAGAAGTACTTCTGAGCCTTGGCCTTCAATCCGACCCGGAAGCAATTCAAGGCAATCAAGGCCGTGCTGTTCGTGGCGGCCTTGCTGCCTTTCCTGCGGCTGGTGCTGTTCACCTTCACCGACAGGCTGGGCGCCAATCCAATCGAGTTCATCACCCGCAGCACCGGTGACTGGACGCTGTACTTCCTGATCTTCACGCTGGCGGTGACGCCGCTGCGCAAACTATTGAATTGGGCATGGCTGTTGCGCTTGCGGCGCATGCTGGGGCTGTATGCCTTCTTCTACGTCTGCCTGCACTTCATGTGCTTTTTCTGGTTTGACCACAACTTCGATCTGCAGGAGATGTGGAAGGATGTGTTGAAGCGGCCTTTCATCACGGTCGGCTTCACCGCCTTTGTCTTGCTGATTCCCCTGGCCGTAACCAGCACCAATGCCATGGTGAAGCGGCTGGGCTACAAGCGCTGGCAGGCCCTGCACCGGCTGGTGTACCTGATTGCCTGCCTGGGTGTGCTGCACTTCGTCTGGATGCGGGCCGGGAAGAACAACTTCGGCGACCCCATCCTGTACGGCAGCATCATTGCGGTGCTGCTCTTGATGCGGCTGTGGTGGGCCATAGCCCGGCGGCGGCAGCCGGCATCGGCCGCCCCTTCCGCTTAAGCCAGTCCCACGCGTTCGCGCGCGATCAGGTCGTCGGTGGACTCGCGCTCGCGCACCAGCTTCACCTTCTCGCCATCCACCAGCACTTCCGCCGCGCGTCCGCGGGTGTTGTAGTTGGACGCCATGGTCATGCCATAGGCGCCGGCGCTGTTGATGACCAGCAGGTCCCCTTCAGCCACGGCCAGCTTGCGCTCGCGCGCCAGCCAGTCGCCGGATTCGCAGACCGGGCCCACCACATCGTATTGCACGGCCTCGCCGCTGCTTTGGCGCACGGCTTGCACGCCCATCCAGGCCTCGTACATGGCGGGACGCATCATGTCATTCATGGCGGCGTCGACGATGCAGAAATTCTTTTCTTCGCCGGGCTTCAGGTATTCCACCCGCGTCAACAGCACGCCGGCATTGCCGACGATGGAGCGGCCCGGCTCGAAGCAAACCTTGATCGGCTTGCCGCCATGGCGCTCTTTGCGCCAGGCATCGATGCGCGCAAACACACGGCCGAGATAGTCGGCCACTGCCACCGGCTTTTCATCGTCATAGGTGATGCCGATGCCGCCGCCCAGATCCAGGTGGTGGATGTGGATGCCTTCGGCTTCCAGGGTGTCGATCAGGTCGATCAGCTTGTCCAGCGCTTCCAGGAGGGGCGCGTCGTCCAGCAGTTGCGAGCCGATGTGGCAATCGATGCCCACCACCTCGATGTTCTGCATGCCGGCCGCCAGGCGATAGGCTTGCAGCGCATCGGCAAAGGCGACGCCGAACTTGTTGGCCTTCAAGCCGGTGGCGATATAGGGATGGGTCTTGGGATCGACATTGGGATTCACGCGCAGGCTGATCGGCGCGCGCCGGCCCATGCCGCGCGCCACCTCGTCCAGGCGCTTCAACTCGGCAATCGATTCGACATTGAAGCAGAGGATGTCATGCGCCAGCGCCAGTTCCATTTCGGCGCGGGTCTTGCCGACGCCGGAAAACAGGCATTTGCGCGGGTCGCCGCCGGCAGCCAGCACGCGCTGCAATTCGCCGCCCGACACCAGGTCGAAGCCGGCGCCATGCTGCGCCAGCAGTTTCAAAATGGCCAGGTTGGAGTTGGCCTTCATCGCATAGCAGACCAGGGCGTCGCGCCCTTTGCTGGCATCGGACCAGGCGGAAAAATTTTCCAGCAGGGCCTGCTGCGAGTAGACATAGGTGGGCGTGCCGAATTGTTCGGCGATGCGCGACAGCGGCACGGCGTCAGCGTGCAACTCGCCCTGGCGGTATTCGAAATGGGACATGGTGAGGGAATTAACGGTTGCCGGGGCGTGGCTCGATCACGCCAGGCGTGGGCTGCTGCACCTGCGCTTCATCTTGCGAGCGCATCATGCCCGAGGGCGGCGTCGCGCCGGCAGCAGGCATGGTGGGCGGCGAAGACGGCGTCGGCGGCACGATGCCGCGCTGGGCCGGAGTCGGCATGTAGAGCGGACCGGTCTGGCCGCAGCCGGCAAGCGCCGCAAGCAGGCAGGACAAGAGGCTGGCAGCGGCAAACAGGGAGACGCGCTTCACGATTAAAATCGGGGCTCGAGCTGTAGAGAAAACAGTAGGGAAAACCAAGCGGAGTTTAGCATGACAGAAACCGAATTCCTCGACCTGGCGGACGCCACCCTGGAGGCAATTGAAGCGGCTGCCGAAGCCCTGGCGGAGGAATCCGATCTTGATATCGAAGTCAATCGCCGTGGCAATGTGCTGGAGCTTGAACTGGAAGGCGGCAAGGTGATCGTCAACAGCCAGGCGCCGATGCAGGAGATGTGGCTGGCGGCCCGTGCCGGCGGCTTCCATTACCGGCGGGAAAACGGACAATGGCTGGACACCCGCAGCGGCAAGGAAATGTTCGCCGCCTTGTCCGAAATCCTGAGCCGGCAGTTGGGCGAAGACGTGAAGCTGGAAAGCGCCGACTGAAAAAAAGCCCGACCAGCGGTCGGGCTTTTTTGGCGGGTCAGAACCAGGTCAGAACAACTCGCTCTTCACCTCATCCTTGCTGCGGCTGGTGTCGGCCGGTCCGCCCTCCGGTCCACCGGTGCCGAGACTGCGCACGCTGTTGGCCGGCGGATATTCGGCATAGTAGTAATCGCCATTGGACATGATCAGGCCTTCGGGCACTTCGCGCTCCTGCATCGGCACATTCTTCAGCGCCTTGTGCATGTAGTTGACCCAGATTGGCAGCGCCACGCCGCCGCCGGTTTCGCGATTGCCCAGGTTGCGCGGCTGGTCATAGCCGATCCAGGCCACGCCCACCAGGCTCGGTTGATAGCCGGCGAACCAGGCGTCGATCGAATCGTTGGTGGTGCCGGTCTTGCCGGCCAGGTCGGTGCGCTTCAGGGCCATGGCCTTGACCGCGGTGCCGGAGCGGACCACGTCTTTCAACATGCTGTCCATCAGGAAGGCGTTGCGCGGATCGATCACGCGATTGGCTTCGTCGCCGGCCTTTTCCGGCTGGGCTTGCGACAGCACACGGCCGTTGGAGTCGGTGATGCGCGAAATCAGATACGGGCTCAGCTTGTAGCCGCCGTTGGCAAACACTGAATAGGCGCTGGCCATCTGCAGCGGCGTGACGTTGCCCGCGCCCAGGGCCAGGGTCAGGTAGGGCGGATTCTTGTCGGCGTCAAAGCCGAAGCGGGTGGCGTATTCCTGTCCATACTTGGCGCCGATCTTGTGCAGGATGCGGATCGAAATCATGTTCTTGGACTTGGTCAGGCCGCGCCGCATGGTCATCGGGCCTTCGTATTTGCCGTCATAGTTCTTCGGCTCCCAGGCCTGGCCGCCGGTCTGGCCGGCGTCGAAGCTGATCGGCGCATCGTTGATGACGGTGGCCGGCGCCAGGCCTTTTTCCAGTGAGGCCGAATAGATGAAGGGCTTGAAGGACGAACCCGGCTGGCGCCAGGCCTGCGTCACATGGTTGAACTTGCTGCGGTTGTAGTCGAAGCCGCCCACCAGCGAGCGGATCGCGCCGTCGGTGGTGCTGGCCGAAACGAAGGCCGATTCCACTTCCGGCAGTTGGGTCACGGTCCAGGCGCGGCCTTCCTGCAAGACGCGGATGATGGCGCCGCGCCGCACGCGACGATTGGGCGGCGCCTTGTCCGACAGCAGGTGGGCGGCAAATGCCAGGCCCGGACCGCTGATGGTGATTTCCTCGCCCGAGGCCAGCATGGCGGTGATCTGCTTCGGATTGGCATCCAGCACGGCGGCCGCGACGATTTCGTCGCTGTCCGGATGCTCGGCCAGTTCGGACTCGATGGCATCTTCGGCCTCGTCGCGCTTGGCCGGAATTTCCATATAGCCTTCCGGACCGCGATAGCCGTGGCGCTTGTCGTAGTCCATCACGCCCTGGCGCAAGGCCAGGTAGGCCGCGTCCTGGTCGGCCTTGGTGATGGTGGTGAACACGTTCAGGCCGCGGGTGTAGGTCTCTTCCTTGAACTGTTCATAGGCCATCTGGCGCGCCATCTCGGCCACGTATTCGGCGTGGATGCCGAATTCGCTGCTGTCGCTCTTGACCTTCAATTCCTGGTCGCGTGCCTGCTGGTACTGGGCGTCGGTGATATAGCCCAGGCTGCGCATGCGCTCCAGGATGTACAGCTGGCGCGCCCGCGCCCGCTTGGGATTGACCACCGGGTTGTTGGCCGAGGGCGCCTTCGGCAGCCCGGCCAGCATCGCCGCTTCGGCCACCGTGATATCGGAGAGCTTCTTGCCGAAGTAGATCTGGGCCGCGGAGGCAAAGCCGTAGGCGCGCTGACCGAGGTAGATCTGGTTCATGTAGACCTCCAGGATCTGGTCCTTGGAGAGGTTCTCCTCGATCTTCCAGGCCAGCAGCACTTCATACAGCTTGCGTTTCAGGGTCTGTTCGCTGGACAGGAAGAAGTTGCGCGCCACCTGCTGGGTGATGGTGGAGGCGCCCTGCTTGGCGCCGCCGGAAAGATTGTGGATGGCCGCGCGCAGGATGCCCATGTAATCCACACCGCCGTGCTCATAGAAGCGATCGTCCTCGATCGCCAGTACGGCCTTCTTCATGACATCGGGAATGTCCTTGAAGCGCACCACATTGCGCCGCTCTTCGCCGAATTCACCGATCAACACATTGTCGGCCGAGAAAATCCGCAATGGCATCTTGGGCCGGTAATCCGTGAGCGTGTCCAGGGCCGGCAGATTCGGATAAGCCATGGACAACATGAAGCCCAGCAGCAGCGCGCCGATCACCGCCAAGCCAGTAAGCACACCGAAAGTGGTGAGGGCCAGTTTGAACATCAGCGAGCGCGAGGACTTGGAAGCTTCGGTCTTGGTACTGCCTTGAGAGGGGTTTGCCATGCCAGCCAGGGGGTTGTTGGATGCTCGCGATTATAGCGGCGGGGTAATACTGCCGCGATGGCAGGGGAGTAACAGCGGGGTAACAGCGGAGTAACAGGAAGGCGGCCCAATGGCGCCGAAAAGCGCACCGTTGCTCGTCTTTCCATGGCCGCGTGGGGTTTTGGCAACGGCCCCAAAGATGCTCCGGCGAAAATCTTTACATGCACCAACCCCATTGCTAGCATCTAATGTAACGTTTAATAAATATTTGCTAACTACAAGTATTTAAAGGGATTTTTGTCAAGTTGGCACTGCCGTCTTGATCTTGAAGAGGCGCGGACCCTTGTCAAAACCGCCCGCATGGAGATAAGCCCTTGCCATTCGATATCGCGTCACTGCTGGGCAAACGCAATGCGCCGCTGGTCGGCCTGGATATCAGCACGTCCGGCGTCAAGCTGGTCGAGCTGACGCAGGCCGCCAACGGTGAAATCAGGCTGGAACGCTGTGCCACCGAAAGCCTGCCGCGCGGCGCGGTGGTCGATGGCAACATCGAGAACATCGATCAGGTTTCCGAAGCCATCCGCCGCGTCTGCAAGAAGAGCGGGACCAAGGCCAAGCTGGTTTCGCTGGGACTGCCGCCGGCGGCCGTCATCACCAAGAAAATCATCCTGCCTGATGGCCTGTCCGAAGAAGAACTGGAAATCCAGGTCGAGACGGAAGCCAATCAATACATTCCCTTTGCGCTGGACGAAGTGAGCCTGGACTTCGATGTCATCGGCCCGGTCGCCAATTCGCCCGACGATATCGAAGTCCTGCTGGCCGCATCCCGCAAGGAAAAGGTGGAAGACCGGGTTGCGGTGGCCGAAGCCGCCCAGCTCAAGGCGACCGTGATGGATATCGAATCCTATGCCGCGCGCGCCGCCATGGAACGGGTCAACGCGCTGGCGCCGCAGGGTGGGCAGAACCGCATTACCGCCCTGTTCCAGATCGGCGCCCAGGTCACCCACGTTTCCGTGCTGCTCAATGGCCAGGTGCTGTATGAACGCGAACAGCCTTTCGGCGGCAACCAGCTGACCCAGGAGATCGTGCGCGCCTATGGCCTGTCGCAGGAAGACGCCGAGGCCAAGAAGAAATCCGGCGATCTGCCTGACGACTACCAGGCCAGCCTGCTGGATCCTTTCCTGGAAAACGCGGCGCTCGAAGTGACGCGCGCGATCCAGTTCTTCTACACCTCCACCCCCTATACCCGCATCGACCAGATCTACCTCGCCGGCGGTTGCGCCGCCATGCCGGGCCTGGTGGAAGCGGTGGCCGGCCGCACCGAAGTGAATACCTCCGTCATCAGTCCCTTCAAGGGCATGCAGCTCTCGTCCAATGTGCGCGAGAAGCAATTGCGCCAGGAGGCGCCGGGCTACCTGGTGGCCTGCGGATTGGCCCTGCGGAGGTTTGACCAATGATCAAGATCAACCTTCTTCCGCACCGCGAAGCCAGGCGGCGCGAGAGGAAGAACAACTTCTACGCCTTGCTGGTGGCTTCGGCCCTGGTTGGCCTGCTGGTGGTGCTGTGCGTGGCCAGCTACAACGGCAGCCAGCTGGCGCAGCAGGAACACCGCAACGCCTTCATCAAGGCGGAAAACACCAAGCTCGATCTGCAGATCAAGGAAATCGCATCGCTCAAGCAGGAAATCGATGCCCTCAAGGCGCGCCAGCAAGCGGTGGAAGACCTGCAAAGCGATCGCAACCAACCGGTCTACCTGCTGGTGGAGCTGGTCAAGCAGGTGCCCGAGGGGGTCTACCTGCGCTCGCTCAGGCAGCTTGGGCAGAAAGTCACCTTGAGCGGCATCGCCCATTCCAACGAGAGGGTGTCCGAATTGCTGCGCAACCTGGGCAACAACTCGCCCTGGCTTGAGCGCCCCGAACTGGTCGAAATCCGCGCCGTGCCGATTTCCGCCAAGGATGCGCGCAAGGCTTTCGAGTTCTCCATCAACGTTGGCATTCGCCGGCCGCGCGATATCCAGCCGGCCGTGGCTGCGCCGGTCGCCGGAGCACCGGCCCCGGCAGGCGCCGCGCCGGCTCCCGCCCCGGCAAAACCCTAACGGAAGCGCGACATGGCAGATCTGAAGAACATGGGCGAGCGCTTGTCGGCGCAGTTCCGCGGGCTCTCGGGGCGTCACCCGGGACAATGGCCGCTGGCGCCGCGCGCGCTGATGGCGCTGGGCACCTCCCTGGCGGTGGTGGCGGTGGGCTGGTTCCTGTACTGGGACGGCCAATGGCAGGAGCTTGAAGTCGGCGCGCGCGAAGAAGCCAAGCTCAAGGAAGAATACAAATTCAAGCTGGGCCAGGCGATCAATCTGCCGGCCCTGCGCAAGCAGAAAGAGCAGGTCGGCGAATACGTGGCCACGCTGGAGAAGCAACTGCCCAGCAAGGCGGAAATGGATGCGCTGCTGCAGGACATCAGCAGCGCCGGCCAGGGCCGCGGCCTGCAGTTCGAGCTGTTCAAGCCGGGCCAGGTGCTGGTCAAGGAATACTACGCCGAGCTGCCGATCGACATCCGCATCACCGGCAGCTATCACGACATCGGCGGCTTTACCGGCGATATTGCCAACCTGCCGCGCATTGTCACCATCAACAACGTGTCGCTCACGGCCGGCAAGGACAATATGCTGACCATGGAAGCAGTGGCCAAGACCTTCCGCTATCTGGACAAGGACGAAGTCGCTGCCCAGCGCAAGGCCAACGCGCCCAAGGGAGCAAAGAAATGAAGCGGCTTCCCCTCGCCTTGATGCTGGCGGCTTCGGCCATCGTGCTGGCCGGCTGCGGCGACAGCGATGAGCAGCAGGTCCGCCAGTGGATGAATGAAACCCGCCAGCAGCTGCGGGTGTCGGTGCCCAAGCTGGCCGAGCCGAAGAAATTCGTTCCCTTCGCCTATGACGAAAAGGCGGCCACCGACCCCTTCAATCCGGTCAAGCTGCAAGTGGCGCTGGCACGCCAGCAGGCCGCTTCGTCCGGCAAATACCGGCCCAACCTCGACCGGCGGCGCGAAGCGCTGGAAGCCTTCCCGCTGGACAGCCTGAAGATGGTGGGCACGCTGCAGTCCAAGGGCATGTATCACGCGCTGATCGAAGTCGACAAGCTGGTGTACCAGGTCAAGCTGGGCAATTACATCGGCCAGAACTTCGGCATGGTCACAAAAATCACCGATAACGAAGTGCAGATCAAGGAAGTGGTGCAAGACGCGGGTGGCGAGTGGGTGGAGCGCCCGGCCAAGCTGGAACTGCAGGAGAGCAAAAAATGAAAAGAGTTAACGCCTCACATCCGTTCGGCCTGCACCTGGTGTGCGCCATCGCCCTCGCGGCCAGCCTGTCCAGCGCGCAGGCGGCCCAGGACAATTCAATTGAGTCCATCAGCGCCAATCGGCAGGGTGCCGACGTGGTGGTGCGCATCAACCTGAAAAACCCGCCGACCACGGCGCCGATCGGTTTTTCGATCAGCAATCCGGCCCGCATCGCGCTTGACTTCGCCGACACCTCCAACGGTACCGGCAGCAGCGTGCGCGACATCAACCTGGGCGACGTGCGCAACCTGAACATCGTCCAGGCCGGCGAGCGCACGCGCCTGGTGTTCAACCTGAAGCGGCCGATGACCTACACCACCAGCATGGATGGCAAGACCATGGTGGTGAAGATCGACGGCGCCCCGGAAAGCGCCAAGTCCAGCGCAGCCGCCACCAGCGGCGTGGCGTCGACCCGGCCGCTGACGCCGCCGGCCACGGCCGGCGCGCCGCAGGCGATTCGCGACATCGATTTTCGCCGGGGCAGCAATGGCGAGGGCAGGGTGGTGGTTGATCTGCCGGGCAACCAGGCCGGCGTCGACGTGCGCCAGCAGGGTTCGACCATCGTGGTCGATTTCCCCCAGACCAGCCTGCCCGATGTGCTGCGCCGACGCATGGATGTGACCGATTTCGGCACGCCGGTGAAAACCGTCACCACCACCGCTTCCGGCGGCAATGTGCGCATGAACATCGAGCCCAAGGGCTTGTGGGAATACAGCGCCTACCAGAACGACGCGCAACTGGTGGTGGAAGTGCGGCCGCTGAAGGAAGACAACACCAAGCTGGGCGCCGGCACCCAGACCTATCGCGGCGAAAAGCTCTCGCTCAACTTCCAGAACGTGGACGTGCGCTCGGTGCTGCAGGTGATCGCCGATTTCACCGGACTGAACATCGTCACCAGCTCCACCGTGGCCGGCAATATCTCGCTGCGCCTGAAGGACGTGCCCTGGGACCTGGCGCTGGACCTGGTGATGCAGGCCGCCGGCCTGGACATGCGGCGCAACGGCACCGTTCTCTGGATCGCGCCCAAGGAAGAACTGCTGACCAAGGAAAAACTGGAGCTGGAGCAACGCTCGCAGATCGCCGAGCTTGAGCCGCTGCGCACCGAGACCTTCGAGCTCAACTACCAGAAGGCCGATGCCTTCAAGGCCTTGCTCGACAATGCCGGCGGCCGCGGCGTGTCCATCCTGTCCAAGCGCGGCAGCGCCATGATCGACGCCCGCACCAACCAGGTTTTCGTGACCGACATCGCGAGCAAGCTGGATGAAGTGCGCAAGCTGGCGCAGAAGGTCGACGTCGCCAGCCGCCAGGTCCTGATCGAGGCGCGCATCGTGGAAGCCAACGACACCTTCAGCCGCAACCTGGGCGCCAAGCTGGGCTTTGGCGTGCAGGGATCGTTCAACGGCACCAACGCGGCCGCGGGCGGCCAGGCCACCACCTTCGTCGGCAATGCCGGCTCCGTTTCCGGCTCCTCGGTCAATCTGCCGGCGCCCGGCATCAACGGCGCCACCGTCGGTTCGGTGGCGCTGACCCTGTTCAACAACGCCGCCACCCGCTTCATCAACCTGGAGTTGTCCGCCCTGGAATCGGACGGCAAGGGCAAGATTCTCTCCAGCCCGCGGGTGATCACCGCCGACAAGCTCAAGGCCACCATCGAGCAGGGCACCGAGCTGCCGTACCAGACCGCCACCAGCAGCGGCGCCACCTCGCTGGCTTTCCGCAAGGCCAACCTGAAGCTGGAAGTGATTCCGCAAATCACGCCGGACGGCAATGTGATTCTTGACGTGGACATCAACAAGGACAGCGTCGGCCAGGCCACCCTGCAGGGCTTTGCCATCGACACCAAGCACGTCAAGACCCAGGTCCTGATCGACAACGGCGGCACGGTGGTCATCGGCGGCATTTATATCCAGAACGAACGCATCACCGATACCAAGGTGCCCTTGCTGGGCGACGTTCCGGTGCTGGGCTACCTGTTCAAGCAGACCCAGCGCACCAATGACAAGACCGAGCTGCTGATCTTCCTGACCCCGAAAGTCTTGAACGAAAAAGTCGCCGTGCGATAATCCGGCTTTTAAACCGGCCTGTTCGGTCCGGGCGGGTCGCGCCAGCGGCTCCCGGTCCGAACGCACGCACATCGTGTCCCGCAACATCTACCTGATCGGCCTGATGGGGTCCGGCAAGACCACCATCGGCCGTGCCCTGGCCAAAAAGCTCAACCTGCGCTTCGTCGATTCCGACCACGAAATCGAAGCGCGCACCGGCGCCACGATTCCCTGGATCTTCGAGATCGAGGGCGAAGCCAGCTTTCGCCAGCGCGA
Source organism: Pseudomonadota bacterium (assembly GCA_023392035.1). Lineage (GTDB taxonomy): Bacteria > Pseudomonadota > Gammaproteobacteria > Burkholderiales > Burkholderiaceae_D > Lacisediminimonas. The sequence goes on along the minus strand of JAEVZY010000252.1, from coordinate 7,131 downwards.
GGCGGAAGTCATCCGTGAGTTGACCCAGAGCGAGGGCATCGTGCTGGCCACCGGCGGCGGCGCCATACTCAATGCCGAAAGCCGCGAACGCCTCAAATCCACCGGCACCGTGATCTGGCTGCGCGCCAGCATCGGCAGCATCCTGGCGCGCACCAGCCATGACCGCAACCGCCCGCTGCTGCAGACGGCCGACCCGCGCCAGAAGCTGGAGCAGCTTTCCGCCCAGCGCGAGCCGCTGTACCGGGAAGTGGCGCACATGACCGTGGACACCGGCCGTCCGCATCTCAATTCGCTGGTACAGTCGATCATGCAGCAACTGGATGCCCCCAGGGGCGCCCTGCAGAACCCCCGGAACCAAGCCATGAAAGCAAGCCAGAGCCCCATCGAGCTGAAAGTCGAACTGGGCGACCGTAGTTATCCCATCACCATCGGCCAGTCCCTGCTGGATGAGCCGGGGCGCCTGGCCGCCAGCGTGCGCGGCCAGCGTGCCGCCATCGTCACCAATACCGTTGTCGGGCCGCTGTACCTGGCGCGCGTGCGTGCCGCGCTGCAAGCCGCCGGCAAGCAGGTGACCGAAGTGGTGCTGCCCGATGGCGAGGAAGAAAAAACCTGGCCCAACCTGATGCGCATTTTCGATGTGCTGCTGGCCGAGCGCTGCGACCGCAAGACCACCCTGATCGCGCTGGGCGGCGGCGTGATCGGCGACATGGCCGGCTTTGCCGCCGCCAGCTACATGCGCGGCATTCCCTTTGTGCAGGTGCCCACCACGCTGCTGTCGCAGGTCGATTCCTCGGTCGGCGGCAAGACCGCCATCAACCATCCGCTGGGCAAGAACATGATCGGCGCCTTCTACCAGCCGCAGGCGGTGCTGGCCGATACCGATACCCTCAACACCCTGCCGGCGCGCGAACTGTCGGCCGGCCTGGCGGAAGTGATCAAGCACGGCGCCATCCTCGATCCGCAATTCTTCGACTGGATCGAAGCCAATATCGGCAAGCTGATGGAACGCGATCCGGCCGCCCTGGCGTATGCGGTCAAGCGTTCCTGCGAAATCAAGGCCGACGTGGTGCGCCAGGACGAGCGCGAAGGCGGCTTGCGCGCAGTGCTCAATTTCGGCCACACCTTCGGCCATGCGATTGAATCCGGCCTGGGTTACGGCGTCTGGCTGCATGGCGAAGCGGTCGGCTGCGGCATGGTGATGGCGGCCGACCTTTCGCACCGCCTGGGTTACCTGGACGCCGCCAGCCGCGATCGCATCGTGCGCCTGGTGCAAGCCGCCAATCTGCCGGTGGTCGCGCCCGATCTCGGCGAGCGCTGGCTTGAGCTGATGGAAGTCGACAAGAAAAACGAAGGCGGTGAAATCCGCTTCATCCTGCTCAAGCCGCTGGGCGCGCCGCTGGTGACGGCAGTGCCGATTCCGGAGCTTCTGGCCACCATTGCCGACTGCAGCAAAGCGCGATGAACCCGGAAGCGCAACTCGCCAGTTATGCAGCCAGGTCCAAGACCTCGCCCGGCAGGACATGGCGGGAAGCGCCATCCGATTCGCGCTCCGAATTCCAGCGCGATCGCGATCGCATCGTGCATTGCTCGGCATTTCGCCGGCTCGAATACAAGACCCAGGTCTTCATCAACCATGAAGGCGATCTGTTTCGCACCCGGCTCACGCACAGCATAGAAGTGGCGCAGATCGCGCGCTCCATCGCCCGCAACCTGCGCCTGAACGAAGACCTGGTGGTAGCCATCTCCCTGGCGCATGACCTGGGCCACACGCCTTTCGGCCATGCCGGGCAGGAGGCGCTCAATGCCTGCATGCGCGACTACGGCGGCTTCGAGCACAATCTTCAAAGCCTGCGCGTGGTGGATGCGCTGGAAGAACGCTACGGCGCCTTCGATGGACTGAACCTGATGTTCGAGACGCGCGAAGGCGTGCTCAAGCATTGCTCGGCCACCAATGCGCGCAAGCTGGGCGCGGTTGGCTTGCGCTTCCTGGAAAACAAGCGGCCTACTCTGGAAGCGCAAATCGCCAACCTGGCCGACGAGATCGCCTACAACACCCACGATATCGACGATGGCTTGCGTTCCGGCCTGCTGCAACTGGCGCAACTGGATGAAGTGGATTTCTTCGCGCGGCACCGGCGCGAAGCGGAGGGCGCTTACCCGGGTATCAGCGGCCGGCGGCTGATCAATGAAACCGTGCGGCGCATGATCAACACCCTGATCGTCGACTTGATCGAAAGCTCGCGCCAGCACATTGCCGAGCACGCGCCCGTCACGCTGGACGACGTGCGCAGCGCTCCCGCCCTGGTCGCGTTTTCCGACGCCATGCAAGCCGAAGCCCTGGTCCTGAAGCGCTTCCTGCGCAAGAACCTCTACCAGCATTACCAGGTCAACCGCATGACCAGCAAGGCGCGCCGCATCGTGCGCGAACTGTTCGCCATCTACATGGAAGAGCCCAATCTGCTGCCGCCGGATTACCTGGTGACCAGCGGCAGTACCGAGCAACAGGCGCGCAAGATCGCCGACTACATCGCCGGCATGACCGACCGTTATGCGATGCGCGAGTACCGGCGTTTGTTCATGGTGGATGAGGCTTGAGGTCCTTGATCGAATTCGACACGCCGAGGCTTCGTCTGCGCCAATGGCGCGACAGCGACTACGCGCCCTTTGCCGCCATGAATGCCGACCCGCGGGTGATGGAGTTCTTCCCCGGCCTGTTGTCATCGCTTGAGAGTGACGCGCTGGCCGCCGATATTCGCGCCCGCATTGCGCGGCGTGGTTGGGGGCCTTGGGCGGTCGAAATTCCGGGAGCCGCGCCATTCATCGGATTTGTCGGCTTGAATGTGCCGGGCTATACCATTCCGGCTTCACCCTGCGTGGAAATCGCCTGGCGCCTGGCCGCCGAACATTGGGGCAAAGGCTATGCGAGCGAGGCGGCGCACGCCGCGCTGCGCGTCGCCTTCGAGGTCCTGGACCTGGCCGAAGTCGTAGCCTTTACCGCTGTTGGCAATCTGCGCTCGCGGGCTGTGATGGAGCGGCTTGGCATGCGCAACAGCGAAGAGAACTTCGAACATCCGAATCTTGAGCCCGGCCATGCACTGCGCGAGCATGTGCTGTATCGCATGTCGCGCGAGCGATGGCTGACCCTCCCAAGCGGACAGCGATAAGCCAATACCCTTGCTGGTGCCGCGGGCGCGCCGGGCCGATTCGTATCAGCTCAATTCCCGCAGCGGATGCGCATGCGCCGGCCACACCGGCGCGAAGAAGGCGGCCACATCAGCCTCGCTCACGTCTTCCACCCGCGCATGGCGCCAGCGCGGCTGCTGGTCCTTGTCGATCACGCGCGCGCGTATGCCTTCCACCACCTCGCCGATTTCAAAACAATGGCGCACGATGTCGCGCTCCATGCGCAAGTCTTCGGCCAGTGACTGGTTTTCCGCGCGGCGGATCTGCTCCAGCGTCACGCACAGCATCAGCGGCGAGCGCTGGCTCAGCAGGTGCAGCGCTTCACGGGCATAGTCGCTGTGGTCCGCGGCCAAGGAATGCAGGATGGCCTCCATATTGCTGTGCGTGAAATGCAGGGCAATATTGTCGGCCTCCTTGCGATACAGGCTTTCCATCGGTTGCGCCGGATGCGCCGCCAGTTTCAACTGCAATTCCGCCACCCGCTCGCCGGGCTTGGCGGCAGCCAGCATGGGCAGGATGTGTTCCACCGCGCCGGCCCAGACGGCGATGTCCGCCAGGCCAGCCAGCAGGGCGTCTTCGGCATTGATGGTGCGCCCGGTGAGCGCCAGCTCTTCCCCCAGCTGGCCGCAGGCGCGCGAGAGAAAATATCCGCCGCCCACGTCCGGAAACAGCCCGATGCTGGTTTCCGGCATGCCCATTTTCGTGCGCTCGGTGACGATGCGCAGGTCGCAGCCCTGGCTGATGCCCATGCCGCCGCCCATTACGACGCCATCCATGATGGCGACCGTCTGCTTCGGATAGTTGTGGATCAGGTGATTGAGCCGGTATTCCTCGGTGAAGAAGTCTTCCAGCTGGGCGCTGCCGGCCACCAGGCCGCCGGTTGCGACCCGGTGAAAGAAGCGGATATCGCCGCCGGCGCAAAAGGCGCGCTCGCTGCTGCTGCGAAAAACCACGGTGTCCACCGCAGCGTCCCGTTCCCATTGCAGCAAGGCGCTGCTGATGGCGCGAATCATGTCCAATGACAGGGCATTCAAAGCCTGGGCACGGTCGAGGGTGATGATGCCGAGGCCGGATTCAACGGCGGTGCGGATGTGTGGATGCATGTGGCGCGACGTCTTTTTTTGAGTGGTGGGCCACAGTGTACCGTCTGTGCGCGCTGGCGGCCGTCGCCCAAAAAAAACGGGGCGCCGCAGCGCCCCGTCCCTGAACCGAGCGGACTCAGATCCGCAGCGGCTCTTCCCCACCTCCCAAGTCATGCAAACGGCGCAGGCCTTCATGCTGATGATCCTGGATGCGTGCCTTGTACTTGAGCAGTTGGCGATCCAGCTTGTCGATCAGGTCGTCGATCGCGGCATACAGGTCATGCGCCAGGCTCTCCACGTGCAGGTCTTTTCCGCGCACATGCAGATTGATCTCGGCCTTCTGTCGTCTCTCTTTCTCGGTGATCTTTTCGACGGTCAGAACGACAACCACATCGATCACCTGGTCAAAGTGACGCTTGATGCGCTCCAGCTTCGAATGCACGTAACCGCGCAGAGCCGGAGTCAATTCAAGATGATGGCCTCTGATAGTGAGATTCATGCGCTGCTCCTCGGGTTGAGCTGCCGCCGCTGTGGCGATCTGCCTGGCCGCGGCGGCAGTGTTGCTGACAACATTGCACTGCCACTGCTTGCTGCTACTGCGTGCTGCAATTGCTTGCAGCGACTGCTTACAGCGATTTGCGCAGATTGACGGGAGGAATCTTGAGGGCTTCGCGGTACTTGGCCACGGTGCGGCGGGCGACCACCATACCCTGTTCCGCCAGCATCTCTGCGATTTTGCTGTCTGAAAACGGGTTCTTGGGGTCCTCCGCACCAACAAGTTGTTTGATGAGGGCACGTATGGCGGTCGATGATGCTTCACCGCCAGCTTCGGTTGCGACATGGCTGCCGAAAAAGTACTTCAGCTCGAACACGCCATGCGGCGTCAACATGTACTTTTGCGTTGTGACGCGCGAAATTGTGCTCTCGTGCAAACCCAGTGTATCAGCAATCTCGCGCAAGACAAGAGGCCTCATGGCGACCGCGCCATGGGAGAAAAAATTGCGCTGACGATCAACGATTGCTTGTGCGACGCGCAATATGGTGTCGAAACGCTGGCGCATGTTTTTGATCAGCCATTTCGCCTCTTGCAACTGGGAATTGAGCGAACCTTCCCCCTTACTTTGCTTGAGAATGTTGGCGTACAGCGCATTCACGCGCAGCCTTGGCATCACTTCATGATTGAGCGCCACTTGCCAGCCGGCCCGGGTGCGTTTCACGATGACGTCCGGAATCACGAAGTCGGAAGCGTCGGTGGCATAGGCGCTGCCCGGATGGGGATTGCACATGCGGATCACCGCCTGCGCCTCGCGCAAATCCTCGTCATCGCAATCGAGGGCTTTCTTGAGCTTGTTGAAGTCGCGCTGGGCGAACTGGGTGAGATGGTTCTCGACGATATTGAGCGCCATGCGGCGCGTCACCAGCGGCACGCGCGGCATGCGCCGGATCTGGATCGCCAGGCACTCCGCGGCATCGCGGGCGCCCACTCCAGCCGGCTCGAAGCTTTGCACCAGCTTCAGTGCGACATTCAATTCATCGAGCTCGATCTCAAGTTCGGCCGGCAGGCGTTGATGAATCTCTTCCAGCGGCTCGTCCAGATAGCCGTTGTCGTTCAAGGCATCGATGATGAGCTCGACCAGGGCGCGGTCGCGCGGGTTGTGCACCGTCACGCGCATCTGTTCCAGCAGGTGTTCGCGCAGCGTGGTCTCATGCGCTTCCAGTTGCGGGCGGGCGTCGTCGTCTTCCGGCGCCTTGCTGCTGCGCGCCACGTCGTCAAAGCTCCATTCGCTTTCGCTGGCCGCGCTTTCGCTGGCCGCTTCACCGCCTTCGGCAGCGAGCTCATCGGAACCGGCCGATGGCGTGGCTTCCGGCTCGCTGGCAGTCGCAGCGGAGGTCGGCGCGCTGGACACGGCGCCATCTGCCAACAGGCGCACCGAATTGTCCAGCGGATCGTCCAACCTTTCGAGCAAGGGATTCTCGGCCAGGATCTGTTCCAGCTCCTGGTGCAGTTCCAGGGTGGAAAGCTGCAACAGCCGGATCGACTGTTGCAATTGCGGCGTCAGCGCGAGGTGCTGCGAAATCCGGAGCTGAAGCGTTTGTTTCATGGGGTCGCGCGATTACATCCGGAAATGTTCGCCGAGGTAGACCCTGCGTACCGATTCGTTGGCAATGATGTCGTCCGGGCTGCCGCTGGCCAGCACAGCCCCCTGGTTGATGATATAGGCGCGATCACAAATGCCCAGCGTCTCGCGCACATTGTGGTCCGTGATCAGCACGCCGATACTGCGCTCCTTCAAGAAGCGGACGATGCGCTGGATTTCAATCACCGCAATCGGATCGACGCCGGCGAAGGGTTCGTCCAGCAGGATGAAACGCGGATCGCTGGCCAGTGCGCGCGCGATTTCCACGCGCCGTCTTTCGCCGCCGGACAGCGATTGCGCCGCGTTCTCGCGCAGCTTGTCGATCTGCAGTTCTTGCAGCAGCGCATCCAGCCTTTCATCGATGCGCGCCTTGGTGAGCGGCTTGCCGTTTTCCTGCTGCAACTCGAGCACGGCGCGGATATTGTCTTCCACCGACAGCTTGCGGAACACCGAGGCTTCCTGCGGCAGATAAGACAGGCCCAGCATGGCGCGCCGGTGGATCGGCAGATGCGTCACCTGCACGCCATCGAGCTCGATCTCGCCGGCGTCGGCCGGCACCAGGCCGACAATCATGTAGAACGAAGTGGTCTTGCCGGCGCCATTGGGGCCGAGCAGGCCGATCACTTCGCCGCTGTTCACTTCCAGCGAAACGTCGCGCACCACCTGACGGGCGCCATAGGATTTTTGCAGGCCGCGCGCGGCCAGAAGACTTGACATGCCTATTTGCC
>JAEVZY010000218.1 GCA_023392035.1 Pseudomonadota bacterium | reverse complement strand
GCTGCAGCCAGGCCCATCGCAACACCCAGGGCCAGCAAATGCTTTTTCATCTTCATGTTTCGCGCCGCCGAAAAAGAAACCGCAGAACCAGTCGATCCGGTTCGAGGACCCATGCTACTTCAAGTTTTTTCCCGGATGAAGCATCGAAAAGACAAGATTGGCGGGAAAATTTTCAGCTTCGTCGCCGCAGTTGGCAGGGGTGCATCGCAAGCGCACTGGCGCTACCATAGGCGAGCGGCAAACCTCTTGCCAAGTCGCCGCCACAGCGAGAACAAATCATGGACTTTTCCTCATCCCTTCTGACTGACTTCGCGCAGGTGCAAGCCATTCGGCGCAGCCTGCACAGTCGTCCCGAGTTGTGCTTTGAAGAGCACGGCACCGCCGAACTGATCGCCAAGACCCTCGAGAGCTGGGATATCCCGGTGCTGCGCGGCCTGGGCGGCACCGGCGTGGTGGGAATACTGAAAAACGGCAGCAGCCAGCGCGCCATCGGCTTGCGCGCCGACATGGACGCATTGCCGGTCCAGGAGCTGAACCAGTTTCCGCATGCCTCGCACCATCCCGGCAAGATGCATGCATGCGGCCATGATGGTCACATGGCGATGTTGCTGGGAGCGGCCCAGCATCTTGCCCAGCGTCGCAACTTCAACGGCACGGTCTATCTGATTTTCCAACCTGCGGAAGAAGGCGGCGCAGGTGCCCTCAAGATGATCCAGGATGGCTTGCTCGAAAAATGTCCGATGGACGCCGTCTTCGGCATGCATAACTGGCCTGGCTTGCCGGAAGGTCATTTCGCGGTCACCGCCGGCCCCATGATGGCCTCATCCAACGAGTTCGAAGTGACGGTGCGCGGCAAGGGCGCACACGCGGCGCAACCGCACAAGGGCATCGATCCGATCATGGCGGCCATCCAGATCGTGCAAGGCTGGCAGAGCATCATCACCCGCAATCGCAACCCGCTGGAAGCGGCGGTGCTTTCGGTGACGCAAATCCATTCCGGCAGTGCCACCAACGTCATCCCCGATGAAGCTCGCATCGTCGGTACGGTTCGCACTTTCGCGCAAGCCCCGCTGGACTTGATCGAATTGCACATGGAGCAAATGGCCAGGCAGATTGCCGCGGCCTTCGGTGCGCAGGTCGATTTCGAGTTCACGCGCAATTATCCGGCGCTCATCAATCATCCGGCCGAGACCGCTTTTGCAACCGGCGTGATGCAAGAGCTGGTGGGCGTCGAGCGGGTGGAAACGCAGGTCGAACCTTCGATGGGGGCGGAAGATTTCGCGTTCATGTTGCAAGAGCTGCCCGGCTGCTATGTGTTCATCGGCAACGGCGAGGGACACCACCGCGATGCCGGTCACGGCCTGGGTCCATGCAACCTGCACAATGCCAGCTATGACTTCAACGACCGACTGCTGCCTTTGGGCGCGAGCTACTGGGTCAGGCTGGCGGAAAAATTCCTGGCGTGATTCGCCCCTTGCTCAACGCTGAACTGGCGGCGCGCTTTGCCGAGGTCGCGATGGCAAACATCCGCCGCGCCTGGTGTCTACGCCAGGTCGCCAGCAAGTTGCCGGCGCAAGACACGGAGCTGGAACGCATCGCCCAAATGCATATTTCAGCCTCGCTGCCTCATGTGACGGGAGAGGACTTCGCCGGCGACCATTGGCTGGCCAGCTTTGCTACGCTGGCCCTGGCCCCATTGGACTGACTCAGATTTCGGTTACCCGGCGTTTGGCCATGATTGCAGTGCTTCCCATATCCAGGCGATAGATCGCCTTTCCTTCGCTCGCGTCGGATGCGACGAACTGCCAGCGCGTGCTGTGAAATTTTTCCAGCGCATCCCGGTGAGCGATGCTGACGATAGACGTCTGCGGCAATTGCTCGAGCAAGAGCGCGTACAGTGCGTTTTCCGCTTCGGCATCCAGGGCACTGCTGGCTTCATCCAGGAACAGGTAGTCGGGGCGGATCAGCAAGACGCGCACCACTGCCAGCCTTTGCTGTTCACCTGGCGACAGGCGCCGGCTCCAGTGGTCGTGCACGTCCAGCAAGTCAGACAGATGTGCCAGGCGACACAGTTCAAGGAAGTGGCGTAGCGCCTGATCGGTAAAGCCGGCCGGGTCGGCCGGAAAGGCGATCGCCTCGCGCAAGCTGCCGATCGGCAGATAAGTCTTCTGCGGCACGAACAAGAGGCGCTTGCCGCTGGGTATTTCTATCGAGCCGCCGCCATAAGGCCAGATGCCGGCAATGGCGCGAAACAGGGTGGACTTGCCGCAGCCGGAAGGACCGCTGACCAGGATGCGATGTCCCGGCAGGATTTCGGCGTTCAAGGGCCTGTTCAATTCCTGACCGTCCGGTAGCGCCAGGACCAAATCCTGCAACAACAAGCCGCCGACGTTATTGCGCTCAACCGCAATCTGGCGCTCCTGTGCCCGCACGCGTTGCAGCACCAGGGTGAACTCGGCCAGGCGATTGACACTGGCCTTCCATTCCGCCACTGAAGTAAAGGCGGAGATGAACCAGGACAGCGCATCCTGCACCTGACCGAATGCGGAGACAATCTGCATCATCCCGCCCAACTTCAAGCTGCCGCCGAAATAGCGCGGCGCACTCACCAGGAAGGGGAAGATCACGGCAAATTGCTCGTAGAAGTTGGAGGCCAGGTTCAGCCGCTTGGTGGTACGCATGATGGCCCACCAGTTCTCACGAATCCGCGCGAATCGGGCTTGGGACGCCTTTTCCTCAGGCGGCTCGCCGCGGTAGAGCGCGATCGCTTCCGCGTTCTCGCGCAAGCGCACCAGCCCGAAGCGGAAGTCTGCTTCGTAGCGTTGCTGCAGAAAATTTTGCCCGATCAAAGGCCGCCCTATGCGCGCCACCAGCCAGGAACCCAGCCCGGCATAAACGATGGCAAACCAGACCATGTAGCCGGGCAGACTGAATTCATTGGAGCCGACGGCAAATTGCAGGGGCCCCGATACGCTCCACAAAATGCCGACAAAGGAAGCGAGGGTCACCACCGCGGACATGAATCCCAGCGACAGGGTAAGCGTGCCTTCGGTAAGAAATCGGAGATCTTCCGCGATGCGCTGGTCCGGGTTGTCCGCCCGACCGCCCTGCTCCATGCGGTAATAGGTTTGATTGGCCAACCAGTCTTGAAGGTAGTGCGTGGTCATCCACGCGCGCCAATCCATTTCCAGGGCTTGGGTCAGATAGACCTTGTAGATGGCGACTGCAATATAGAGGAAGGCAAGCCAGGAGAAACGCAGCAGTTGCACCTGGAAGGTGTGGAAGTCCTTGTTGTCCAGGGCATTGTAGAAATCGCGATTCCAGACATTGAACTGAACATTCAGGTACACCAGACCCAAGGTCAGCACAATGATGGTGGCCAGCAGGGCGCGCGCCCGCCACTTGCGTTCCGATCCCCAGTAAGGCTTGATCAGTGACCAGACCGCGTGCGCGCCGAAGCGGCGGCTTTCAATGACGCGGTCCGGTTCAGCCGGCCGGTGCGCCCGGCTGGCAGCTTCAGTCAACTTTTGCGCCCGACGCCTTCACGACCTTGGCCCACTTCTGGGTTTCGGCCTGGATGTGGGCAGCGAACTGCTCCGGCGTATTGCCCACCGGATCTGCGCCCTGGGCGATCAGCTTCTCTTTCACCGCGGGCGTGGCCAGGGATTTGGCGATTTCGTGCTGCAGCTTGTTGACGATGTCTTTCGGCGTTCCGGCCGGTGCCAGGATGCCGAACCAGGAGCTTGCCTCGAAATTCGCCAGATCACCGCCGGCTGCTGCGATGGGCGCCACGCCGGGCAAAGCGGGCGAAGGTTTGCTGCTCGTGACTGCCAGCGCCAGCAGCCGATTGGCCTTGATGAAGGCCAGCGAAGACGGGAGATTGTCGAACATGACATCAGCCTGCCCTGCCATCAAATCGGTCAATGCCGGACCCGATCCACGATACGGGATGTGCAGCATATAGGTCTTGGTCATGGTCTTGAACAGCTCACCCGAGAGGTGAATGGAAGTGCCGTTTCCGCTGGAAGCCATGTTCACCTTGCCCGGATGCGCCTTGAGATAGGCGATGAAGCTCTTCAGGTCGGTGATCTTGTTATTGGCGGCAAATTGCGGGTTGAGCACCAGCACATTGGGCACCGATGCCACCAAAGTAACGGGGGCGAAATCCTTGATCGGATCGAACGGCAGCTTCGGATAGAGCGACTGGTTGATGGCATGCGTGCCCACCGTACCCATCAACAAGGTATAGCCGTCGGGGGCGGCCTTGGCCACAACCTCGGCGCCGACATTCCCGCCGGCACCGGGGCGGTTGTCCACCACCACGGATTGCCCGAGGGATTTTTGCAGTTCTGCCGCCACCGCGCGCGCCAGGATATCGGTTGTGCCGGCCGCGGCGAAGGGCACGACAATTCGAATCGGCTTGGAGGGATAGGTATCGGCCTGAGCCTGAACGCCGGTCAACATGGCAGTACCGGCCAAAAGCGTTGCAAGCAAATGTCTGAGTTTCATTTGGGCGTCTCTCTTATGTGTTTGGTTTTCCGCTGCATGCAGCGATGCTGCGGGCGTGCCAAGGATACACCGTCCGCGCTCAAGTCGAACCTCTTGCGCATCCTGCATAATGCATCGCTGGGCATTCGATGGCGAGACGGAGAACAGGCATGCAAGAGGTCAAGGCATTTTCCGGACAACGGGCGCAACTGGCAGAGTGTCCGCTCTGGGAACCGCGCGAACAGGCGCTGTACTGGGTCGATATCGATGGCCGGGCACTGCATCGGCGCCGCATGGACGGCAGCGATCAGGAAACTTGGAAGCTTCCCGCAGAACCGGGCTGTATCGCGCGCGCCGCCGACGGTCTGGTCCTTGCAATGCGCACCGGTATCTTTCATTTCGATACCGGCAGCGGCCGCCTTCGCCAGCTGGCTGCCGCCCCCTATGACACGTCTGTCCAGCGCTTCAACGATGGCCGCTGCGATGCCAAGGGGCGGCTATGGGTGGGTACCATTCATGAGCCGCGCGACGGCCCGCATGCCACGCTCTATTGCTTTGAGAACGGGCGGCTGCGCGACGCCGGCTTGCATGTCACGGTCTCCAATGGCCTGGCCTTTGCGCCCGACAGCAAGACCATGTATCACGCCGACACCAAGGCGCACGTGGTACGTGCATATCCGTTTGACGACGCATCGGGCTCCCTTGGAACGCCCCGCGTCTTGCATCAGTTCGCTGCTGAACGCGGTCCAGCCTACGGCGGCAGGCCGGACGGCGCCGCGGTGGATCAGGATGGAAACTACTGGATTGCCATGTATGAGGGCGGCTGCCTTTTGCAGCTCTCTCCAAGCGGCGAGCTTCTGGACAAACGGCTGCTCCCGGTCAGATGCCCGACCATGCCCGCATTTGGCGGCGAAGACATGCAGACCTTGTTTGTCACTTCGGCCAGCCACGGCAGGTCGGCCGAAGAATTGGCGCAGTTTCCGCAGTCGGGGCAGGTGCTGAGCATGCGGGCGCCGTGTTGTGGACGGCCTGAGCCACTTTGCCGGATTTGAGGCGCGGGCCGCCCATGGATCGATACATACTTGCTCTGGACCAGGGTACGACCAGCTCACGGGCCATACTCTTTGATCGCTCCGGGAGCATCAAAGGAATCAGCCAGCAGGAATTCACGCAGCATTTCGTGCGCCCTGGGTGGGTGGAGCACGATCCAGCCGAGATTTGGACCAGCCAATTGAAGGTTGCCCGGGAGGTGTTGCTTCAATCACGAATTCCGGCGTCCGAGGTGGCCGCCATCGGCATCGCCAATCAGCGGGAAACAACCATAGTGTGGGACAGGAAGTCAGGCGAGCCGATTTATCCGGCAATCGTCTGGCAGGACCGGCGCACCGCAGCCCGGTGCGAGGAACTGGTCGCCGCCGGCTTGAGCAAGGTCTTCGCAGAACGGACCGGCCTGGTGATCGACCCGTATTTTTCCGGGACCAAACTCGCGTGGATTCTTGATCACGTCCCTCATGCTCGCACGCGGGCAGAACGCGGGGAACTGGCTTTCGGTACAGTGGACAGTTGGCTGGCGTGGAAACTTACGGGCCGCCACGTAACGGATCCGTCGAATGCCTCTCGTACGCTTTTTTTCAACATTGCGACGATGAGTTGGGACGCGGATTTGCTCAGCCTGTTGAATATTCCCCCGCTGCTGTTGCCGGAAGTGGTCAGCAACAGTGAGGTACTGGGCAAGACTGATCCCGAACTGCTTGGAAGCTCGGTCCCAGTCAGTGCCCTGGTGGGGGATCAGCAGGCCGCCTGCTATGGCCAACTCTGCCTGCGAACAGGTATGGCGAAGAATACGTACGGCACGGGTTGCTTCTTGCTACTCAATACCGGGACCGCTATCTCGAGAAGCGAACATCTGCTGAGTTCGGTGGGCTGGAGGATTCAACATTCTGGTTCTTCCCGACTCAACTACGTGCAAGAAGGCAGCGTATTCAGCGCAGGAGCGACCGTGCAGTGGTTGCGTGATGGTCTCGGGATCATTGCAAGTTCGGCGGAAGTCGAGGCGCTTGCACGAAGTGTGGAAGACAGCGCAGGCGTGATGGTGGTCCCAGCCTTCGCAGGACTTGGCGCGCCATACTGGGATCCCCAAGCGCGGGCCTCAATTCTGGGGCTTACGCGCGGCAGTAGCCGTGCCCATATCGCGCGTGCAGCGTTGGAGAGTATCGCATTCCAGGTTTATGACCTGCTGATCGCGATGCAAGCGCAGTCGAATTACCCCTTGCTTGAATTGAGGGTGGACGGTGGCGCCTCCCGCAACAACTTCATGATGCAGTTTCAGGCCGATCTGATCGGCATTCCTGTGGTGCGGCCTCGGGTCACAGAGACTACGGCACTAGGCGCTGCATTTCTGGCGGGATAGGCAGAGGACTTCTGGCAGAGCGAGGAAGAG
>JAEVZY010000186.1 GCA_023392035.1 Pseudomonadota bacterium | reverse complement strand
GTGCGATCCATCCCAGGTCCATCCAATGTGCAGAACGTCCGGTCGCCCAGACGCTGCCTTGCAGGCCTCGAATATAGACAAGCAGCGCATGGCCGAGATACGCCGTCGCGAGTAGCGGGCCCAGGCGTCCGGGGCTGGTAAGCTCGTCGCGATCCAAAAGGATGGTCATCAGCACTGCCAGCGCAAGTACTAGTCGCATTCGACCTACAAGTTGCGAATCTGAAGTGGGAGGCGGCGGAATCACCGCGTTCGCTTGATCGATGCCCGGAAATGCCACTTTTTCCCCCGCGACAGAACGACAGGACAGCCAAGCCGCAAATTGCAACATGTCCGGCACATAGTCCTACACGATTGTCCGCATATGTCCTACAGCCGAAAAGTAATAGTAACGAAGCCGATTGACCTGCACGTTTGCGCGACCTCATAACAGGACGCGCGGCGCTGGAATTCTCAATGCGGCATTTGCGGAAGATCGAAATGGGTCAACGCCCATCTCATGGGAAACGTGCCCTCTGGCAAAGGACGGAAGGACCGGGGTGTATAACAAGGAGAGTGGCCCGCCCTACACGACTCGAACGTGTGACCTACGGCTTAGAAGGCCGTTGCTCTATCCAGCTGAGCTAAGGGCGGTGAGGCGAGGAATTTACGACGCGCAAAGCAATGTGGCAAGCCTTGCGCGTCAAAATTCTTGAATCAGGAAGCAAATGCTGCAGTTCAGGCCAGGTTCACCGTGATGCCGCGATCCGAAGCAATCGCCAATACCGCCGACTGCAGCTCGGCACGCTCGATGTCAGTCCAATGCCCGGTGCTTTCATCCAGCAATCGGTAGAGCAGCGCGCCCATGTCCAAGGGGAATTTTGAGAGCAAGTCGACCAACACGGTCAGGATGACCTCGGCTTTCTCCGCGGTGTCATCCTCCCAGCCAGCCGAGCGTTCCAGGCAGCGCTGCAAGGCAGCGCCCATGGCGCGAATTTGGCGCTCCAGAGTCGCCTCGGCATTGTGAGCTTTGATCGTATCCAGGATCGAATACAGGACTGCTCTGCGGATTTCAATGTCAAGCAATTGACCAGTCCAGTGCCAATGGCCCTCGCTTGCCGCCTCCGCCTCCTGCGAGAAGGCCTCGGCCAGCGCACCCAAACCATATTGAATGGCGAGCCTTGACGCGCCCTCCAGAAGTTCAATCTGGAGTGGGGGCGTACAAGTCGCGGCCAACTCAGTGAATTGGCGCAGGAAGGCCTCCTGCCTGGCTGTCTCGTCCTCGGAAAGACCTTCAAGGAATTTATCCGTCACCAGGAAGGCGGCCGCCACGTCCTTGCGCTCGATGCTGGAGCGCAAGACTCTCATCAGGCCGGCCCTGATGTTGAAGGCAGGACCGGAAAGCAAGGCCAAGGCGGCGTTCAGCGAGCTCGCGCCTGCTTGCACCCCTTGCTCGATCGCCAATTCAACGTAGGTGGGAATGTCATATTCCAGCTGAATTGCCAATCCGCCCAAATGACAGGCTCTTGCGAGATGGCTGAGCTTCCCAAGCAGCAGCGCCTGTTGGGCAAAGCCCTTATTCTGCGGCATGCCTTTCGTGACCGCGCCCATGAATTCCTCGCACCACAAGGCGCGCGTTGCGTCGGGAATCGGCGTTTCCTTCCCCAATGAAAAGAACAATACGGCTGCAATTCTCAGCGCCTGGTCATCGTTCCCCTTCGCGAGTGCGCTCGCGAAGGCTTCATTCAAGGCATGGAAATGGTGATGCTGGAATTTCGCGGGGTCGCCCAACGCGGCGAGCACGGAACTGCTTTTGTATTTCTGCGCAGCCGTTGCCTTCAGAATCGCCTCTGCCAAGGTTTCCTGGCGCGATTTTGCAGGGAACATGGGCGGGCTCGCTTGCGCTCGTCTCACACTCGCCGAACGCGGCAAGAATTCCTTCTCTTGTCGCGGTCCCGACTTGGGCATTTTGCCCCCTGCTTCATGGCGCTCGGATTTGCGGCTCGCATCACGATTGAAGGACGGCTGTCTTGGCTCGGTGTTGGCACGATGCATGTTCGATTCTCCGTTGTGGGTGGCGCGCGGCTCGGTAACGGAGATCGAACAAATGTTTGTTCAAGGAAGACGGGTTATCGAAAATGCTAACAACGCCAGCCTAAGGCATGCCAAATAAAGAAGCGCCAAATAAAAAAGCCCGTTGGCACCAAGGCCAACGGGCTTTTCATTCTGGTCGGAGTACAAGGATTCGAACCTTGGACCCCCTGCTCCCAAAGCAGGTGCGCTACCGGGCTGCGCCACACTCCGAAGGACGAAAACTATACACGAGCCAAGGGTCGAGGGTCAATTTGGATTTCCCGTCGACACCAATTTTCTCGCCGGAAGTTAAGCGGAAATGCGGCTGGCAATGCGCTGAGCCATGGCCTTGGCCGTCGCTTCTTCGCGTGCTTCCACCATCACCCGCACCAGCGGCTCGGTGCCCGAGGGACGGATCAGCACCCGGCCGGCGTCGCCCAGCGCGGCTTGCACGGCGCTGTTCTCTTCCACCACGCCGGCATCGGCTTTCCAGTCGTAGCCGGCGGGCACCTTGACGTTGATCAGGGTTTGCGGGAAGAGCGGCAAGTCGGCACAGCATTCTTCCAGGCTGCGCCCGCTGTCGGCCAGGGCGGCCAGCACCTGCAGTGCGGAAACGATGCCGTCGCCGGTGGTGTGCTTGTCCAGGAACAGCAGGTGGCCGGAACCTTCGCCGCCGATCTGCCAGCCGCGCTCCAGCAGGCATTCCAGCACATAGCGGTCGCCGACCTTGGCGCGGGCAAAGCCCACGCCCATGGATTTGAAGGCCACTTCCAGCGCCATATTGGTCATCAGCGTGCCGACCACACCCGGCACCGGGCCTTGCTGCAGGCGGTGCTTGACCATGATGTACAGCAGCTGGTCGCCATTGTAGGGACGGCCACAGCCATCGACCATGATCAGGCGGTCGGCGTCGCCATCCAGCGCAATACCCAGCGATGCGCCATGCCTCACCACCGCTTCGGACAGGGCTTCGGTGTGGGTCGCGCCGACCCCTTCGTTGATGTTGTAGCCATTGGGCTTGTCGCCGATGGCGATCACTTCCGCGCCCAACTCATGAAACACGTGCGGGGCGATGTGATAGGCCGCGCCATGGGCGCAATCGACCACGATCTTCAGCTTGCGCAGATCGGATTCGCCGGGAAAGGTGCTCTTGCAGAATTCGATGTAGCGTCCGCGCGCATCGTCCAGCCGCCGCGCGCGGCCCAGTTTTTCGGAGGACACGCATTGCATCGGCTCGTCGATGGCGGCTTCGATGGCGGCCTCGACATCATCCGGCAGCTTGCTGCCGCGCGCCGAGAAGAACTTGATGCCGTTGTCCTGATAGGGATTGTGCGAAGCCGAGATCACCACCCCGGCCTGCAGGCGCAGCGCGCGCGTGAGGTAGGCCACGGCCGGGGTCGGGATCGGACCGGCCAGCACCACGTCCACCCCGGCGGCGGAAAAACCGGCTTCCAGCGCCGCCTCCAGCATGTAGCCCGAGATGCGGGTGTCCTTGCCGATCAAGACTTCGGGGCGGCTGGCGCCGGTTGGGGCTTGCGCCGCCAGTACGCGGCCGGCGGCATACCCCAGGCGCATCACGAATTCCGGTGTGATGGGCAGGCTGCCCACGGTCCCGCGCACGCCATCGGTGCCAAAGTATTTTCTGCTCATCGCTCCCCTTCCTGCGCCCTGCCCCTGGCAGAACTCTTGTTTATTGATTGACCGCGGCCCAGACCTTGAGTGCATCCACGGTTTCGGCCACGTCATGCACGCGCACGATGCGCGCGCCGCGCGCCACCGCCGCCAGCGCCGCCGCCACGCTGGCCGCCAGGCGCTGCTCCACCGGCTTGCCGGTGATTGTGCCCAAGGTCGATTTGCGCGAGAGGCCGGCCAATAGCGGCAAACCCAGTTGTTCCTGCATGCTTCCCACGGCACGCAACAGCGCCAGATTGTGCTCCACCGTCTTGCCAAAACCAAAGCCGGGATCGATGCACATTCTTTGGCGCGCCACACCCGCCTGTTCCAGCGCATGCACGCGTTCCAAAAGGAAGGCGCCCACTTCGGCCACCACGTCGGTATATTCCGGCCGGACCTGCATGGTGGCCGGCTGGTTCTGCATGTGCATGATACAGAGCCCGGCATCGCCGTCCTTAACCGCGCTCAGTGCCGCCTCGGAGCGAAAGCCGTTGATGTCATTGATCATGTCGGCGCCTGCCGCCAGCACCTCGCGCATCACTTCGGGCTTCAAGGTGTCGACCGACAAGGCCTTGCCGCAATCGCGCAGGGCAAACACCACCGGCAATACGCGCCGCAATTCCTCTTCCACCGGCAGCGGCTGGGTGCCGGGCCGGGTGGATTCGCCGCCGATGTCGATGATGTCGACACCCTCGGCAATCATCTGCTCGGCGTGCGCCAGGGCTGCTTCCAGCCCCTGGTAACGCCCGCCGTCGGAAAAGGAATCGGGGGTGACGTTGAGTATCCCCATCACCAGCGGCCGGGCGCCGGCCTGCATGGAGAAACGGTAGCGGCCGCAAAGAAAATCCTGCATGGGAGCTTTCAATTAAAAAGGCCGGCCCGTAAAACCGGGCCGGCCTGCAAGTTCAAGCGCGCAGCCGATCAGGCCGGCGCGGTGGCGGTGGGCGCGATATCGCCGCTGTTGTCGCCCGGCGGGCGACGGGTGGGCGCGCCGGCCTTGGGCGGACGCGGCTCATGGCCTTCCATGATGTCGTTCACCTGGTCGGCATCCAGGGTTTCCCACTCGAGCAGCTTCTCGGCCATCATGGCGACCTTGTCCTTGTTCTCTTCCAGCAGGCGGCGCGAGAGCGTGTATTGCTCGTCCAGGATGCGACGGATTTCCTGGTCCACTTTCTGCTGGGTCGCTTCGGACACGGTCTTGGCGCTCATGCGGCCGAAGTAGGCATCCTGCTCGCTGTCTTCATAGACCATGGTGCCCAGCACATCCGACATGCCGTAGCGGGTGACCATGGCGCGCGCCAGCTTGGTGGCCCGCTCGAAGTCATTGGAGGCGCCGGTCGACATCTGGTGCATGAAGATTTCCTCGGCAATACGGCCGCCGAACAGGATGGAAATTTCTTCCAGCATCTTGTCCTTGTACATATTGACGCGGTCGTGCTCCGGCAATTGCCAGGTCAGGCCCAGGGCATAGCCGCGCGGCATGATGGTGACCTTGTGCACCGGATCGGCCTTGGGCAGCAGCTTGGCCACCACCGCGTGGCCGGACTCATGGTAGGCCGTGTTGCGGCGCTCTTCCTCGCGCATGACGGCGGATTTGCGCTCCGGACCCATGACGATCTTGTCCTTGGCGTCTTCGAAGTCCTGCATTTCCACCAGGCGCTTGTTGCGGCGGGCGGCAAACAGGGCGGCTTCGTTCACCAGGTTGGCCAGGTCGGCGCCGGAAAAGCCCGGCGTACCACGGGCCAGCACATCGGCCTTGACGTCCGGCGCGATCGGTACCTTGCGCATGTGGACGTAGAGAATCTGTTCGCGGCCGCGGATGTCGGGCAGGCCGACCACCACCTGGCGGTCGAAACGGCCCGGACGCAGCAGGGCTTTGTCCAGCACGTCGGCGCGGTTGGTGGCGGCGATCACGATCACGCCGGCATTGGCCTCGAAGCCGTCCATTTCCACCAGCAACTGGTTCAGGGTCTGTTCACGCTCGTCATTGCCGCCGCCCATGCCGGCGCCGCGATGACGGCCAACCGCATCGATCTCGTCGATGAAGATGATGCAGGGGGCATGCTTCTTGGCGTTTTCTAACATGTCGCGCACGCGCGATGCGCCGACGCCGACGAACATTTCCACGAAGTCGGAACCGGAAATGGTGAAGAAAGGCACCTTGGCTTCGCCGGCGATGCCGCGCGCCAGCAGGGTTTTACCGGTACCCGGCGGGCCCACCATCAGCACGCCGCGCGGAATGCGGCCGCCCAGTTTCTGGA
>JAEVZY010000138.1 GCA_023392035.1 Pseudomonadota bacterium | reverse complement strand
GTGTAGATATCGCCCGAGCCATTGTCGACAATCGTCGCGGTGCCGTTAGCGCTCTTGGCGGTGTCGCTGACGTAGTTCGCTTTCAGGGCGAAGGTTTCCGCGCCTTCATAGGTGTTGTCCTGCTCGCTGGTGATGTTCACCCGCACCTGGATGGTGCCGCTGCCGCCTGCCGGCACGACTGGCTGACCCCCGGCCGCGCCGGTATAGGTGGTCCAGGTCGTGCCATTGTCGGTGGAATACTGGATCATGGTGAAGCCGCCAGTGCTGGCATAGCCCGCGCCGGTGCCGGTGTTTTGCACGGCCAGGGCCACGGCGTCGCCTGCCGTACCGGTGACATCGACGGTGAAGGTGGCCCAGTTCGATGCTTCGTTGAAGGGACCGTCGGCAGTCACGCCGATGCTGCGGTCGTCGTCCTTGGCCGTGACCGTGTCGAGAGTGCCCTGGGCCGTGTAGATATCGCCCGAGCCATTGTCGACAATCGTCGCGGTGCCGGTAGCGCTCTTGGCGGTGTCACTGGCGTAGTTCGCTTTCAGCGCGAAGGTTTCGCCGCCTTCATAGGTGCTGTCCTGTTCGCTGGTGATGTTCACCCGCACCTGGATGGTTCCGCTGCCGCCGGCGGGCACAGTCGGTTGACCGCCCGCCGCGCCGGTGTAGGTGGTCCAGGTCGTGCCGTTGTCGGTCGAATACTGGATCGTGGTGAAGCCGCCAGTGCTGGCATAGCCTGCGCCCGTGCCCGTGTTTTGCACGGCCAGCGCCACGGCGTCACCAGCCGTACCGGTGACATCGACAGTGAAGGTGGCCCAGTTCGAGGCTTCGTTGAAGGGACCATCGGCAGCCACGCTGATGCTGCGGTCGTCGTCCTTGGCCGTGACCGTGTCGAGAGCGCCCTGGGCGGTGTAGATATCGCCCGTGCCGTCATCCTTGACGGTAGCGCTGCCAGTGACTGCGCCGCCCGCGGTGCTGACGGTCAGCGCGAAGTTTTCACTGCCTTCGTAGCTGGAGTCGTTGGTGATGGCAGTGCGCACCAGCACCGTGCCCGTGTTCGACACGGTGATGTTGCCGCCCGTATAGCTGCTCCAGTTCGAACCACCATCGGTCGAGTATTCGAGGTTTTGCTTGCCGTCGCTGCCGTTGCTGCCATAGTCCACACCGCCGCCGGTGGCCGGGTTGGTGGCGCCGTCGGCAAGCGACAGGCCGGTCAGCGTTTCGTTGGCGGGCGCGGTGACGGTAAATACCGCGTAGCCCGAGCCTTCATTCACCGTGATGTCGTTGATCGCGAGATGACTGACGTTCACCGTGCTGGTGGCCGTATTCGAGGTCTTGCCGGAGGCATCGGTCACCTTGAAGCTGAACACGCGGTCGCCGGCCGTGGCGGCGGTGGTTTTCGTGTTCTGGTAGTCGATGCCGCCGATGATGGCGTTGGCCTGCGCCTTGGTCAGCACGCCGCCGTCGGCCTTGGTGATGGTGAAGGTGCCGCCGGCATAGCCCACATTCACCGCGACGCCGCCAACGGTGATGTTGTTCTGCGCGGTGACGCCAGTGCCATCGGCGCGCAGCGAAATGGCGCCGAAGATCAACATTTCGTTGGCGCTATCGGAGACGCCGCTGCCAACAGTCAATTCGATCTTGCCGATACGGTCGGAGTCGTCGCCGACGATGGCCGGCGAGTTGCTCTTGTCGCCATCCAGCGAGACGCGTGCGCCGTCCTGGCTGGTCACCCTGTCGTTCACCGCGCCGGCAGCGTTATCGGCGGAGTCGAGATCGAGCGTGGGCGCTTCGATATCGTCATCGTCGACATTCCTGACGTCGATGACGGCGGTACGGCCGGTGTAGGCCACGCTGTTCGTGCTGCTGCTCGTGGTGACGCTCAGCGTGTAGTCCTGGTCGCCATCGATCTGGTTGTCGTTGATGGAGGTGACCGTGACCTTTTGCGGCGTATTCCAGTTCGTGCTGTCGAAAGTCAGCGTCGTGGTGGTGAGCGTGCCTTCGGTGCTGTCCAGTCCGGTGATGGTAACGGTGACGGTCTCGCCGCTTTCGGGCGCGGCCTCGAGCTTGAGGTAAAAATCTTGAGACGTGGTGCCGTTTTCGTAGGTGACCAGCGGGCCGTTCAGGGCATTGCCCGAGCTGTCGACGAATTCCACGCCGGGCGTGGTGGCGCCGGTGAAGGTCGGGCCCATGCTGAAATCCAGCCCGTAGTAGGCGGCCCCCGTGGCCCCCGTGTCACCGACCTTGATGGTCGTGCTGGAAAGCTCCGTGTAGCGGACCCGGGCGCGGACATCGTCGCCACCTTGCACACCGGGGAGGGTCGTGACGTTTCCACCCACCGTGGTCACGAAGCGGGTCACGCCATTGCCCATATCGGCCACCGCCACCTTCGTGGTGCTGGATAGCGTATAAGCGCCAACATCCTCGAAATCGGTGTATTGCCGTCCACTTGTGCTGGCGCCCGCACCATCCAGGTCATAGGTGTTGACGACCACATTGCGCAGGGTCACTTCCGTACCGGTCTTGGTCGCGGTGTCGTAGGAACCGCCCAGGATGAAGGTGATCTTGAAAGCGGCGTAACCGCCCGCGGCGGTGATATTCAGGTTGGGCTGGAAGGATCCGGCGCCGTTCACCTGCGTTGCGCTGCCGGTAGTCGTGCTGTAAGGGTTGCTGGTGGAATCGAACAGGGTGACTTGCGCATTGCTCAGCCCGGTCAATTCGACGATTGCGTCAATTTGTTGGCCATTGACCGTGACGACATTGGTGTACAGGTAGGTGGTGCCGACGACGTTGCCGGTGGCACTGTCGGTGCCGCCCGTTTCGCGGATGCCGCTGCTGAATTTCAGGGTGAATTCCGAGCCATCGCTCATGGAAAAGGTGCTGGTGGACGCCTCGCCCTGGACCGCCCGTCCGTCGATCTGCAGGCTGACGTGGTCGTCATCCGAGCCATAGTCGCCTCCCACATCGAGGTTCAGTACCTGCGCGGCAAAGCGCTGGCCTTCGTCGCCCGCGGTATCGGCATCGCCGTTCAAGCTGGCGTCGATGGCATGGCCGACTTCTTCAATCAGAATGCGGCTGACGGCGGCGGCGCTGGGTTGGCTGGCGAGCCAGTCGGCGCGCACCAGAATCGTCGGCTTGCCTTGCGGGCCGTCGGCGACGAATACGGCAAAGCTGTCCTGCAGGCCGGCATTGTCGCTGGCCTCGACCGTGATCTGGTAGCGCCCGGCGAGAATGTCCTGGCGCAAGGCTTCGGCGGCAGCCAGCCATTCGGCGCTGGGCGTATCGTGTCCGCCGTTGAACAAGGCGAACAAATCGGCGGCGGAGGTCTTGCCGATGAAGTCGTAGATGGCGGCCTGGGCCTGGCCACCGGCGGCCTGCAGGATCGCGGCGGCGGTGGCAGGCGTCTCTGAGGAGGGCGTTTCGCCTGCGGCCGTCTCCGCGGGGGCGCTGGCCTGGGGGCTGGCGTCCGTCAAGGCGGCACTGTCGCCGGCAGTCTGGCTGGAGGGCGAAGTGTCGGCCGCAGGCTGGGTGTCCTGCTGTTGCGCCTCGGCGGGATGATCGCCGGCGTCCGGCGCATCGAGGTTGTCGGCGGCGGCAACCGCGCCGGCGCCGTCGAACAGCAGGCGCGGTTCCAGCGCCAGGCTGCGGGCTGCGGGACGCAAGATGTGGCGCTTCTCGATCGTGGTCGGGCGGGTTTCGTTCATGGTAGCTCTCTCCCCAAAGCGCCACGCGCGACAGCGCGCGGCAATCCATCGCTAAAAATAAAAACAGCGCCGCCCGGAGCGGCTCCGGGCGGCAGGAAACGGCATCGGCCAAGGCGCTGTGCCTGGTCGCTTACTGCCTGGCCGATGTCTTGAACACCAGCTTTTGCCACTGGCCCATGGTGTTTTGCATGGCCAGGGCAAGCGTCTTGACATCATGGCTGTCGACCGCCTCCGGCAACACATCGAGGCCGACCGAGTTGTAGACGCGGCCCCAGGCGGCCTGGGCATTCGAATAGGCGGCGTAGCGCTGGTATTCGGCCAGCAGCGCGCGGGCTTCGGCGCGGATCACTTCCAGTTCGGAATCGAAGCGGCTCTGGGCGGCGGCCTTGGCGAAATCGCGCAGGCGCTGGTCGACCCGCAGGCTTTCCTCGGCAAACTTGAATTCGGCCAGCGACAGCTCATAGCGCTGCAGGCCGACACGGACCTGGGTCAACACCGCCATGGACAGGGCCATGCGGCGCATGTCGTCGGTCTTGTTCTGGTTTTCGTAAGCGCGCTTCAGGGACGGATACTGGGTCAGCTTCAGCACATTCCAGGAAAGATGGACGCCGGCATCGACCCATTGGCTGTTGTAGGCGTAGCGGTTGGAGTCGAATTGCGGACCGGCGTCGACGCTGATGTTGGGCCACAGCAGGAGCTTGGCGGCCTTGATGTCGTTCTCGGTGACGCGCTTGCGATACCACTCCTCCATGATTTCCGGCCGCTTTTCGAGCGCCATGCGTTCGAATTCCTCGACGTTGGTGGGCGTCGCCGGCAATCCGCTCTCCATTTCCTCGGCCAGCGTGTAGCGCGTACCTGGCGGAATGGACATCAAGGCCGCCAGCTCGGCGCGCGCCAGTTCCAGATCCTGGCGGCGCAAGGTGAGCAGGCTCACGGCATCGAGCAGGGCGCGCTCATAGTTGAGCACCTGCGACTGCGGCATCAGGCCGCCGTTTTCAACTTGCTTGGCCCGTCCGAGCGCGGTGTTCACGCGCGCCAGCAGGCCATCCACGCGGCCGATCAGGCGTTGCGCGCCCAGCGCCCGCCAGTAGCTGTTGCGCACGTCCTGAAGCACGTTCTGCATCACTTTGCGGCGGCGCTCCTCGGCCATCAGCACCTGGTCGGCCTTTTGCTGCGCGCGGTAGTACGAAACGCCGAAATCGAGGACATTCCACGAGAAGGTCAGGTTGGCCAGGGTTCGTTCCCGCGACTGCGAGGTGGATGGGCGCAGGGTTTCGACATGATCCTCAATGCCGATGGAACGGCCGCCGGAATCATTGTCGCGCCAGACGTAACCGGCGCCGGCCACCAGCTTGGGCAGCATTTCGTAAGTGGAGACATCCTGCAGGCTCCTGGCCAGCGCACCCTCCATCAGCTTGAGCTTGTAATCCAGGTTGTACTTGAGGGCGCGGGCGGCGGCCTCGTGGAAACCAATCGGACCGACCACGGGTTCCTGGTCGGCGTACATGCGCACCCGGTCCTGCTCCACGCGCGTGCCCACCTCGGCCGGCGTATAGGCGATGGGCGAGAGGGCGCCGCAGGCGGCGGTGAAAATCGAAAGGCAGGAAACGGCGAGCAGGCGCGGACGTAAAGCGCGCCTGGCGAAATGGGCTGCGTTCTTCATGGTTTCGAGATGGATCCCTGGAGGTTTTTTGAGCGGGATGGGCACGTGTGTTTTATCGACGCCGTGGCCGCGATTCCGCCTGTCAGTTCTCTGTCAGCAAAAATTGCGGCAAGCTTAAGCGCAGGCGCGACCCAGGGCGCCACATTCGATTGACGTGGCGTTCCAAATCGATTGACGAATTGTCCCAACGCAGGAACCCGGCCCATGGCCAGGCCTGCAAAGCCCTTCAGGGGAAGGATCAGGCAGCTTCCTGCTTCAGGGCTTCATACGTAATTCGAGGAAGAATATGTTTTCAAATATTCATGAAGATCGAACCTGCCGGGCTGCAGCAGCTTCGATCTGCTTTCACTCATCTTCAAGTTATTCGGCGTCATGCCGAATCGTTCCTTGAAGGCCCGGCTGAAGTGCTCGGGACTGGAAAATCCGCATTGAAAACACAGCCTCTTGATCGACTCGCTGTCTTTCTTCGCCGACGCAGATGGCGAGACAAGAAGCCGATAGGCCAGGTCGAGGCGCTTTTCCCGGACCAGCGTTGCAACACCGCCTTCCGCTTCGAAAATCCGGTAAAGATGGGTGCGGGAGATGCGGAAGCGCTCCATCAGTTTTTGCGGGCCCAGATCGTGATCGGCGATGTGTCGATCGATGTAGTCGAGAATGGATTGCCGCAGCACGCCATTGAGTTCCGACGAAGCGGCCGATGGCGTCATCTCGCGCCCAGCCAGGGCGCCAGCCAGCAGCGTCAACAGGGCATCTTGAATCGCCCCCGATTCGCTGAGCGAGAGATCGGCCGCCACTGCATTCAGCCCCAACAGGTAGTCGGTCAATACTCTTGTAATGGGCCAATGCGATTGGAAAACGAAGCCGTGCAGGTTTTTTCTGCCAATGATTCGCTCAAGCGGCTCGCGCGGAATGGAAAAGGCGATCCGGGAACCCGCCTCGGCGCGCGTGAGATAGGGACGGTTGAAATCGAGGATGAAGATATCGCCAGCGTTTGCTTTCAGGTTGGCCGGTGGAAAGTCGCCAACGACCGAGCCCTTCACCACGATCTGAACCATATAGTCCGACAGTTCGCTGCGAAGGATGACTTGCCTGTCGCGCAGATATTGCTGCCCATTGAATGTCGTTTGCACGATCGTCATGGTGCCGCAGGGTCGGGACCTGATCGATCCCTCAAGCCGGGCGCCCACGGAATCGTCGAGGGGCGACAAAATAAAAGCGGGTCGGTTCAGCTCTCGCCAAAACTCGGTTTGCAGTTCCGGTTCGACGAATGAAGTCGAAAGCAGTATTTCTTTTTTCATATTATTTTTTTTGGAAGTGCCATCTCCGGGCAGCGATCAATTATGCCCTCAATGATCGTCGGCCGGAGAAGGCCCAAGCCGCACCAATGAAAAAGCCCTCGTCCGAGGGCTTTTTGTTTGGGAGCGAAAGGCTGACACCGCTGTGCTTCACTGCAGCTTGATATTGGCCTTCCGTATCACCGCCCGATACTTGTCGCTCTCCGCCTGCGCAAACTCCCTGAACTGTTCACTGCTGGTCGGGCGGGCACGCATGCCTTGCTCGGCCAGCAGCTTTTGGATCTCGGGTTTCTGCAGCGCCTGGGTGAAAAGCTGGTTCAGCCTTTGCACGCGATCATTCGGAACGCCATTGCGCACCCACAGGCCGATCCAGGTTTGCGAAGAGTATTCCGGCAGTCCCGACTCGGCGAAAGTCGGCACGTTCGGCAGCACCTCGCTGCGCTTGTCGCCGGTGACGGCAATCGCCTTCACCTTGCCGGCCTTGATTTGCGGCGCGATGACGCCGATGTCGGCCAGGTTCGCATCCACTTCGCCGCTCACCACCGCCATGGTCGAAGGCGCCGCGCCCTTGTAGGCAACATGCGTGGCTTCCACCTTCGTCAACTGCTTCAACAGTTCAAAGCCGATATGTCCAGATGAGCCATTCCCGAACGAGGAATAATTGACCACGCCCTTGTGGTTGCGCGCCCACTCGATGAACTCCGGCAGCGTGTTGGCCGGCACTTTCGAGCTGACCACCAGTACATGCGGATTGCTGGCCAACAGCGTCACCGGTTGGAAGTCCTTGAGCGGATCGAAGGGCAAACTCATCAGGTGCGGATTGATGACGAAGCTGGCCGCGACCACCAAGGCGGTATAGCCGTCGGCCGGCTTGGCCAGCACGGCTTGCGCGCCGATCACGGTTGCGCCGCCGGGACGGTTGTCCACCACCAGGCTTTGCCCGGTTTCCGTGCCGACCGCCTGCCCCAGCGAACGGGCCAGCGAATCGGCGCTGCCGCCGGCCGCGTAGGGCACCACCAGTGTCACAGCTTGCGCGGGAAAGGCCTTCTGGCTGAAGGCCGGCGCGGCCACACAGGCCAGCAAGCCAAGCGCGAAGAGAAATTTTTTCATGTTCCCTCTTTGGATTGGATCAAGTTGTGCATGCTGCCCAGGCGCTCGATGGTGGTGGTCAGGATGTCGCCATGGCGCAGGAAGACCGGCGGCGTGCGCGCATTGCCGATGCCCTCCGGCGTGCCGGTCAGGATCAGGTCGCCCGGCATCAGGGTCAGACCCGCCGACAATTCCGCAATGACGGTGCGCACATCAAAGATCTGGCGGCTGGTGTGCGAGGACTGCATCATTTCCTCGTTGACGCTGCAGGAGACGGCCAAATCCTGCGGATCGGTCAACTCGTCGGCGGTGACAATCATCGGGCCCAGCGGGCAGGTCAGGTCCAGGCTCTTGCCCTTGAACCACTGGCCGCCGTGGGCGCGTTGCAGATCGCGCGCGGAAATGTCATTGGACACCGTGTAGCCAAAGACATAGTCCAGCGCGTCCTCGCGCGAGATGTCGCGTCCTTGGCGGCCGATGATGACCGCCAGTTCCACTTCCCAATCCAGCTTGGATGTGTAGTCCTCATGCAGCGGCAGCGGATCATACGGGCCGGCCACCGTGGTCGGCAGCTTGGTGAAGAAGGTGGGACGGCTGGGCAGATCCACCTCCTGGCCCTCGCGCTTGCCCACGCCTTCGTCGTAGTGCTTCAGGTAATTCCAGCCGACGCAAAAGATGTTGCGCACCGGGACGATAGGCGCCAGCAGCCTGGCGCTTTCCAGCGCTACGCGCCCACCGCTTGCCGCCGTTTGCGGCAAGTTCGGCCAGTGCGCGATCAACTGCTGGACTTCGGCCATGCCGGGAAAGGGCGCGATCTGGTCGCCGACCAGTTGCCCCAGCCGCGGCTGGCCGTCTTCCAGATAGCGGACGATCTGCATCAGGCCGCCTTCTGCAGTCGTGCCTGGCCCTGGATCTCCAGCTTGATTTCCGGATTGGCCAAGCCGGTCACCTCAACCAGCGCGCAAGCCGGAAAGTCGCCGCTGAAGAATTCGGCGCGGGCTTTCCAGATCTCCTTGTTTTCGCGGATGTCGGTGACGAAGATGGTCATCGTCACCACGTCGTCGATGGTGCCGCCGGCGGCCTCGCACAGGCTTTTCATCTTGCCGAAGATGACCTTGGCTTGCTCATAGGCGGTCTCGCCCAAAATCGTGGTGCCGTCGTTGGCGCGCGAAGTGAAGCCGGACAGGTAGAGCGTGTCATCCACCTGCAGGCAATTGGACCAGAGCTTGGGTGCGGCCTCGGCAACGTCAGGGCTGGTGATGCGGATCTTGCGGGTCATGGAAGGCTCCTTTGGTTTCTTATGGTTGGGTGTGAATACAAACAGGGTCTAGCGGTTGACGACTTTGTTCCATTTGTCGACGATCGCCGTGCGCTGCTCGGCGAAATAATTCCAGTCCAGGGTGCGCAGTTTGTCGGCAGTGGGCACCATGGCAGCCACGTCGGCCGGTACCTTGGCCTTGGAATTGATCGGACGGCCGCCGCCGATCCTGGTCCATGCCTCCTGGGCTTCGACGCTTAACAGGTGGTTGATGAATTTTTCCGGCTCGTCGCCGGCGCTGGGGTTGACCACGCGGGTAACGCTCATCGGCAGCGAGTAGGCGCCTTCGCTCGGCACGCAAAAGCGCAAGTCGGCCAGGTCGGGGTCGCGCTGCATGGCCAATACATTGCCGCTGAAGTAGGGCGTGGCCCAGATTTCGCCGGTCTTCAGCCAGCCCACCGCAATGCTTTCCTGGTCCCACAGGCCGGGACCGCTCTTGCGGATCATGTGCAGGGCTTCCATGCCGGCATCCGGCGCGCGCAGGCCGCCGCCCTTCAGCGAAGCCAGGGCATCCAGCGTATAGACCGAGGAGTTGTAGGTGATGTTGGGCGCCGACACATGGCCTTTGAGGTCGTCACGCAGCAGGTCGGCCCAGGAGGTGATCGGCTTCTTCACATACTTGGCGTTGTAGGCTATGCCCCAGGAACCATAGGTCGCCGGCACTGCATGCAGGCCAACCGGCAGTTTCACGCGCGGGTCGATGTCCTTGAGATTGGGGATGCTGGCCGGGCTCATGGCGGAAATCAGGCCCGAGCGCGCGATCAGGGGCAGCAGCACATCGGTGAACACGGCCACATGCAGGTTCGGCTGGTTGCGGTTGGCCTGCATTTGCGTAAAGCGCGCATTGTCGAAGGATTCCACCACCTTGGCTTGCTTGCCGGCGGGGTAGGTGTCGAGGAAGCTGCGCTTGAAATTGGAGCCCAAGAGGCCGGGATACCAGCCTATGGTGAGCGGCGACTGCGCTGCCCACAGCGGCAGGGGCGACAGCGCGGCGGCGGACAGGGCGCTGGCGGTTCTCAGCCAATTCCTGCGTGAGTGGTCGATGGTCATGTGGTCTCCTTATCGATGAAGAACAAACGGGGGTTCAGGAACCGGTGCCCGAAAGATGGCGCAACCAGCCCAGGCGGTCGATGACAAAAGCAAGCAGCAGGCCGAAGACCACCAGGATCGTGGACACGGCCGCAGCTACCGGATCGTTGACGTCGAACAGGTACTTGTAGATGGCCACCGGCAGCACGATCTGCTCCGACTGGGTGACGAACAAGCTCACCGTGAATTGGTCGAGCGAGATGATCACCGAGAAAATCGCGCCCGAGACGATGCCCGGCACCAGTCCCGGAAGAATCACGTGGCGCAAGGTATAGGCCGGGCTGGCGCCGAGAATTTCGGAGGCTTCGATCAGCGCCTGGCGCATGCCCAGCACGCTGGTCAGCACGGCGCGGAACATGAAGGGGAACACGATCACCACGTGCGCCGCCAGCAGCGCGCCGAAGGTGTCCAGCATCTGCAGCCGGTTGAAGGTGTACAGCAGCGCGATACCGATGATCAGCGCCGGCACGATCAGCGGCGACAACAGGAAAAACTCCAGCGCCGCGCGCAGTCGGCCCGAGCGCAGCTTGCGAAATGCCAGCGCGGCCGGCACCGACAGCCCACCGGCCACCACCGTGGCGGCGAAGGCCAGCCACAGGCTGCGCAGCGCCGGCTCGAGGAATTTGCCGGATTCCCAGGCAGCCACGTACCAGCGCAGCGAAAATCCGCTCGGCGGGAACTGCATGAACGAGCGCTCGCTGAAAC
>JAEVZY010000098.1 GCA_023392035.1 Pseudomonadota bacterium | reverse complement strand
GGTCATACCGGCCTGCCCATCACCGACATCGTCAACATCGGCATCGGCGGCTCTGACCTCGGTCCCAAAATGGCTTGCCAGGCCCTGCGCGCGTTTGCCCATCCGCGCCTGAAGGCCCACTTCGTCTCCAATGTCGATGCGCACGACCTGCAGGCGGTGCTGTCGCAAGTCAACCCCGATACCACGCTCTTCATCATCGCTTCCAAGACTTTCACCACGCTTGAAACCATGATGAACGCCGGCAGCGCGCGCGCCTGGTGGCTGACCCATGGTCGGCAGCAGGACCTGGCAAAACATTTCGTCGCGGTTTCCACCAATGCCGAAGCTGTCAGCAACTTCGGCATCGATACCGCCAACATGTTCCCTTTCTGGGATTGGGTCGGCGGGCGCTACTCGGTGTGGTCCGCCATCGGCCTGCCGCTGGCGCTGATGATCGGCTTCGAAGCCTTCCGCAGCTTCCTGGATGGCGCCCAGGCCATGGATCGCCATTTCGCCGATGCCGCCCCGGCGGCGAACATGCCGATCTTGCTGGCCCTCACCGGAATCTGGAACCGCAATTTCCTCGGCGCCACCTCGCTTTCCATCGCGCCCTACCACCAGGACCTGCGCTATTTCCCGGCCTATCTGCAGCAGCTGGAAATGGAAAGCAATGGCAAACAGGTTGACCTTGATGGCCGCCCGGTCGGCGTGCCGACCTGCCCCGTGGTGTGGGGAGATGTCGGCACCAATGGCCAGCATGCCTACTTTCAACTGCTGCACCAGGGCACGGATACCATCCCGGTCGATTTCATCGCCGCCATCCAGCCCGCGCATGACATGCGCGAGCACCAGTTGGCGCTGCTGGCCAATTGCCTTGCCCAATCCGAAGCCTTGATGATGGGCAAGAGCAGCGAGGAAGCGATGGCTGAACTGAGTCAACAGGGATTGGATCAGAACACTGCTGCGGCACTGGCGCCGCACAAGAGCTTTCCCGGCAACCGTCCCAGCAATACCATCCTGATGGACGCTCTAAAGCCGGCCTCGCTCGGCGCGCTGGTGGCGCTGTATGAACACAAGACTTTCGTGCAAGGCGCGATCTGGGGCGTGAACAGCTTTGACCAGTGGGGCGTTGAACTGGGCAAAGTGCTGGCAAAAACCATCCAGGCTGAACTGCAGGGCGGCGAGCGCGCCATGCATGACAGTTCAACCGCGCAACTGATTGCCCGCGTGCGCGCGGCACAATGAAGAGCGCGCAATCCAAAGCGCAAGAATACAAGGCAGGAACAACATGGCAGCCACATTGAACGATTTTGACCTGGTGCTTTTCGGCGGCGGCGGCGACCTGGCGATGCGCAAGTTGCTGCCTGCCCTGTATGCGCTGTCCGGCAGCAAGCTGTGGCCGGCGCGCGGGCGCATCATCGCCGTCGGCCGCCACGAGTGGAGCACCGAGCAGTATCTTGAAATGGTCGAGCGCGAGGCGCGGCCGCACATCGATGAAGGCGGCTTCAACGAGACGCGCTGGGCCGCGTTTCGCGCCTGCTTCACGTATGTATCGATCGATGCCGGCAACGCCGCCAGCTACAGCAGCCTGGTGCAGGCCATCCGCCCGCAGGAAAACATCACCCGCGTGTTTTACCTCGCCACCCCGCCCAGCCTGTTTTCCACCATCTGCGAAAACCTGGCCAGCAATGGCCTGGCGACGCTTGAATCGCGGGTGGTGCTGGAAAAACCGCTCGGCCGCGACCTGGAAAGCGCGCGCCAGATCAATGCCGAAGTGAGCCGCGTCTTCAAGGAATCGCAGATCTTCCGCATCGACCATTACCTGGGCAAGGAAGCGGTGCAAAACCTGCTGGCCCTGCGCTTCGGCAATATCCTGTTCGAACCCTTGTGGCGGCGCGAATGGATTTCCGACGTGCAGATCACCATCGCCGAACAGCTCGGCGTGGGCAATCGCATGGGCTATTACGAAACCTCGGGCGCGCTGCGCGACATGCTGCAAAACCATCTGCTGCAACTGCTTTGCATCGTCGCCATGGAGCCGCCGGTTTCCGTCACCGCCGATGCGGTGCGCGACCAGAAGCTGCACGTGCTGCGCTCGCTCAAGCGCTTCACGCCCCAGACCCTGGTCACCAATGTCGTGCGCGGCCAGTATCGCAGCGGCCATGTGAACGGGGTGCAGGTGCCGGGCTACCGCCAGGAAACCGGCGCCAATCCGGCTTCACGCACCGAGACCTTTGTCGCGGTCAAGGCCGAGATCGATACCTGGCGCTGGGCCGGCGTGCCCTTCTTCCTGCGCACCGGCAAGCGCATGGCCGATTCGCTGGCCGAGATCGTCATCCGCTTCAAATCGATTCCGCATTCCATCTTTGCCCAGCCGGCCGGCAGCTTCCAGCCCAACTCGCTGGTGATCCGCCTGCAGCCGGATGAAGGCTTGCACCTGAACCTGATGGCCAAGACGCCCGGCGACGGCATGCGCCTGAAACCGGTGGACCTGGAACTGGATTTCCGCGAGACCTTCAAGAAGCCGCGGATGGAAGCCTACGAGCGGCTGCTGATGGACGTGCTGCGCGGCCACCTCACCCTGTTCATGCGCAGCGACGAACTGGAACAGGCCTGGGAATGGGTGGAGCCGGTGCTGCACTTCTGGGACCAGGACGAGAACGAACCGATCCCTTACACCTCCGGTACCTGGGGCCCGGCCGCCGCCAGCGCCCTGATCGGGCGCGACGGTCTGCAGTGGCGGGAAGAAGCCTTGCCGGAAGTCTGAGGCGCAATCCATCCATGCTGCTAGACGCCATCCGTACCCAGCTCGAGTCGCTGTCCCGCTCCGAACAGAAGGTGGCGCTCGCGGTATTGGACAATCCCATGCTGACGCTCTCGGAAAACATCACCGCGCTGGCCAAATCGGCGCAGGTGTCGGAGCCGACCGTGGTGCGCTTTTGCCGCGCTCTCGGTTATGAAGGCTGGCAGGATTTCAAGCTGCGCCTGGCGCAGGGCCTGGCCCTGGCTCCGCCGGAAGACCAGGAGCCGCCCGTGCCGAGCGACCTGGCGGAAGACCTGATTTCCAAGATCTGCACGCGCTCGGTGAACGCCTTGCTGGACTTGCGCAATCAGCTCGACCCCAAGGCCTTGCAAAAGGCGATCGACCTGCTGGCCAAGGCCAAGCGCATCGAATGCTATGGCCAGGGCTCGTCCGGCATCGTCGCGGCCGATGCCCAGCATAAATTCTTCCGGACCGGCACGCCGACGGTTGCGTGTTCCGATCCGCATGTGCACAGCATCGCCGCCGCCCTGCTTGGCCGTGGCGATGTGGTGGTGGCGATTTCCCAGCGCGGCAACAGCGCGGCGCTGATCCGCAGCGTGCAACTGGCACGCAAGGGTGGCGCCAGCGTGATCGCGCTGACGCCGCGCGGCACGCCCCTGGCCGCCGCCGCCAATGTGCTGCTGGCGATCGACTTGGCGCCCGACCAGGACCCCTACCGGCCGATCTCGGCGCGCCTGGCGCACCTGGCCGTGATCGACATGCTGGCCGTGGGCCTGGCCTTGCGCGGCGGACCCGAACGGCGGCGCAAGCTGCTGCAGGCCCAGCGCTCCCTGCAGCGCATCGATATCCATGTCGACGCCTTCACCCCCGCCCCCCACGCTGCGAGCCGCGCGAAACGCCAGGGCGCCCGGTAAGTCCCCTGCCCTGTGGCATACAATGGATGGCTCGGGACGCCACTTTCGAAATTTTCGCCATGAACCAGCTGGAACAACTCAAGCAGCACACCACCATTGTTGCCGACACCGGCGACTTCCAGTCGATCGAGGCCTTCACGCCGCGCGACGCCACCACCAATCCTTCGCTGATCCTGAAGGCGGTGCAAAAGGATCAATATCGCCCGCTGCTGGAACAGGCGGTACGCGACAACGCCGGCCGTTCGACCGGCGAAGTGATGGACAGCCTGCTGATCCTGTTCGGACGCAAGATCCTGGAACTGATTCCGGGCCGGGTTTCAACCGAGACCGATGCCCGCCTGTCCTTCGATACCGAGGGCACGATAGAAAAAGGCCGCGCCCTGATCGAGCGCTACGAAGCCGCCGGCATCGCGCGCGAGCGGGTGCTGATCAAGATCGCCTCCACCTGGGAAGGCATACGCGCGGCCGAAGTACTGGAGCGCGAAGGCATACGCTGCAACATGACCTTGCTGTTCGCCCTGCCGCAGGCGATTGCCTGCGCCGAGGCCAAGGTGCAGCTGATCTCGCCCTTCGTCGGCCGCATCTATGACTGGTTCAAGAAATCGACCGGCCAGGAATACGCGGGCGACAACGATCCGGGCGTGCTGTCGGTCAAGCGCATCTACAACTACTACCGCAAATTTGGTTATCAAACCGAAGTGATGGGCGCCAGCTTTCGCAACACCTCGCAAATCCTGGCGCTGGCCGGTTGCGACCTGCTGACCATCAGCCCGGAGTTGCTGGCGCAGCTGGCGGCCAGCGTTGGCGCGGTGCCGCTGAAGCTGTCGCCGCAGGAGGCACAAGCCAGCGATCTGCAAAAGCAGACGCTGGACGAGAAAAGCTTCCGCTTCGAACTCAATGAAGACGCCATGGCCACCGAAAAACTGGCCGAAGGCATACGCGCCTTCTGCGCCGATGCGGTCAAGCTGGAAAAGATGATTGCGCAGCTGCGTTGATTCTTGCGTTGACGCTTGCGCTGATCCCTGCGTCGCTCCCGGCGCGGATCACTTGGCCGCAGGCGCCGCGCCTTGCGCCGGCGCTGGTGCCGGTGCCGAGACGGCCGGCGCCTCGGCCGGTTTGCTCTTGAACCAGGGGCTGTTGAAAGTCAGATAGCCGAGCAGGAACAAGCCGACGGCAATGGCGAACTGGGTCCAGTCGAATTTCATTTTGTCTCCCGGTTTTTGGTTTTGTGTGATGCTTGCGCGCGGCTTTGCGCGCAGGTTTGCGCCCGCCGCTCAAGTGGCGCGCCGGTCCAGCATGGCGCGTGCGATGGTGCCCGCGTCCACATATTCGAGTTCGCCGCCCACCGGCACGCCGCGCGCCAAACGCGAGACTTTCAGCCCGCGCGCCTTCAACATTTCGCCGATGTAATGCGCGGTGGCTTCACCTTCATTGGTGAAATTGGTGGCCAGCACCACTTCCTGCACGCGGCCATCGCTGGCGCGCTCGGCCAGCCGTTCCAGCTGGATGTCGCGCGGACCGATGCCGTCCAGCGGCGACAGCCGCCCCATCAAGACGAAATACAGGCCGCGATAGGTCAAGGTCTGCTCGATCATCATCTGGTCGGCCGGTGTTTCGACCACGCACAGCAGGCTGGCGTCGCGTTGCGGATCGCTGCAGGTCGCGCACAACTCGTTTTCAGTGAAGGTGTTGCACAAGCGGCAGTGCTTGAGCTTTTGCACCGCGTCCAGCAAGGCCTGGCCCAGTTGCAGCGCGCCCTGGCGGTCGTGCTGCAGCATGTGGTAGGCCATGCGCTGGGCCGATTTGGGGCCGACGCCGGGCAAACGGCGCAGCGCTTCGGCCAGCGCTTCCAGGCTGGAGCCTTCCTGCTTCATCAGAAGGGCATCTTGAAGCCGGGCGGCAGCGGCATGCCGGCGGTGACGCCGGACATTTTTTGCTGGGTGGTCGCTTCCGCCTTGCGCACGGCGTCGTTGAAGGCGGCCGCCACCAGGTCTTCCAGCATGTCGCGGTCGTCGCCCAGCAGCGAGGGGTCGATGGTGACGCGCTTGACGTCGTTCTTGCAGGTCATCACGACCTTCACCAGGC
>JAEVZY010000094.1 GCA_023392035.1 Pseudomonadota bacterium | reverse complement strand
CTCTTGCAAACACAATAAAAAATGTCGGGGCCCGCGGGGGCCTACCCCGCTTGAAGACAAACACCCGGCCGCAGGCCAACAACATAAACGAACAACCAATAGCAACAGCCAACCAAACCAATCAAACCAACAAAACCCTTCCCCCCAACAGGGTTGACATCCCCAGCCCCCGCTCCAAAAATCCCCATTGCAGATCAAAAAACTCAATCGCCCCCTCAGGAGAGAAGGCAATGAGAAACATCGCAATCCCCCTGGCGGTCCTGATCCTGGTGCCAGCCGTCCTGACCGGCGCCTTCGATCTACGCATCACCACCTCGCTACTGGTGGTGATCTGCATCTACGTCGGCGCCATGATCTACGCCGTGGCGAAAACCCGCTAAGGACCCGTTAAGCGTGGGGCCGCTGCCCCAATCCCTCGCTCAGGACTTCCGCCAGATGCCGTGGCCGCCGGCCAGCCCCTTGCTGAACCTGCTCGCGGCAGCTGAAGCCATTGGTCACCACATGGGTGGACGCCTCGGCCCGCCGCACCGCCGGCAACAGCACCCGCTCGCCAATCTTCATCGACGCCTCGTAATGCTCGGGATTGAAGCCATACGATCCCGCCATGCCGCAACAACCGGAATCCAGCACTTCCACTTGCATGCCGGCTTTCTTCAACAGGGCGCTTTCGGCTTCGGCGCCGATCACCGCCTTGTGATGGCAATGGTTGTGCATCAGGACCTTGCCGCTCAAGGACGGCGGCTGCCAGTCTTCCTTGTCCAAAAACTCGGACAGCATGTACGACTGCTGTGACAGCTTGGCCGCCAGGTCGTCATTCGGGAACAGGTTCAGCAATTCATCGCGGAAGGCGGCCAGGCAGCTCGGCTCCAGGCCGATCAGGGGCACGCCGGCCAGGATGTCTTCACGCAAGGCATCCATGATCTCCACGAATTGCGCGCGCGCCTCGTCCAGCATGCCGAAGTCATACAGCGGACGACCGCAGCACAGCTGCCGGCGCGGAATGCTGACTTCATAGCCGGCATGCTCCAGCACCTGCACCGCCGCTTGCGCCACCTCCGGATGGAAGTGGTTGTTCCAGGTATCGGGCCAGAGCAGCACGCGCTGCTTGCGCTGGACGGAAGCAGACTGTCCGCGCCCGTTAAACCAGGCACGGAAGGTCTTCGGAGCGAAACGCGGCAGGCTGCGTTCCTGGGCGATGCCGCCCACGCGCTTGACGATGCGCGCCAGGGCCGGCGTCTGCGTGAAGAAGTTGGTCAGGCCCGGCAGCACCGAGCCCAGGCGCGCCCATTTCCAGGCGCGGCCGATCAGGAAATGCTCGCGCGGACGCTCATGCTTTTCGTAGTAGTGCGAAAGGAATTCGGCCTTGTAGGTCGCCATGTCCACCGACACCGGGCATTCGCCCTTGCAGCTCTTGCAGGAGAGGCAGGTGTCGAGCGCTTCCTTGACATGCTCGTTGTCCCAGTCGTGCGCCATCGGCGAGTCGCTGTTCATCATCTCGAACAGCAGGCGCGAACGGCCGCGGGTGGAGTCGCGCTCTTCATTGCTGGCGCGGTAGCTGGGGCACATGGCGCCGCCTTCGATGCGGCGGCATTTGCCGGCGCCCACGCAACGCGACACCGCTTTCAGGAAACTGCCTTCATCGTTGCGGAAGGCGAACTTCAAGGGCTGCAGGGGTATCGGCTGGTAGTCGGGGCCGGTGCGCAGGTTGGCGTGCAGGGGATAGGGATCGACCACCTTGCCCGGGTTCATGCGGTTGTCGGGATCCCAGATGCGCTTGAAGCGGCGGAAGGCATCCATCATCTCGGGGCTGAACATGATGGGCAGCAGCTCGGCCCGGCCCTGGCCGTCGCCATGCTCGCCCGAGAGCGAGCCGCCGTAACGCACCACCAGTTCGGCCGCTTCGAACATGAAGTCGCGCCAGTGGCTGACCTTGTCTTCGGTGCTGAAGTCGAAGGTCACGCGGCCATGGATGCAGCCATCGCCGAAGTGGCCATACAGCGAGGCGTCGTAGCCGAACTTGTCCAGCAGCTTGCGGTATTCACGAAGATAGTCGCCCAGGCGATTCGGATCGACCGCGGCATCTTCCCAGCCGGCATAGGTTTCCGGCTGGCCCGGCACCGCATTGCGCGCCGAAGCGCCGGCTTCGCGAATTGCCCACACCCGGTTCTGCACGGCGCGTTCCAGATAGATGACTTGCGCCACCGTGTGCGGCTCTTGCGCCGCCATCAGGGCGCGTGCTTTGAGCTCGGCTTCTTCCAGCGTGTCGCCGCCAAATTCCACCAGCAACCAGGCATTGCCTTCCGGCAGAAAGGCGATGTCGCCCAGCTGCATGTTCTTGCGCCGCATGTCTTCGATCATGCTGTTGTCCAGCCCCTCCAGGCAGATATTGCCGAAGGGGAGGATGGCCGGCGTCTGGTCGGCCGCGGCATAGATGTCGGAATAGGACAGTACCGCCAGCACCCGCTGCGGCGGGCTGTACACCAGCCTGGTTTCGGCCTGCAGCACCATCACGCAGGTGCCTTCGGTGCCGACCAGGGCGCGCGCCACGTTGAAGCCGTTTTCGGGCAGCAGTTCGTCCAGGTTGTAGCCGGAGACGCGGCGCCGGATATCGGGGAATTCGTCGCGTACCCGCGCTGCGTATTCATCGCGCAAGGCTTTCAGGCCGGCGTAGATTTCGCCGCGCCGGCCGCCTTCGGCAATGATGGCTTCCAGTTCCGCTTCGCTGGTGGGACCGACCCACATGCGCAGGCCGTCGTAGGTGAGAATCTCCAGGCGCTCGATATTGTCGACCGTCTTGCCGGCCATCACCGAGTGGGCGCCGCAGGAGTTGTTGCCGATCATGCCGCCCAGGGTGCAGCGGCTGTGGGTGGCCGGATCGGGGCCGAAGGTGAGGCGATGCGCCTCGGCCGCGTGGCGCAGGGCGTCGCACACCACGCCCGGTTCCACCCGCGCCAGGCGCTGGTGCGGATCGATGTCCAGCACCCGGTTCAGGTATTTGGAGTTGTCGATCACCACCGCCACATTGCAGGTCTGGCCGCACAGCGAAGTGCCGCCGCCGCGCGCCAGCACCGGCGCATTGTGGCGCCGGCAGATCTCGATGGTGCGCACCACGTCTTCCACGGTTTTGGGCAGCACCACGCCGATCGGCACCTGGCGGTAATTGGAAGCGTCGGTGGCGTACAGCGCGCGGCTGCCGCCGTCGAAGCGCACTTCGCCTTCCAGGGCGGCGGCGAGTTCGTCGGCCAGCGCCTGGGCGTCCAGGTTCAAGGGCGGATCAAAGACGGTTGGAAGTTGCATGGAATTTTGTAGGGCTGTGTGTGTAAGGTCTGTGCGAGCCAGGCGCGGCATCGTAATCCAGTTCTTGTCTGCTTGTCATGGGCGTTTTCGGACCAATGCGCGGACCAATGCGCAGGCCAAAGCGGCCGGGGCGCGGGGATGGCCGCGCCGCCAGTGCAGTATGATAGCCGCCCATTGCACAGGAGACCGCCGTTCATGCTGACCGGGCAGGACATCGATGCCATCTTTCTGACCATCCGCCTGGCCGCGCTCAGCACGCTGCTGCTGTTGCTGCTGGCCACGCCCCTGGCCTGGTGGCTGGCCCAGACCCGCTCGCGCTTGAAGAGCGTGGTCGGCGCCGTGGTCACCCTGCCGCTGGTGCTGCCGCCGGCGGTGCTGGGCTTCTACCTGCTGGTGCTGATGGGACCGGCGGGGCCGGTGGGACGGCTGACAGAAGCGCTGGGACTGGGCTTGCTGCCTTTTACCTTCGGCGGGCTGCTGGTGGCCTCCATCATCTATTCCATGCCTTTCGTGGTGCAGCCGATCCAGCAGGCGTTTGCCGCCATCGGCACCCAGCCGATGGAAGCGGCGGCCAGCCTGCGCGCATCGAAGCTGGACGCATTCTTCACCGTCGCCTTGCCGTTGGCGCGACCGGGCTTCGTCACCGCCGGTGTGCTTGGCTTTGCCCACACCCTGGGCGAATTCGGCGTGGTGCTGATGATAGGCGGGAATATCCCCGGCAAGACCCAGGTGCTGTCGGTGGCCATCTATGGCCATGTGGAAGCCATGGAGTATGCCAACGCCCATGTGCTGGCCGGCGGCATGCTGGCCTTCTCTTTCCTGGTGTTGCTGCTGCTATATGCGCGCGGCTGGAACCGGGTGAATGCATGAGCGCCCCGGCATGAGCATAGAAGCCCGCTTCGCGCTGTCCTGGCCCGGCTTCACCCTCGACTTCGACCAGGTCTTGCCCTCGCATGGAGTGT
>JAEVZY010000093.1 GCA_023392035.1 Pseudomonadota bacterium | reverse complement strand
GGCCGCGCAACAAACTCCCCATTTCGCGCCTGAAGTCAGCCCGCCCAAAATCCAGGCCACCCGGGCGCGCATGCAGCGCTTTGCGCCGCTGCTGGCACGGCTGTTTCCGGAGCTGCGCGAAACCGGCGGTCGCATCGAGTCCCCCTTGCTGGCGGTGTCGCGCCTGCAGCAGGCCCTGGGCATGGCGCCGGAGCGCGGGCGACTCCTCCTCAAATGCGATCACAGCCTGCTGGTGGCCGGCTCGGTCAAGGCGCGCGGCGGTTTTCATGAGGTGCTGGAATTTGCCGAGGACCTGGCCTTGCGCCACGGCCTGCTGCGCCCGGGCGAAGACTATGCCGTGCTGGCCGATCCAGCGGCGCGCAAGCTGTTCTCGGGCTACAAGGTGGCGGTGGGTTCCACCGGCAACCTGGGCATGGCCATCGGCATCATGGCCGCGGCGCTGGGCTTCGAAGCCATCGTCCACATGTCGGCCGAGGCCAAGGACTGGAAAAAGGCCAGGCTGCGCGCGCACGGCGCCCGGGTGCTGGAACATGAGGGCGATTACGCCCAGGCCGTGGCCGCCGGCCGCGAACAGGCGGCGCGCGATCCCCACGCCCATTTCGTCGACGATGAATCCTCGCTGTCGCTGATGCTGGGTTATGCGCTGGCCGGCCAGGAATTGAAAACGCAACTGGATGCGGCCGGCATTGTGGTCGATGCCGCGCATCCGCTGTTTGTCTATCTGCCGTGCGGGGTGGGCGGTGCGCCGAGCGGCATCAGCGTCGGCATCAAGCAGGCCCTGGGGCCGCATGCGCACTGCTTTTTTGCCGAGCCGACGCAGGCGCCCTGCTTCCTGCTGAGCCTGCTGCGGGGGCATGCGGCCTCGATCTACGAGATTGGCCTGTTCAACCGCACCGAGGCCGATGGGCTGGCGGTGCCGCGTGCCTCCGAACTGGCGCTGAAGGTGATGCAGCCGCTGCTATCGGGGGTCTATACCGTGCCGGACGACAGCCTGTTCCAGGCGCTGCTGCTGGCCCATGAAAGCGAAGGCTTGCGACTGGAGCCTTCGGCCGCGGCCGGACTGCCCGGTCCGCTGGCGCTGATGGACAGTGCGGTCGGCCGCGCCTGGCTGGCCGACCGGCAGCTGCAGGACAAGCTGCCGCAGGCCACCCATGTGGCCTGGACCACCGGCGGACTGCATGTGCCGGAACAGGAGTTCGCCCGCTTCCTCGCGCGCGGCAAAATGCCGCCGCCGGCCGCAAGCGTTCAGGACGAATAACCGGAGACGAAGGGACGCTCCTGGCCATCCTTGTCGAACACGGAGCGCCTGATCTTGCCGATATTGCCGCCATAGACGTGGATGCTGATGGCGCTTTCGTCGCGCGAGGCATTGCGCACGCCGTGAATGTCGCCCAGCGTGGGCGAGACCAGTTCCACCTGGCCCGGACGCAGGGTGATTTCCGGGCCGACCTTGCGCAAACCCCCGTCCGACTTGGCATAGGCTTGCGAACACTCCGCGCCGCGCAGCATGCCGATGGCGCCCCACACCCTATGGTCATGAATCGGCGTGCCCTGCCCCGGACCCCAGACGAAGCTGACGATGGAGAAGCGCTCGCGCGGATCGCAGTAGAGCAGATGTTGTTGGTAATGGCGGCTGTCGGCGCGCGCTTTCGATTCGGGCAGCCAGTCATCGACGGCGACCAGATCGGCCAGCATGGCCTTGACCCTTGGCAGCAATTGCCGCTCGGACAGCGGCTGCTGCAGCAGGAAGTCCAGATCGTAGATAAAGCCTTGCAAGCGGTCCATGGACATGAGTCGCTCCTGCGGGTGAACGGGTCGATTCTAAACCGGCCGCAGGCCCCTGCGGTAGAAGGTGGCGCAGGCTCGCGCGATCGAATTGATTAGAATGGGCGACCACTATGCCAGAAGGAAAGCGTTTCATGGCGATGGCCATCGATGCCGCTGACAGACTGAAGCCCGAATCCACTTCACTCCCGCCCGGGAGGCGCGCCGCGCTGCCGGCCTTGGCCTTGTGGCTGGCGCTGGCGATCGGCTTGATGATGGGCCTGATGCCGCGCGCCACGGCCGCCAGCACGGAAACCGTGCGCGTGGCATCCAAGCGCTTCACCGAGTCCTATATCGTGGGAGAAATCCTGCGTCTCACCATGGCGCCGGTGGCGCAAGTGCGGCATCTGCGCGGACTGGGCAATACCAGCATCGTGTTCCAGGCCCTGCTGGCCGGCGAGGTCGATCTTTATCCGGAATACAGCGGCACGCTGGAAACCGAAATCCTCAAGCTGCCGCAACCGGCCAGCGCGCAAGCGGTGCAGGCCGCGCTGGCGCGCCAGGGCCTGACCATCGCCCAGCGCCTGGGCTATGACAATGGCTATGCAATCGCCATGCGCGAAGCGGTGGCGCAGAAGCTGGGCATCGAGACCCTGGACGATCTGGCGCGGCATCCGGAATTGCGGCTGGGCCTGTCGCATGAATTCATCGGCCGCGCCGATGGCTGGCCCGGCCTGGCGCAAGCCTATGGCCTGCGGCAGCAGCCCACGGGTCTCGACCATGGCCTGGCCTACCAGGCGCTGGAACAGGGAAAGATCGATGCGATGGATGTCTACGGCACCGACGCCCGCATCCAGTCGCTGGGACTGCGCCTTCTGGCGGACGATAGACACTACTTCCCGCGCTATGACGCCATCGTGATCGCGCGCCAGGACCTGGCGCAGCGTGCGCCGCAGGCCTGGCAGCGCCTGCAGACCCTGGCCGGACGCATCAGCCAGCAGGACATGATTCGCATGAATGCCGCGGCCGAATTGCAGGGCCAGGATTTCACCAGCATCGCGCGCGGCTTCCTGGAGCAAGGCCACGGACAAGAAAAAGCACAAGCGCAGGCACCGGCGCCGCAAGGATTCATGGCGCGCCTGTTCGGTCCCGACCTGCCGCGCCTGGCCCTGCAGCACAGCCTGCTGGTGCTGGCCTCGGTGCTGCTGGCAAGCATCGTGGCAATTCCGCTGGGCGTTGCGGCGGCCCGATTGCCGCGGCTGGGTCGCATCCTGCTGCCGCTGGCGGGCATGCTGCAAACCATACCCTCTCTGGCCATGCTGGCGATGCTGATTCCCCTGGTGGGCGGCATCGGCTTGTGGCCGGCGGTGCTGGCGCTTTTGCTGTATGCCCTGCTGCCGGTGATGGGCAATACTGCCACCGGCATGCTGGCCCTGCCGCCCGGCTTGCGGCAGGCGGGATTGGCGCTGGGATTGAAACCGTCGCAGGTGCTGCTGCACATCGAATTGCCGCTGGCCGCGCCCACCATCCTCAGCGGCATGCGCACCGCCACCATCATCAACATCGGCACCGCCACCATCGCCGCCTTCATCGGCGCCGGCGGCTTCGGTGAGCGCATCGTCACCGGCCTGGCATTGAACGACACCGACCTGCTGCTGGCCGGCGCCCTGCCGGCGGCGGCGATGGCCTTGCTGGCGCAGCTGGCGTTCGCGCTGGTGGAACGCCGCTTGCAGAGCTATCGGTCCTGATCCTGATCCAGCATCGCCTCCACCTCTCCCGGATAGCCGAACAGATAGCCCTGGTAACGCATGCAGCCGACCGATTCAAGGAAGGCTTTCTGCGCCGCGGTCTCGACCCCTTCGGCGATCACTTTCAGGCCCAGGCTGTTGGCCAGGGCGACGATGGTGCGCACGATCATGGCGTCGTTGACGTCGTCCAGGGCATTCTGCACGAATGAGCGGTCGATCTTGAGCTGGTGGATCGGCAGCTGCCGCAGGTAGGCCAGCGAGCTGTAGCCGGTGCCGAAATCGTCCAGCGAGAACATCACGCCTTGCTGGCGCAGCGCGGCCATCTTGGCGATGGTGTCTTCGATGTTCTCGATCAGCGCGGTTTCCGTGATCTCCAGTTCCAGGCGGCCGGGCCCGATCTCATACTGGCGCATGGCGTCCAGCACATCCTGCACGAAATCCTTCTGCCGCAACTGGATGGCGCTGATATTGATGGCCAGCACCAGGTGCCGGGTGCGGCTGTCCTGGTTCCAGCGCTCCAGTTGGCGGCAGGCCTGCTGCAGCACCCAGCGCCCGAGCGGCACGATCAGGCCGGTTTCCTCGGC
This sequence comes from Pseudomonadota bacterium, assembly GCA_023392035.1. GTDB lineage: Bacteria > Pseudomonadota > Gammaproteobacteria > Burkholderiales > Burkholderiaceae_D > Lacisediminimonas. The sequence goes on along the minus strand of JAEVZY010000093.1, from coordinate 5,083 downwards.
CACGGCAATGAAATGCTCGGGCATGGTCACCGGCGCGTCCGGGCGGCGCCAGCGCAGCAAGGCCTCGGCACCGCAGATGGCGCCCTTTTCGTCCACCTGCGGCTGGTAGTAGAGGGTGAACTCGCCGTTGTTGATGGCGCTGCGCAGCTCGGATTCGACCCGCAGCTTGCGCGCGAAGGACAGTTCCAGCTGCGGATCGTAGAAGCGCAAGGTGTTGCGGCCATGGGCCTTGGCCTGGTACATGGCAAGGTCGGCGCGCCGCATCAGGTCATGCACCTTGGCTTGCGCTTCGCCGTGTTCGAGCAGGGCCACGCCTATGCTGGGGGTGGCGAAATACTCTTTGCCGCGCACCGGAAAGGGGTCGACAAAGGCGTTCAGGATCTTGTCGCCGATAAGGCGCAATTGGTCGTTGGCGCGCGGCGTCTCCGGGTGCAGGTCCATCAGCAGGATCACGAATTCGTCGCCGCCCAGGCGCGCCACCATGTCGCTGCCGCGCACCAGGCGTTGCAGCCGGCGCGCCACCAGGCACAGGATTTCGTCGCCGACCTCGTGGCCCAGGGTGTCGTTGAGGGCCTTGAACTGGTCGATATCGAGGAACATCAGCGCCGCGCTGGCCTGTTGGCGCCGGCAATGCAAGGCCACTTGCGCCAGCCGGTCCGACAGCATGCGCCGATTGGACAAGCCGGTCAGGGGATCGAAGAAGGCCAGCTTGCGGATTTCCTCTTCCGCCGCCTTGCGCCCGGTGATGTCGTTCTTGACCGCGAACACCGAGGTCGGCTTGCCGGCGTCATCGCACACCAGGGTCCATTGGGCTTCGGTGATGACCAGCCGGCCATCCTTGCAGCGTTCCTGCATTTCGCCTTGCCATAGCCCCTTGGACAGCACGGCGTTCTCGGCGACTTGCAGATTGTTGGCTTCGCGGTCCAGGTGCAGCAATTCCACCATCGAGCGGCCGATCGCCTCGGCCGCGGTCCAGCCGAACAGGCGCTCGGCGCCCTTGTTCCAGTAACGCACCACGTAGTCCAGGTCGCGCACGATCATGGCGTCCTGCGCCTTGTCCAGCAGCGAGGCCTGTTCGCGGATGCGGGCTTCGGCATCCTGGCGCTCCATCTCGGCGGCGGCGCGGCTGGCGAAGATGCGCAGGATGCTGGTCACCAGTTCGCGGTTTTGCAGCGGGGTGTCGAACAGCAGGTAAAGAATGCCGATCGGCTTGCCTTCGCTGTTGGACAGGCGCCGTCCCACATAGGATTTGGCGTGCAGGCGCGACAGGCCGCGCGCCAGCGGATAGCGCTCGGCCAAGGTATCGGTCACTACCCATTCGTCTTCCGACTCCAGCATCTGGCAGGGCGTGCCGCAGACTTCGTATTCGAAATTGTCCCTCAAGGTGCCGCGATGGACCCAGGCCACGGTGCGTGCGAAGCCGGGACGCTCGGACAGCGTGCGGGCGACGAAGGCGCTCTTGGCGCCGGTGGCACGCGCAATCGACATGATCAACTGGTTGAAGAATTCATGGCCGGTGGCGCTGGTCACATGGGTGGCCACCGCCACCAGCGCTTCTTCGATGCGCCGTCTTTCCTGGCGGTTGCGATGACTGATGATGCCCAGGGTCAGGCTGTTGGCCAGTTCCGCCACATGCTCCAGGTCGCTGGCATGCTCGCTGGTGATGGTGTCCGAAGCCAGGCACAGCAGGCCGATGCTGCGCTCGCCATCCAGCAGCGGCGCATAGATGACGCCGCGCACCCCGCAATCCACGCTGAGGTTGACCCAATGCGGCGGATTCTGCAGGCGCGAGAGATCGTCCACCACCCGCATCTTGCGGCTGAGATAGGACAGCGTGGCCGGCGACTGCGGCATGCGGCTCGGCTTGCAGATCAGCGGCTCGTTTGCGAACAGGTCGTGGATCGGCTGCGGCCCGGAGCAGGCCACCACCCGCAACAGCCATTCGCCCTCGTCGTTGGCCAGGCCGATCCAGGCGCATTTGAACTTGCCCACCGTGACCGCCAGCTCGCACACTTCGCGGTACAGGTCTTCCAGATTGGCATTGCGGCCGATGGCCTGGTCGACCCCGCTGCGCAATTGCAGGGTGCGGTTCAGGCGCGCCATTTCCAGCATGTCCTGCTTTTGCGCGGTGATGTCGCAGATGCTGCCGGTCATGCGCAGCGCCCCGCCCTCTTCATCGCGCAGGATGAATGCGCGGTCCAGCACCTGGGCGGCGCTGCCGTCGGCCTTCAGGAAGCGGTATTCGTCCTGCCAGGTGCTGGCCTGGCCGTCCAGCGCATGCTGCAGCTTCTGCAGCACCCGGCCCTTGTCTTCCGGATGAATATGGCGGATCCAGGATTCCGGCCCGGGCTCCAGTTGCGCCGGATGGTGGCCAAGCAGGTGGTACAGGTTTTCGTTCCACCACATCTGGTCGCCGGCCAGGTCCCAATCCCAGACGATGTCGGAGGTGGCGCGGGCCACGCTCTGGAAGCGTTCGTCCGACAGCCGCATCGCCTGCTGGGCAGCCTTGGTGGCATTGATGTTGCGGAAGTAGATCGCCACTCCATCCTCGGTACGGAAGGCGCGGATTTCCACCCACAGGCTGAGTTCGGGATAAAAGGACTCGAAGGATTGCGGCTCGCCGCTTTGCATGCAGCGCAGGTAATGCTGTTCGAAGATGCTGCCGCGCGCGTGGGGGAAGCTGTCCCAGATGTGACGCCCGACCAGGGCGGCGCGATCCCGGCGCAACATGCGCTCGCCTTCGGCGTTGAGGTAGGTGATGGTCCAGGCCGCATCCAGCGTCATGAAGCCTTCGCCGATGTTTTCCAGGGTGCTGGCCAGGCGGCGCGCCACGACGTTGGCCTGTTCTTCGTGCTGCTTGCGCTCGGTGATGTCCTGGATCACGCCGCGCACGCGCACGATGTTGCCGTCGGCGTCGCGCTCGGCCTGGCCGATGATCCGTACCCACATCTGGCGGCCGTTGATCTGCACCAGGACTTCATCGTCGTAAGGCTTGCCTTCGCGCGCGCAGTCGTTGAAGGCTTTCAGCATGCGCTCGCGGTCGGCCGGCGCGTAATACTCTATCGATTCGCGGCTGGTGGGTTGAAAGCCCGGCGGCACGCCCAGCACCTGGCGCAGCTCGTCCGACCAGATCAACTGGTGCTCGGGCAGCAGGATGTCCCAGGCGCCGAGCTTGGCCAGGTTGGTGGCGAAGTGAAGCAGGCTCTCGCTTTGCTTCAGCTTGTTCTCGCGCAGGCGGCGGTCGGTGATGTCCATGACCGTGCCTTCGACGACGCGCACGCCATTTTCGAGATGGCGCAGTTCCGCGATGTGGTGCAGATGGCGGGTCTCGCCGTCGGGACGGATGATGCGGTGCTCGAAATCCAGGGTGCAATCTTCCCGGGTCGCGGTTTCATGAATACTCAACAGGCGCGCGCGGTCCTCCTGATGGACCATCTGCAGGAAGGATTCAAAGCGCGGCGGCTGCTCCATGACCCGCAGGCCCAGCATGTGGTACACGGAGTCCGACCACCAGCCCTTGTTGTCGGACAATTGCATGATCCAGTGTCCCAGGACACTGCTGTCTACCGATTTCAGATGGCGAGCGACCCGTCGCGGATCGAGATCTCGAGTATTCATTGCTTCGCCGCGGTCGCAGTGCCGCTACTCATGGTGCCGTCAGGAAATGCGCCGACCATCATAACGTCAGTTCTCAGCCTCTGAAAGAGCGCATGCCCTGCTTGTGTCGCGCTTGTATCAATCACGCGCCAGCAGCAACACCGCCAGCATCCGGCAAGCTTTCAAAAATGCAAACTTCCCCGGGCGCCGCCCGCTGGCGGGACGCACTTGCCGGGCAGGTCACCGGGGAGTCGATCAGGACAGCAGATCCAGCGTCAAGGGATCGCGCCGGCCCTGGCAAAAACGTTCCAGCGCGGCGCCGAACAAGGGCTCCTGCGGTGCCGCTCGTTCAAACAAGGTGAGGCAGGAGCAAAGCTTGAGGTCGTCAGGCGATCCAAAGATGGCATGTGCCGAATCTTCCTTTTGCTCGGCCAGGATTTGCAGCAGCTGCTTCAGGCGCGCGCCCAGTACCGGATGCTGCCAATAGGCTTGCGCCTCGGCCAGGTCCGCCAGGCCGTAGTACTTGGCGGTGCTGCTGCGCCCCAGCGCGGCGAGCTGGGGAAAGATGAACCACATCCAGTGGCTCTGTTTGCGACCGGCCGCCAACTCGCGGCAGGCGGTATCGAAGCTGTCTTGTTGCGCAGTCAGAAAGCGTTGCAGGTCGGCCATGCTGATCCTCCTCGCGCCATCCTCGCACAAGGCCCCTGCTCCGGCCTTGCGGCGCTTCAGCTTCCCCCTGCTTCAGTGTTCCCATTACAAGCCGGCTTCGCGCGTGGACGTGGGCGGGAATGCCGGCCTGAATGCCGGCTTGGATGCTTACTTTGGCGGAGCGGGGAATTTCACCACCGGGCCGCGGGCTTCCTGGCCGGGCGGCAGATAAGCCGGCGCGGCGTCGCCGATCGGCTGCAAGGTCTTGACGAAGCGGTAGACGGCGCGCAGGTCGGCATCAGGCATGGCGCGCAGCGACCAGAACGGCATCGGCGGGCGCATCTCCTGTTGGCGAGCAAACTTCAGCCACTGTTCCTCGCTCAACCTGGAAAACGTCAAGCGCAGGTTGGGGGCGTAGGTGGTGCCCCAGGGACCCTGCCAACCGAGTTGGTCCCCCATCAGCCACTGCTTTGCAGGCACCTTGCCGGATGACATGGCATAGCCGGCGGTATGGCAGTCGTTGCAGCCGCCGATCTCGACCAGATAACGGCCGCGGGCAACATGCTTGTCGCCGGCCGCTTCTGCCGTGGACATCAACAACAGTGGGGACAGGATCAGGACAGTGCGCAGGATGGTACCGGTCATGTGAGCTCCTTGCTGTGGTTGGCTTGACAACAGACTCGGCAGCATCTTGCCGCAGGTCGAAGTGCTTTGGTTCGGCCCGCGCTTTGCTGCCCTTGCGAAAACTCAAAGACTCAGCGGCGACGGGCCGCCTGCTCGGCCTTGAAGGCCTTGACCTTGTTGGAAACGATATAGCCCAGCAGCAGGACCATCACGC
>JAEVZY010000341.1 GCA_023392035.1 Pseudomonadota bacterium | reverse complement strand
GGCGAGGGCATCACCATGGGCGCCCGCGCGCGTGCGGTATCCGCCACGCTGGCAACGCTGGTCAACACGTCCTCGGGCAAGGCCACCACCACCGGACCCGGACGGCCCGAGATCGCCACCGTAAAGGCACGGGCGATGATTTCCGGAATGCGCGCCGGGTCGTCGATTTCCACCACCCATTTCGCCAGCGGCGCGAACATCTCGCGATATTCCACTTCCTGGAAGGCTTCGCGCCCGCGCTGCTCGCGCGCCACCTGGCCAATGAACAGGATCATCGGCGTCGAGTCCTGGACGGCGATATGCACGCCGCAACTGGCGTGAGTGGCGCCCGGACCGCGGGTCACGAAGCAGATGCCGGGCCGGCCGGACAGCTTGCCGTCGGCTTCGGCCATGTTGGCGGCCGCGCCTTCGTGCTTGGTGACGATCACATCGATTTGCGGATGGTCGACCAGAGCGTCCAGTACATCGAGATAACTTTCGCCGGGCACGCAGAAGATGCGTTCCACGCCCTGCGCACGCAGGTTGTCGACCAGGATACGTCCGCCGGAGCGGGCTTGGGGCTCTTGCTTCATGGCTTCCAAGTTCAAGAATTCGGGAGAAGCCCGGATTGTAGCGGCAGGCAGCCAACTGGCAGCCGCGCTTCCCGCGCATTTCTGCTTTGCGCAAACGCCATAAGTCATGAGAAGCTAGCCGCGCTAAGCTTGCCCATCAGGTCCACAACAACAAAAGAGGAGACTGGACATGGCCTTTGCCCGCCCGCTTGCACGCGCCTGGGTTCGTACTTTTCTGGCCGGCGCTGCCGTCCTGCTTGCCGCCGGCGGCGCGGCGGCGCAGGACAAATGGCCTTCGCGGCCCATCACCTACGTCGTGCCTTTCGGCGCCGGCGGCACCACGGATATCCTGGCGCGCATCATCGGACCGCGCCTGTCCAGTGCCATCGGCCAGCCGGTGGTGGTGGACAACAAGCCGGGCGCGGGCGGCAATGTCGGTTCCGACTTCGTGGCCCGGGCGGCGCCGGACGGCTATACCATCCTTGGCGGCACCATCAGCTCGCATGCCATCAATGTCAGCCTGTATCCGAAGATGCCGTATGACCCGGTCAAGAACTTCCAGCCGATCACCCTGATCGGCCTCTTGCCCAATGTGCTGGTGGTCAATGCCTCCAGCCCCTACAAGAGCGTGGCCGACCTGATTGCCGCCGGCCGTGCCAAGCCCGATGCATTGAGCTTCGCCTCCTCCGGCAACGGCACTTCACAGCATTTGTCGGCGGAACTGTTCAAGAACATGTCGGGCGCGCAGATGTTGCACGTGCCCTTCAAGAGCAGTGCCCAGGCGGTGCAGGCGCTGCTCGGCGAGCAGGTGAACCTGGTGTTTGAGAACATCCTGGCGGCCATTCCGCAGATCCAGGCCGGAAAATTCCGCGCGCTGGCGGTCACGTCCAGCAAGCGCTCGGCCATGCTGCCCGACGTTCCCACGATGGCAGAGGCTGGCTTGAAGGGCTATGAAATCGTTTCCTGGCAAGGCATTTTCGGCCCGGCCGGCATGCCGCCGCAGGTCACCCAGCGCCTGTCCAGCGAGCTGGGGAAAATCATCGCCGAGCCGGAGGTGAAAGCCAGACTGCAAGCCTTGGGCGTGGAGCCTTCGGGCATTGGACCGGCCGAGTTTTCTGCTTTCCAGAAAGCCGAAGTGCAGAAGTGGGCGGCCCTGATCAAGTCGGCCCAGATCAAATCCGAATAAAGTCCGAGGACCTCGAACCCGCGATGAATATGAAGCACATTCCCACGCCGGCCCTGCACAAGTGGGCCGCCGAGCTGTTTGCCGCCATGGGCAGCGATGCCTCCGAAGCCAGGCTGGGCGCCGACCACCTGATCGGCGCCAACCTCGCCGGCCACGATTCGCATGGCATAGGCATGATGCCGCGCTATGTCCTGTCGTGGAGCGTGGACGAACTGCAATTGAACCAGCGCGTCACGGTTGAACTGGACAGCGGCAGCATGCTGTGCGTGAACGGCAATCGCGGCCTGGGCCAGGCGGTGACGGCCGAAGCGATGGATTTGGCGATCGGCCGCGCGCGCCAGCATGGCGTGTGCGTGATGGGCCTGAAGCATGCGCATCACCTGGGACGGGTAGGGCATTGGGCGGAACAGGCGGTGGCGGCCGGCATGATTTCGGTGCACTTCGTGAACGCCGTCTCGTTTCCGATCGTGGCGCCGCATGGCGGCAGCCAGCCGCGCATCGTCACCAATCCGTTCACGGTCGGCATTCCGGTGCCGGGGCGCAGCGACCCCATCCTGCTGGACTTTGCAACCAGCGCGATTGCCATGGGCAAGGTACGGGTGGCGCTCAACAAGGGCGTGCCCTTGCCGCCCCACTGCGTACTCGACAAAGACGGCCGGCCCAGCGTCGACCCGCATGTGATCTTTCCGCCGCCGGGCGAAACGCGCGGCGCGCTCCTGCCTTTCGCGGGTCACAAGGGCTATGCGCTGGGCATGGTGTGCGAGCTGCTGGGCGCAGCCTTGACCGGCGGCGAAACTACGCGTCCGGCCAATCTCAAGGTCAAGCACGCGATCTGGAACAACATGCTGACCATCGTTTTCGATCCGAACCGCATCGGTTCGGCCAGCATGTTCAGCGAGGAATTCGAAGCCTATATCGATTGGGTGCAATCGGCGCGCCTGGCTGAAGGCAGCGAAGAGATCCTGTTGCCGGGCGAGCCGGAAGTTCGCTCGCGCGCCGCGCGCCGCGAGCTGTTGCCGGTGGATGTGGAAACGCTGCAGCAACTGGACCAGGCTGCGCGCACCGTGCAGGAAAGGCGCGGCCAGTCGCCAGGACCCGCCAGCGTGCTGGCCGTGGATTAAGTTGGCGGCGCAGGCTACAAGGAACCATCAAACCCAAGTCGAATACTCATGCGCTTTGCTTGAACAGGAAGCGCTGAATGGGCTCGAAAAACATCTCTGACGCTGGTCCACTGCGAGACGCTGGTCCGCTGCAAGGCCCCAACCTCTTTCGCACCCTCCCCAAGGAAGTCGTGCGGGTCATTCTTGGACAACTTGGCCCAAGACCGGATACCTGGCGCAGCGAATTGCTGTCGCTGACCGCAGTCGACAAGTGGGCCAATAAATTTTTCCGGCCAATGATGGAGATGGCGAACCTCAAGTCGCTGCTCCAACGGCTTGAGGCCACCGACGCGCAAAGCGATCTGTATTGCGCGCGCTACCAACACGCCATTGACTATCTGGAAGACAGAACGGAGCTCTTGCGAGAGGAGCCGGACGCCTTCCAGGACGCGCTGCTCCATTTCATTCGCTTGCTTGAAAGACTTCCCGAAGTTTTTCAGTGGGACCACTTTTGCTTTTTGTGCTCGCTCACGCAATTGCTGGAGGGCGACTTCAGTTCGCCAATCTTGATTGAACTGATTGAATTCATTCCCAATCTTCCCTGGCATGACTGGGAGCCGGGGCGAAAAAAATTAGAGGCACAGAAGGCAAAGCTGTCCAAGGATCATCAGGTTTGGATCGACTTTGCAGCGCAAAGCATGGATCTGAAGTTTGAGGGAAGAGCGGCTGCCCTCAAATGGCGGACCTTGCTAAATGCGGTTGCCGAAATAAAGTCCGAACAATGGCGCGCATGCACGGCACACGAGGTGATGAAACGCTTCGGCGCCTGCTCCTGGATGCCCGTTCTTGTCAAACATGTGCTGCAGATCGCGGATTCGCTCGATTCGGGCAAGTTTGGGTTGCTGCAGTTGTTGGCCGGGGTCCAGCACGGGGAGGTGTGTCGACTGCTGGAACAGGGGATGAGAGAGGAAAACCATAATGTGGCCGCAACGACCGAGGCAATGCTCGCGTTTTGCCAGGACCTTGATGCCGGCCACAAGGCGCCCGTGCTTGATGCCATTCTCCGCAACCTCAACTTCGGCCACGTGGCGCCATTGCCGCTTGCTCTGTGCAAGGAATTGATCAAATGCTGCGCGAGCCTGAAAGAAGCCGCCATGGCAAGCGCAGCCATCGCCGGAAAATGCATTGCGTTGGTGTACCGGTGGTCGCTTGCCCAAGCGCTCATGGGCGCTTCGCCAGAGACGGCAAAAGACCTGCGCCGGCTTCTGCTTCAATATGCAAAGGGCCAGCACCGTGATATGGAGGCGCTGGGCGCCGCCTTCGCCGTGGTCCTCACATTGCAAAGTGCCGCAAGAAACAAGATTCTGCCCCTGCTGTGGAAGGTGGTCGAGCACAAGGTGGATGCCCAGGAATCGCAGCGCAAGCTGGTGAGCAGTTTATGCAGTTTCATGCCGCGGCTGCAGGCTCCCTTGGGCCAGCAATTCCTGATGCAGCTGCTGTCCGAAATGAACCGGCTGCAGTTGGCCTTCAATGATCGCGAATTGGCCAATCTGGTAAGCGACGTTGCCGGACTGCCTCAAGGGGATGAAAGAAAGAGCGGTCTGAAGATGCTGATGACGGCAGCCTTCTCCAGCAAGCCTTCTCGGGAAAAACTCTACGGCAGCATGCGCACCGAACTCGCTGCCCGTCCCAGGCAGCCGCAGGTACAGGAGTTGTGGGAGGATCTTTGGGGCGCAGTGCTGGAACTGGCCAAAGGATCGCAGGACGACGTGCTCTACCCTCTGCTCAAATTGGTTGCGGTGTCGGCCATCGCTTCCACGGTGCCGGCAATCAATACCGCGCGCATGACTCGTTTGCTTGAGCAATCCCGCCAATTGCCGCCGGGATGCCAGGCGCAGTTTGTTGCGCACTTGGCGGGCACGGTCCATAAGGCCGAATATGCGCCTGCCGCCAAAGCCGTGAGTGTTCATTGCGCCGGCCTGCCGCTGGTGCATCAGCCGGCAGTCTGGGGATTGCTTGCCCTTTCCGCATGCACATTGCACAGGAATGATTTCATGGCCGCGAGCAAGGCGGTGGACCTGCTTTTCAATCGCGCCACGCACAGCGGCGTGTCCAAGGCTGCGCTGCTCCATGGGATGGCCGAAACCTTGGGCGGCGACGACTTCTCTGCCGTTTTGCTGCACAAGATGATCCGGCTCATCGGCCTGCTCGATAAAGCCGACCGGGCCGCGGTGCTCAAGAAGGCCATTGCAGCGGTCACTAACCTGAGCGCGCTTGAAAGTCGGCGTTTGATGCAGGTCCGGGGGGCCGGGACGGCCAAGCAAATTCGGACCGCCTTCGCGGCGGTTCGCGAGGAAGCCTTCACAGTCTTGCTGAAGGCATTGAAGTCACTCGCGAAGACGGGCTTTGATGGCGCGACCCTGTCTTCGCTTTTTATCCAGATGGCGAAGTTGGTCAAACAGTTGCGCTCAGAGCTTCAGCATGATTCCGGAGTAAGGCTATTCACGCTGGCGGCGACGGTTTCCATACAATGCAAAGCAAGCGTCGCCGCCCATCTGCCTTGGAAATTGTCCTGAAAATCGCTGCGCACCGCGGCTACATGTACAGCACCGAAGAGCCGTTGGCCGCCGGCTTCATCGGCGGCAGCGCCAGCTCTTCTTCGCCGGCGCGCCGTTGCAGATCGAGCCCCTCAAGGTAGGCGCGGAATTCCTCGCGCACTTCCGGATGGCGCAAGGCGAACTCCACCGTCGCCTGCAGATAGCCCTGCTTGCTGCCGCAGTCGTAGCGCTTGCCGTCGAAGCACCAGGACATCACCGCCTCCTGTTTCAACAGGCGGGCAATGCCGTCGGTGAGCTGGATTTCGCCGCCGGCGCCAGGCGGCATTTCACGCAAATGGCGGAAGATGGAAGCGTTCATCACATAGCGGCCGACCACGCCCATGTTGGACGGCGCATCCTCGGCCTTGGGCTTTTCGACGATGCCGTGCAGCTTCATGAGGCCGGGCGCAAAACTTGAGCCGGCCACCACGCCATATGAACGCGATTGTTCCGGCGCGATGCTTTCCACCCCGACCAGGCTGCAGCCGTAGTGCGCATGCAGGTCCACCATCTGCTTCATCACCGGCACTTCAGCATCCAGCAAATCGTCCGCCAGCAGGATGGCAAAGGGTTCGTCGCCCACCAGCCGCTCCGCGCACAGCACGGCATGACCCAAACCCAGGGCTTCGGCCTGGCGCACATAGAAACACTGCACATGATCGGGCTTGATGCCGCGCAGGGCATCGAGCAAAGCTTGCTTGTCGCGTGCCGCCAGTTCGGCCTCCAGTTCATAGGCCTTGTCGAAGTGGTCTTCGATGGCACGCTTGTTGCGGCCGGTGACGAAGATCATCTCGGTGATGCCGGCTGCCATCGCTTCTTCCACTGCGTACTGGATCAGCGGCTTGTCGACGATGGGCAACATTTCCTTGGGACTGGCCTTGGTGACGGGCAAAAAGCGGGTGCCCAGTCCTGCCACGGGAAAAACAGCTTTGCGGATTTGCTTGTGCATGGGGACGATGGTCTTCAGGTTGAACGGGCCGTCTGGCGCCGCAACAAATCAGAGTGTCTTTTCGGGCAATTGGTTCTGCCCGGTATCGGGTTGTGGTTTCAGGCCCGGCCTTCAGGCGCGGCCGTAACGATCCTGCAGGCGCACGATGTCGTCTTCGCCGAGATAGGTACCGGACTGGATTTCGATCAGCTCCAGCGGAATGCGGCCCGGGTTTTCCAGCGAGTGGACTTCACCGATCGGAATGTAGGTCGACTGGTTTTCCGACAGCAGGTATTCGCGCTCGCCATTGGTGACGCGCGCGGTGCCGGTCACCACCACCCAATGTTCGGCGCGATGGTGATGCATCTGCAGCGACAGCTTGGCGCCTTCCTTGACCACGATGCGCTTGACCTGGAAACGCTCGCCGCTGCCGATGCAATCGTAGGAACCCCAGGGACGGAACATCTTGCGATGCTGGCTGGCTTCGCTGCGTCCCTCCTGCACGAGGCGGGCCACGATGTCCTTCGCTTCCTGCGCGCGGTCGGCGTCCATCACCAGCACGCCGTCCGGCGTTTCGATCACCACCGTGTTCTTCAAGCCGACCGCGCTCACCAGCCGGCTGGACGAATGCACCAGGCAATCGCTGCAGCCTTGCAGCATGACGTCGCCTTGCACCGCGTTGTTGTTTTCGTCGCGCTCGGAGGCGTCGCGCACCGAGGCCCAACTGCCGATGTCGCTCCAGCCGGCCGCCAAGGGCACCATGGCGGCACGCTCGGTGCGTTCCATCACGCCGTAGTCGATGGAGCAGTCCGGACTTTGCTGATAGGCGGCGGCGTCCAGGCGCAGGAAGTCGATGTCGCGCACGCCTTGTTCATGCGCGGCGCGGCAGGCTTTCAAAATCTCCGGTTGATAGCGCTCCAGCTCTTCCAGGTAGCGCCGCGCCGAGAACAGGAACATGCCGCTGTTCCAGAAGAACTGGCCGCTGGCCACGTATTGTTCAGCGGTGGCCAGGTTGGGCTTTTCGACGAATTCCAGCACCGGCCGCACCACGCCGGTCTCCAGCGAAGCGGCGCGGATATAGCCATAGCCGGTTTCAGGACGATCCGGCACGATGCCGAAGGTCAGCAGATCGCCACGGCGCGCGGCCTGGCGCGCATGTCCCAGGGCCTCTTGCAGCGCCGGCACGTCTTTCACCACGTGGTCGGAAGGCAGCACCAGCAGCAGCGGATCGTCGTCCATGGTGAGTGCGTGCAGGGCGGCGCTGGCAATCGCCGGCGCGGTGTTGCGGCGCATCGGCTCCAGCAAAATTTGCGCATGGTCCTGGCCGATCTCGCGCAATTGCTCGGCCACCACGAAGCGGGTGGCGTCGCCCGTGACCAGCACCGGCGCGCCCAGGCCCTGCATGCCTTGCAGGCGCAGCAGGGTTTGCTGCAACAGGCTGTGCTGGCCCAGCAGACGCAGGAATTGCTTGGGATGGGTTTCGCGCGACAGCGGCCACAGGCGGCTGCCGGAGCCGCCGCACAGGACTACGGGAATCAGGGTATCCATAAGGCCTTGTTGTCTCAAACTTGTTCGGATTCGGGGAAATAGGCCTGCACATAGGGATGCACTTGCGGATGCCGGCGCAACAGGCCGGGCTGCATCCAGGTGTAATGGCTGTGCTGGCTGGTGGGCAGGCGCAGCAGTTCGCGATGCGTGCGCAGGCGATGCACCAGCACGATGTAGTGCGTGGTGGCGCCCGGCTCGCCGAGGAAATTGGTGTCGTAGTGGTGCTCGCACACGTCCAGGAAATCGCAGTCGGCGCGGGCGAATTCGTGGCCCAGCTCGTCGCGCGTGATGCGGGCGAAGGCAGCTTCCAGGCCTTCATGCTTGCGGATGCGCCCGCCCGGCGTGAACCAGTAGCCGCGCGCCGGCGGATTACTGCGCATGCCGAGCAGGATCGCCCCTTGCGGGTCTTCCACGATCAGGTCGAAGGCCACCAGCGGCGCGTTGGCCACCACGGCGGAAAACTGCGCGCGGTCAAGCAGCGGCGGTTCGGCCGGGGCGCTGGAAACCCGGCGCGGCGGGTGCAGGCTGTTGAGCGGCCTGACGTTGCTCAGGTGAGCGATATTGTTTGCTTCGTGATTGCGTTGGCTAGTAAGCATTGTTCCCCGTCCATCCCTTGAATGCCGTCCAGACGATGATCTTCATGTCCATCGCGAAGGACCAGTTTTTGATGTAGTGCAGGTCGAACTGCACCCGCTTGGCCATTTTGTCCACGGTGTCGGTTTCGCCGCGGTAGCCATGAATTTGCGCCCATCCGGTGATGCCGGGTTTGACGCGATGCCGCAGCATGTACATCTCAAGTTTGTCCTTGTACAACTCATTGTGCTGCAGGGCATGCGGACGCGGCCCGACCACCGACATGTCGCCCATCAGGACGTTGATGAATTGCGGCAGTTCGTCCAGGCTGGTGCGGCGGATGAAGCGGCCGATGCGGGTCACGCGCGGATCGTCCTGGGTGGCCTGGGTCACCACGCCCTGTTCCTGGTGCAGTTTCATGCTGCGGAACTTGAAGCACATGAAGGGACGTCCGTTCAGGCCCAGGCGCTGCTGGCGGAAGAACACGGGGCCCGGCGAACTGAGCTTGATGGCGATGCCGATGACGATGAACAGCGGCAGCAAGAGGAACAGCACCACGGCCGAGAAGCACTTGTCGAACACATCCTTGGCGATGGCATTCATGTCGGCCGCCACCGGCTGGTTCAGGTCC